>QFQM01000182.1 GCA_003243255.1 Flavobacterium psychrophilum | reverse complement strand
GTGGTAAGATAGCAGGACTTGATATCTGGAGATCAGATAAAACCGCTGAAGGTGAATGGACTCCTGCTACCAACAAATTCAAACAATGGAATACAAAAGGAAGCAACGCAGTAATTGGCATCAACAAAAACGGTACTGTTATCTACCTCCTCAACTCCTATAACAAGAAAAGTGGTATTGCTTTTTCTAAATTATTGAATGGAGAATGGACATCCCCCGAAACCATTGTCATACCCGGCATGGAACGTAGCGAGTTTGTAGGCTATTACATGAACCCCACGTTCGACATACTGCTGATATCCATGAACGATAAAGATTCATTTGGTCAGGAAGATTTGTATGTGAGTATAAAAGGGCCGGGAGAAAAATGGAGCACTCCTTTAAATCTGGGGTCGACCATTAATACCGAGGGATTTGAAATTGCGCCCTACCTTTCAGAGGATGGAAAGAAGATTTATTTCTCCAGCAACGGGCATGCAGGCTTGGGTGATGCCGATATCTTCGTATCGGAAAGACTCTATGAAAGCTGGACCGTATGGAGTAAACCGAAAAACCTGGGGAAACCTATTAACAGCGAAAAATTTGACGCCTATTTCACCCTACACAACGACACTATCTGTACTTTTTCCAGCAATCGCGATGCTGAATTTTCTGACATCTATCAAAGTATCTTCAAGCAACAAACCATATTAAAGGATTCCATCAACAAAATCGTTCAGGAAACGCAGCAGTTGCTCTCAGGACTGAAAGTAAATGATGCCGATAATAAGGACAAAGCGGAGTTCGTCTCTTTCGATCTCAACTCCTCCACTGTATCTGCACACGTTAAAGATCAGGTCAATGCAGTGCTGCGCAAGCACAACACCAAACTCTTGAAATCCATCGAAATCACCGCCTTCGCTAATGATAGCACCACCCCTTCCATCAACTACTCTATTGCGCTGAATCGTTCCAAAAACGTATTGGAGTACATTCAGTTGCAAACCGGGGTAGCAAAAGAAAAACTGAAGACCAAAACTTCAAACGAAGTGGCTAAAGGAAAAAATGGAGTAGAGATTAAAGTTGTTTATTAAACACCATCCTTAGCCCACCACTACTTCTTCTGGTGTGATGACCACCAGAAGTCCCTCAACCCCAGAAATCGCTTTTCAAAATAATGGTAGCTGATATACGCTGCACCGTAAGCGGATAGAAACGCGATTACAAAAGCAATGAAGAAGTTGTGGATCAGATAATTATTCAATGCTAATGCGGCAACTAATATGACAAAATGGTAGATATACATACCGTATACTACTTTGCCAATATTGACGAGGGGTTTAAAATTAAATATTCCCTTGTAATCCTCCCTGATGAGCAGAATGATCACAAATAGAAATAGAAAATTGATCAGCGAGTAGGACCATACATGTTGCAGGTTTTCAATCATCGCCACCGATAGTCCTAAACTGGAAATACTGAAATCCGGATGAGTTCTTTTGATGAAGATATAATTGACGGCTCCGGCCGCTAATACCATCACCAGAGTCGCTCCCATCCATTTTGCCGGTTGGGTGATTTTCTCACGCAAATTAAAGAGCGGGATTGCTGCCCCTATAGCAAATGCATCAAACTGACTGAGGGTGAATGCATAAGTAATCTCACCGGCCATCTCCGCCGTGTAACCGGCCCCCAGTACGTAGCTGGTCAGCCAGTACCTGAATACAGGTGCTGCTACCAGAGCAAATGCAATCAACCATTGCAGGTTTTTACGGCTCAGAAAATAAACCAGAAAAGGCCACACCAGATAAAATTGTTCTTCCAGTGCAAGCGACCAGAAATGAATAAACCAGATGCTGTTGAAATCAAGGTCAGTGATAAACCGGGTATAGTTGTAGCTGAAGGTGAGCAGATACGGTAAACGCTGTAAAAAGTCGCCCGGCTTACGAAATACGACATAGATCGCAACAAACGCCAGGATGTAGACAAAATAGACTGGAAAAATGCGAAGTATCCTTCGCCAGTAAAACTGCCCGATATAGGTACCAAAAGGTTTGCTTTTGCTTTCCAGAAGGATTTCGGTGATCAGAAATCCCGACTGAACAAAAAACATTTGTATCCAAATCCAGGAAAAACCCATCACACTCCAGTCTTTTCCGTTCAACCGGAGGAAATGATAGAGCAAAACGAAGATGATTCCGAAACCCCGTATACCATCTAAAGACTGAATGTACTTTCTCATAAGACGAAAAGCGCGAGGTAATAAATGGGTTTAGAAGGACGGAAAAACATCAAATTTAAATTAGAAAATGAATTCAATCGATTTCGAGATGATCTGTTTAGCAAATAGCAAAGCTTTAGGAAAATATTGAATATATGGCGTAATTTTGTTTAAATTCTTTAGCCCCAAATGGAACTAGCTACGATTTTTAGATTATTAGTAAGCAAGATCTGGATTCTGATCATCATACCCATAGTAGCGGCTGTAGGCGCCTACCTGTTTTCCCTTACTGCTGACAAAAAATACCGTTCCACTTCTCTGCTCACCACTGGCTTCACCACCAACGAGAAGGTGCAGATCGCGGATGAACGAATTGACTTGTGGGTAGCCGGTGTAAAGTTTGATAACATGATCGAACGGATGAATTCGGAACTGGTGATGTCCATGCTCACGTATCATCTGATGGTACATGATCTGACCAGTGAAGTACCCTTCCGAAGATTAAAGAAAGAAGAGGATCCGCTCGCCAGCAAATCAAAAGAAGAAATTAAGGCCATTGTAGAGGTCTTTGAGCAGAAAATAGCAAAAATGGAAATGCTGTCTTCTTTCGATCCAAAAGAAAATGAACTGTTGGAATTAATTAAAAAGTACAAGTATGCCGGGTGGCAATTAAAAAAGACACTTAGTATTAACCGGGCACGCTCTACGGATTTTGTTGAAGTGAACTTCGTATCCGAAAACCCTCTTCTTTCTGCTTTTATCGTCAATACGCTCAGTGAACAGTATATCCGCTACGACAGCTCCCTGAAAACGGATATCTCGGATGAGTCCGTAAAGTTCTTCTCTGAGCTGGTGAATGAGAAAAAGAAAATTCTGGATGAGAAAACCCTTTTCCTCGACAAATTTAAATCGTCCAATAATTTACTAGGAGGTGACTTTTTGGAGTTGAAATCCACCCAGATTGTGGATTACGAACTGTTGCGCCAGGAAAAACTGGATGAGATCAGAAGCAAAAAATTATCGATCGCTGATGTGACGGATCAAATTAATTCCCTGTCAGCCACCGCCACCACAGGCACCTCTTCTTCAGAAACCAACACCGCCATTCTTCAAATCCGGTCAAAAATTAATGATCTTAATCAGATTTATATCAATGGGGGCTCCAAAGATCAGGAGCTACTCAAGACCATTACCAATCTTCGTGCGCAATTGCAGCTCGAAATGAATAAGCTTGCCGAGAGTGGTACGGATACGGAGTTACCAAAAGTATCAAAGGAGAGTTTATTGGCTAAGAAAAGACAGTTAGAGCTTGAGCTGGAAATTACCCAGACCAATCTGGCATCGTTGGAGCAAACACTAATGAACCTGAAAAGCAGCGTTTCCGGATCGGCGTCGAAGAAGTCAACCACCGAAGCCCTGGAGCGTGATGTAAAAACGGCATCTGACGAATACCTTCAGGCATTGGAAAAATACAATACTGAAAAGAACAAATCGCTGCTATCCAAAAGTGCCATCACCATTACTCAAAGGGGGCAGCCCAACCCTTCACCTGAATCATCCAAGACTGTATTAATCATTGGCCTAGCTTTCATGGGTAGCTTAGCCATGTGCACCTTCGTGATCATCGTTATTGAGTTCGCCGATCAGCGCATTAAGAATCCTGCCAAATTCGAAACCTATGCCGATCTTAATCTGATAGGCTGGATCAACACGATCACTATTAATAACCTGGATCTGAAATCACTTTTCAGCGGAAAAACAGGAGACGAATCGCAGGAAAAATTCAAACATTTCCTGAGAAAGATCCGCTTTGAGGTAGAAAACTCTGGTGCAAAAGTATTGATGGTCACCAGTACCAAAAAAGGAGAAGGTAAGACATTCATGATTTTGTCACTGGCTTACTCACTGAGTTTACTGAACAAAAGATCATTGATAATCGACACTAACTTCAGAAATAACTCGCTAACGAAATTATTGATTGCGAAGCCTAATTTTCAAAAGATGCTGCAGGAAGATAATGACATCAAGTTATTGACTAGCCCGCTCAGCAAAAATGAGGAACCGGTAAGCAACGGTGGTAATATCATATCCAGAACAAGCGACAAAAACATTGATATCATCGGAAGCAGCTCTGGTTCAGAATCACCTTCAGAGATTTTGGCAGGTCGCAATTTCAATGCAATGATTGAGCATTTAAGAAACACCTACGACTATATTTTCCTGGAAGGCGCATCGCTCAATGAGTTTTCTGACACCAAAGAATTAATGTCTTTTGCCGATAAAGTGATCAGCGTCTTTGCAGCCGATTCGGTACTAAAAGCAATCGATCATGAATCGATCAATTACTTTAAAAGCCTTAACGGAGTTTTTATGGGTGCCATTCTCAACAAAGTGGAGAGCAAAGATGTGGTACAATAAAAATGAACATTCCGTTTTACATATTCTCTTAATTCTAGGTTTTGAAACTTAATCTCAACTCGTACTGGTTCAAGTCAGGAATATTCAGCTTACTTCAAAACCTGTCGCAATTGGTATTTGGATTCGGTGGATTCTATTTTCTGGTCCGTCTGCTTAGCAAAGAAGAATTCGGAGGATGGACCCTTTTTCTCACTGTTACCTCCATGCTGGAAGTAGCCCGTGTAGGTTTCATCAAAAATGGGTTCATCAAATTCAGAGCTTCCTCTACGGAAGAGCTGCACGGCACCATCTTCACTTCCTCCTTTGTACTCAATTGCTGCTTTGCACTTTTGATTTCCGCTGGTATGATCATCTTCGGAAACAGTCTGGCTACCATCTGGAATACTCCGCAACTGATGCAGGTGTTTTATGTTTATGCGCTCACCTCGCTGGTGCTCGTACCTTTCTTTCAGTTTGAATTTCTATTACACGCTGTCCTTGATTTCAGAAGTGTGTTTTACATTTATTTCATCAGAAATGGTCTGTTCTTCTTTTCTATTTTATTAAGCTATCTTGGCTATTATAAAATAACGCTCTCTAATCTGGTTATCTTCCATTTTTCCGCCGCATTATTATCTTCTGCGTGTGCTTATTTTCTGGTCAGAAAAATACTCGTCTTCTCCAACCTCATCGACAAAGAGTGGACCTGGAAACTGGTTCACTTTGGCAAATATGCCAGCGCCACCAGCCTGAGCTCAATGCTTTACAGTGGTGCTGATCAATTCATGTTAGGATCGTTGATCTCTACCGCATCAGTAGCGACTTATGGTGCTGCCGCACGAATTACCAGCCTCATCAATATTCCTTCTATGACACTGTCCACTATCCTGTTTCCGAAAACCGCACAACTGATCAGTTCGGAAGGTACCAAGGCGGTAAAAGAACTCTACGAAAAATCAGTAGGAAGTATTGTTGGAATCATACTGCCGGGTGTTATTTTCGTTTTGCTTTTTCCTGAATTTGTAATGACAACAATAGCCGGTAAAGGGTACCTCGATGCCGTTCAGATTCTGAGCGTTTCTGTATTTTTCACTTTGCTCTTACCATTCTCCTATCAGTTCGGAACTGTACTCGATTCCATTGGCTATCCCAATATCAATTTCTATTTTACGAGTGTCAGCCTGCTGGTTAATGTGACGCTGAATTATTTTCTGATTTCAAGATATGGAATCATGGGCGCTGTATATGGAAATGCATCCGTTACGTTGGCCAGTTTTATTGTCATGCAGGCCATGCTGCGAAAAAAACTAAAGGTAAACACGCTGAACGTTTTCATTTGTGTCTTTGACTTCTATAAAAGCTGTTTCGTTTTTGCTCAGGATTTCCTTTTGAAAAAGAAAAAATGAAAAAGAAAAGAAAAGCAGATAAAGAAGACAGTAATAGTGGCCTTAGAAATTTGGTCATTATTTTCCTTCTCTTCTTTTTTGTAGCCATCTTCTTAAAAGTAGTTTTCTTTTAACTGGATATAATGAAATCACTATCTATTGTTATGCTTACCAGGTTTTAAAGTAGTAATAGTTAACTCCGATGCTTTTCAACTCGTTCGAATTTTTGTTAGCCTTTCTTCCTCTTACACTGATCGTGTATTTTGTCTTTATACAAACAGGCAACATTTCGGCATCACGGTACTGGCTTTTTTTCGCCTCGTTATTTTTTTATTCCTGGTTGAACCCCGTGTATCTCCCTCTTATACTGGGCTCCATCGTTTTCAATTATTCCATCGGCAAACAACTGAATAGCTCACGACCGGTTTCCTTTAAAAAGAAAATGCTGTGGTTAGGAATTATCATTAACGTGGGGATGCTCATCTACTTCAAGTATTGTAACTTCTTCATCGATAATCTCAACCTGTTTATTGACGATAAAATTTTCCTCGCACAGATTGTACTTCCGTTAGGGATAAGCTTCTTCACCTTCCAGCAAGTGTCTTACATCGTAGATAGTTATAACCATAAAGCGAAAGACTATGACTTCCTGAGCTATAGCCTGGTGGTTACTTTTTTCCCTCATTTAATAGCGGGGCCCATTGTGCAATACCGGGATGTCATTCCACAGTTTGATGCAAGAGAAAACCTGAAGTTTAACGCCTTTAATTTTTCAAAAGGACTTTACGTATTCTTTATCGGACTGACCAAGAAAGTAATTATAGCAGACAGTTTTGCGGTACTCGCCAACAATGGGTATGCCGATACGTCTTCCTTAAACCTTCTGGATAGCTGGATCACTTCATTGGCGTACTCCTTTCAGCTGTATTTCGATTTCAGCGGATATTCAGATATGGCCATTGGATTAGCATTATTGTTCAACATTAACATCGCTATCAATTTCAACTCACCCTATCGTGCGCTAAATATTCAGGACTTCTGGCGAAGATGGCACATTACGCTGAGTGCTTTCCTTCGTGACTATGTATACATTCCTTTAGGAGGCAATCGGCTGGGAGAATTTAGTACATTAAAAAACCTGATGCTCACTTTTATTATCGGTGGCCTTTGGCATGGTGCAGGCTGGACTTTCGTGTTCTGGGGATTTCTTCACGGATTCGGGCAGGTTGTCTTCAAACTATGGCAGAAAACTGCTGTCAAAATGCCCGATTGGCTGGCCTGGGGGATTACTTTTCTGTATGTCAACCTGGCATGGGTATTCTTCCGTGCTGCTTCGTGGTCACAGGCCATTCAGTTAGTGGAAGGTATGTTGGGGATCAGAGGAACAGGTACACTTCATTCCAACGTATTTACCGATGTATTTCTGGCTCCGTTACTATTAACTGGTGTGCTTCTGCTGTTCTATAAAAATTCGGTCGAACTCGCCCAGGAATTTAAAACAGACAGAAAGCATTTGGTATACCTTATCTTTCTCGCGCTGGCGGGCATCTTGTTCATGAACTCGATCACCGCTAATGATTTTCTTTACTTCGACTTTTGATAGCACCCGGAAATGAATAGTAAAACTTTTTTAATCCGCTTCGCACTAATCACAGGTTCGGTAATCCTGTCTGTGATATTGATCAATGTGTATGTTGATATCTACGGATTGTTTCTGGGCAGGAAAGAAAGAAAAGTGTATAACAATGAGCGTACCTCCAAGTACCTGCTCTCCTACCGTTACATTCCTGAAAACTACGATGCCATTATCATCGGCCCCTCCCTCTCTGCCAACCTCAACCCCCGGCAGATTAAAGGATATACCGTATATAACTCCAGCATCATGGGAGCTAATATTTCCGATCTTCATTATCTGATCAGCAACATCATTGAAAGAGGAAATATCAAACTGGCTATCATCTGCCTGGATCCTTACCTCACCAAAGATTTTGGTAAGAAAAATGTAACCATCAATCCGAAGGAATATGCCGGTGCACTAGGATCTACCAATTTATCCAAAACCTACCTGATGTACTTCATCAGAAAATACAATCTCCTGCCCAACTCCTACGCCCCGGACATCATTGATGAGAATGGATGGAATAATTTCGAGCTGGAGATGAAAGACCTTCATCCTGAAAAAATCATCGAACAAAAAGCCAGGTTGCGTCAATTTGAAAAAACAGAGATCAATGAAGAAGCTTACAAAGAACTACGAACCGTTCTGGAAGAACTTCGCACCAGGCACATCAAAGTAGTTGGCTATTTTAGCCCGGTACCCTATCAGCTCTACTCCATCGGAAGCGACAAGTATCACTCTTTCGAAACCAAGATCAGAAAACTGTTCACTACCGACGATATCGTTTTAAACCTCAACGAAGAAAAATACTGGCCCGTTACTTCTGACTATCGTTATTTTATCGATCACGGGCACCTCAGCGCTTCTGGTCAGGATTTTGTTCTAAGAGAAATACAAAATAGTCTATCCAAAAACGATTCAATCAATCATCTCCAATAGCAAATTCAAAAAAACATTCCCTCGTTGAAAAGCTTCACTGGTCATAACGCCTCTGTTTTCACCTTATACAACATCGGGTTGTTCATCGGGCTGCTGGCTGGATCATTACTTATCTCATTTCTGGTAGGTACACAGGGAATAGTGGCTGGGGCGATAATCGTCACACTGTTTCTTGGATTGCCCATCTTATTAAAGATAATAGTCGATGTTGAATTTGGGCTCTACTTTCTGATCTGGTATGGCTATTTTCTTTTCCTGATAGCTCGCCTGGTGCTGCCGGCAAAAGTACCTACGGGCATTGGAGTAGACGTTATCGAAGGAGCTTTGCTGTTAGGAATACTTCTCGCTGAATCCGGCAAAAAAAAATGGGATTGGAGCTATTTTAAAAATCCCGTTACCTACTTACTCATTCTGCTTTACTTCTATAACATACTGCAGGTGTTCAATCCGAATGCGGTATCACTTACGGCCTGGATTGCTTCTACCCGTGGATTGCTTTTTGAAGTCTTTACCTATTTCATTGTAGTTAAACTATTCACCAATCTTGAAATCATCAAGAAGTTTACCAAATGGTGGTTGTTTCTTGCCTTGCTGGCTGCGCTTTATGGTT
>QFQM01000808.1 GCA_003243255.1 Flavobacterium psychrophilum | reverse complement strand
TTTAAGCAAGCTAAACTTGGTTTATTGCCAACTTTAGATCTCAGTGTAGGTGCTTCGAGAATCTACCAGTCTAAAAATTCATTGAACGGTTCACTTAGCCAACAATTTGTTGGGAGTAGTTACCTAGATGATTATAGTGCGACCCTATCTCTATCGTGGGAAGCTGATATTTGGGGCAAAGCAAAAATGCAGAAAGATGCCGCAAGAGCGAATTACTTTATGCAAAGGGAGAACCTTTCGGCCCTAAAAACCAGAATTATTGCTCAAGTAGCGCAAGCATATTATAATTTGCTGGCGCTCGATGAGCAATTGAAAGTGGCAGAGCGAAACATTGTGTTAAGCGATAGTACTTTACGGATGATCCAATTGCAGTTCCAAGCAGCACAAGTAAATTCTTTAGGTGTGGAACAAGCCGTGGCGCAGAAAAAAACGGCCGAGCTTTTGGTTCCATTAGCGAAGCAGAATATTGCGATCCAAGAAAATGCCCTAAGTATTTTATGTGGTGATTATCCTAAAAAGATAGCCAGAAACTTTGCTTTTAAAACGGCAGATATTGGTGAGGTTTTCCCTGATGGTGTACCTGCAAAACTGTTGAGCAGAAGACCAGATCTAAAAGCGGCAGAATATGCGATAGTATCGGCCAATGCCAATACTGGATTAGCTAAAGCAGCCATGTACCCAAGCCTTAGCATTACACCGTCCATTGGTGCTAACTCTTATCAATTTAACAACTGGTTTGATTTGCCTGGCTCATTGGTGAAAAACATTGGCGGTAACCTTGCCCAACCCATCTTTAGAAAAAAAGAGTTGAGAACGAATTACGAGGTTGCCAAATTGGAGCAGCAAAAGTCAGCCGAGCAATTTCGTCAATCGATAATGCTTGCGGTAGGCGAAGTTTCAGATGCCATGGTCAAATCAAGCCATGCTACGGAGCGAATGGTTTTAATTGGCGAGAAGAAAGTTGCCTTGGATAAAGCAGTTAAAAATGCATTGCTATTATATCGTAGTGGAATGGCCACTTATTTAGAAGTGATTGTTGCCCAAAATAACGCTTTGCAAAATGAATTAGATGTTATATCCCTTCAAAAAGAAAAAGCAGATGCAAAAATCGAGTTGTATCGTGCCCTTGGAGGAGGAGTAGAGTAGTTTGTTGAATAGTTGTTAGT
>QFQM01000181.1 GCA_003243255.1 Flavobacterium psychrophilum | reverse complement strand
AAAGCGACAAACAGGTTGTAGGCAATACAGAAGTTGACGAGATCATGGCTATTATGGGCCAGCCCGAAGACTACAGGATAGATGAAGAAACTACAGGCGAGAAAAACACTTCTGCTGCTCCGGACTTTAGCTATTACCCAAGAACTAAAAAATTCTACAGGGATGGTGAGAAAAGCATCATAAGCGGTGTATGTGCCGGTTTATCGCATTACTTCAGGATCGATCCGTTATGGATAAGGATTTTGTTTATCATTTCACTATTCATATCATTTGGTTCAAGCGTATTCATTTATATCTTATTATGGATACTTATCCCAAAGGCGATAACCACTACCGAAAAACTGGAAATGACAGGCGAGCCCATCAATATATCTAACATCGAAAAAAAAGTAAAGGAAGAGATTGATTCTGTAGCAGGTAAATTTCAGAATGTAGATTATGACAAGCTTGGCAGGAATGCAAAAACCGGTGCCGAAAAAATCGGTAGTGGGATAGGATCTGTATTTTCGGCGCTCTTTAAAGGTTTTGCTAAAGCTATAGGTGCAATAATAGCCGTTACGGCTGCAATTATGCTTGGTATAGGGGTTGTGTTCTATTTTTCATTGCTGTTTACCTCATCATTTAAAAATTCAATGTGGCATCCATGGGTAGACGGTTTCAATTATACCGATGCTCCTATATGGTTAATGGGCACTGCTATATTTTTCATGATAGCCATACCGCTTTTCGTGATATTCCTTTTAGGGCTTAAAATATTGGTAGACAACCTGAGGCCTGTGGGTAACATTACTAAACTTACCTTGTTAGCATTATGGATAATATCTTTTATAACAGTGCTTTATATTGGTATAACCGAGACAAAAGAAATAAACGATGAAGGTAAGACTGTGTTTAAAAAGGACATAAATCTTTTTGAGAATGAGGCAGCACCTGAAAATGATACGCTTTATATAAAATTCAGGTACAACGACTATTTCGCGAAATCAGTTTATCCGGGGCATAACGACTTCCGTTTCACTCAGGACTCAATAGGCAATGATGTAATTTACAGCAATGATGTATCATTGGTTGTGATGAAAACCGATGAGAAAAAACCTTTCATACAGATTGAAAAAATCTCTAACGGCAGAACATCGGCTGAAGCACGCAAAAGAGCGGAAAAAATTAATTATAATTTCAAATTTGAGGGTAAAACCTTAACTTTAGACAATTATCTGATTACAGACATTACCAACAAGTACCGTAACCAAAAGGTTGAAATCTATCTTTATCTGCCGGAAGGAACACTTTTTAAGTGTGACGATAGCGTAAAAGAATATGATAATACCGAAGACTGGTTCTTTAACCTGTGGTGGGACAATGCCAGCCAATGGCTCTACCAAATGAAAGAAGATAAGGTAGAATGTCTTAACTGCCCTGTTGACGATGTGGCAGAAGAAGACATGCCTGCACCACCGGCTCCACCAGCTCATGTTCATATTAACGGAGCAGGAAAAGGCAGAATAGATATTTCTGACGAGGATGTAAATCTTCATGTAAGTGTAGACAGTTTAAGTGTTACTTCGAAAAGAAAAAAGTAATTTAAATAAAAGTTATCATGGTAAAAGTTATTGTTCATATCGCCAAAGCCATTGTTGCTGTAGTGATTTCAATTTTATTCGTGTCATGCGGTTTTGATATCAGATCCGTTAATGGAGATGGAAGCATCGTAAAAAAAGACATTGCTGTTACGGGCAACTTCAACTCCATCGCTGTAGACAGAGATCTTGAAGTACTGCTATTGCAGGGCAATACACCATCTGTAAGTGTAGAGACCGACCAAAACCTTCAGCAACACATAAAAGTTGAAGTAAAAGGCAATGAACTTGTCATAACTGCTGATGCAAACCTTGACACCGATACAAAAAGGATTACCGTTGTAATGCCAAATATAGAATCTCTTACAGCTTCCAGCAGTGCAACCATTTCAAGCAACGGAATCCTAAAAGGAGAGTCGATATCGCTTTCAGGAAGTAGCGGAAGCAACATACATGTAACGGTTGAAACTAATAAACTCGAATCTGAAGCCAGCAGCGGAGCCCATATCGAAATACAAGGAAAAACAAAAGACCTTGATACAAATACTTCAAGCGGTTCGAACATTAATGCTAAATCGCTAAAAGCTGAAAATGCAAAAGCCGATGCATCAAGCGGAAGTAATATTATTGTGAATGCAACTAATAGTCTTTCGGCAGAGGCATCAAGCGGAGCAAAAATAAATTATGTTACAACTCCGGCCAAGCTCAAACAAAATGCAAGCTCCGGTGGTAACGTATCACAATTACAATAGTAAGAGCCTCCAATAATTGGAGGCTTTTTTAATCTTACCAAAATGAAAAAAATAGTATTCCTGGCATTCACCCTGATTATTGCCACATCAATACATGCTCAGAACGAAGTCTACCCATCATCCGCAGACGCTCTGGCAAAAAAAATAATCGGCCTGGACAGTCAAGCTTTTGACGCCTACAACAAATGCGATACCGAAACGTTTAGAACATTTTTTACCGATGATCTTGAATTCTATCATGACAAAGGAGGTTATTCTAAAGGCATTGATAAATTCATTGAGACTTTTAAAAATAATCTTTGCAATGAATCCAAACCAAAGATTATCCGTAAGCCTGTAAACCAAACTTTAAAAGTATATCCGTTGGATGGCTATAGTGCAATACTTATGGGCGACCATGATTTTTATTCGCTTGAAAACGGTAAAGAAAAAAAGACCGGTACGGCAAAATTTACTCATGTATGGCTGTTGCAAAATGGAGCATGGAAAATGGCACGGGTGCTTAGCTACGATCATAAAGCTTCACAATAAATTCATTTCAGCATTATCAAAACACCGGGACTTCACCGGTGTTTTTTTATATATTTGCGATAACCAATAAAAATGAAATACCATGAAAAAAGTATTCCTGCTATTGCTGGCAGTCTTTTTTACGTCTATTACCTTCGCACAGAAAAAAGAAAAAATCAAAGGTTCAAAAGTTGTAACGGTTACCCAAAAAGAAGTTGAGAATTTTGAAACCCTTGAAATAGAAGACAACATTGAAATCTTTTTATCAAAAGGCGGCACACAAAGCCTTGAGATTGAAGCCGACGACAACCTTCATGAAACCATAAAATCAGAACTGAACGGCACTACCCTGCGCATTTATACCGATAAAGAAATAACAAACGCAAAAAAAGTAAGCATCCGTGTTACCTATACTGATAATCTTAAAAACATCACTGCTAAAAATGAGGCTACAATAAACTCACTGGCCGATTTGCAGCTTGAAAACATCACCATAAAGAACCTTGATCATTCAAAATCGTACCTGAATGTGAAATCAAAAAATTTCACGCTGATAATGAATGACAAAACATCTGCCGAATTGAACTTTCAGGGTGACAATGTTACGGTAGAACTAAGCAAAAATGCACAATTGAAAGCACTTATTGCCGCGAGTATGAGCGCCAAACTTGACCTTTACCAAAAGACGGTAGCCGTTATTGAAGGAGATGCTGCCGAAGGTAAAATACGTGTAGATAATAATGCTTCGTTTACAGGTAAAAAGTTCACTGTGAAAAACCTGGAACTTATAGCCGAAAGTTATACGCACTGTAATATTAATGCATTAGAGAATATTACAATTGCTGCATCAGGCAAAGCCGAGATTGAGCTTTTTGGAAAGCCTAAAGTACAGGTTACCAATTTTGCAGACAGCGCAGTATTGTATAAGAAAGAGATGTAATTTACCTTTCGATAAAAAATAAAAAGCCGGACTTTTAGTCCGGCTTTTTATTTTTTACTCAATTCATCAATCTTTTCCTTTGCTCCGGAATTAGATGGATCTAACTCATAGGCACGTTTATAATTAACCAGAGAATTGCCTTTATCGCCTTTACTATAGTAGGCTTCGCCAAGGCTGTCATATACATTTCCTGATTGAGGGAACAATTTAGTATTGTATTCAAAAATAAGGATAGCATCATCAAACCTGCCGCTACGCAACAATTCATACCCAAAAGCATTTAGGGCTGATTCATTGCTGAAATCATAATCATTAGGATATTTCTCTTTAAGGAAACTGTAATATTCTAATAACTGTTTGCCGCTATTGCCTTCAATTTTATTAAAAAGTGCCGTTTGAAGTGGTTTTTTCGGCTGAAGGAAAGGCTTCCCCTCCAATATGTTTTCAATAGCAGCATTGATATCGTAAAGATTGTTCTGCTTATTATTGGTCATGAGTATGATTGTTCTGCCTTTTAATGTATTTGCAGTAAGCAGTGCCTGAAATTTATAATTACTACCATCGTGAATATGCGTTATAATCTTTCCGTTCTCAATAGTTCCTCCACCAAGTCCGCTTTGCTTATTCGTAACAGCCGGAATGAGTATTTCCTTCACGGATGATACTCCAATAAGTTTGAATGCTTCAAGACCTTTTTCCCATTTATAAAAATCATCGAGCGTTACCACAGTCCATCCCGAAAAAGGCGGTGACAATGGCGATTGAATATAATTATCATCATAAGCTTTTGCCATCAGGGGAGTCGTTTCATCAGGATCTGTTAACGATGATTTCATAGCCAAAGGCTTCAGCATTTTTTGCGATACGAAATCACGAAATGAAATACCACTCACTTTCGCCACGATCTCTCGCTGCAAAAACACATTGGTATTGTTGTAAGCATAGGCAGTACCGGCTTCAAAATCAAGTTTGGTAATATTTCTGACTGCAACTCTGGCCTCTGTATCACTTTTTATCATTCCAAAATCAAGGTTTGGAATACCGCTTGTATATTGAAGCAGGTTTTTGATACTTACCGTTTTTGCCCAATCTGGCAAATCAGGCAGGTAAAGGGAAATTTTATCATCTGTCTTTAGTTTTCCCTGTTCCTGAAGCATCATGATCGCTACTGCGTTGAATTCCTTGGCAATTGACCCGATCTGAAAACGGTATTTATCCGTAAGCATGATCTTTCGCGATGCATCAGCATAACCCATAGCATTACGATAAATTTCTTTGTTGGTCTCCACTACAAGCACATTACCGTTAAAAACACCTATCCTATGTGCCTGTGTAAATAAAGAATCAATTAATGCAACTTTATTCTGTCCTGCCACAAATACTGATAAAAGCAGGAAACAGGAAATTACTAAACATGAGAATTTATTTTTCATCTTGCTGTCTGTTTACCTTAAAGACCTTTTTTATTGCTAAACGTTACAGTAAAGATACCCTGATATAAATATAAAACTATCCTTCTTATAATAAAAAAGCATCCGCCCAAAGACGGATGCTTCTGATATAATTATCGCTAATATTATTTTGTAATACTTGTAGCAGCAGTTATAATTACGTTAGCAACTTTTGCAGGCTGAGAAATAAAAACCGCGTGGCTTCCTTTAATCTCTGTCACTTTCATATTGGCGCGCTTGTACATATTACGCTGTATCTCGGGATTAATGGCTTTATCTTCAGTAGCAACAATACCATAAGCCGGTTTGCTCCTAAAAGCTGCGGCCTCTACTTTATCAGCAAAACATTGTCCGGCTATTGGCCCTTGTGATGCATACATAAACCCTGCAAGGTCAGCACTTACATCGGCTGCGAAACCTGCATGAAACTTAGCTTTGTCGAAATACACCATTCCGTTTGCATCCGGAGGCAGGATACCATTTTCAGGTGCTGGAGGAAGTGACATTACCCACTGCAACGTATCTTCACCTTTATCCGGTGCAAATGCCGCTATATACACCAATCCAACAACTTTAGGATTATTCCCTGCCTGGGTAATTACTGTTCCACCCCATGAATGTCCAACAAGAATTACAGGACCATCCTGTTTGTCTATAATTCTGTTTGCCGCCGCTACGTCATCTTTTAAAGAAGTCAGCGGATTTTGAACTACACTAACATTGTACCCCTGCTTAACAAGAATGTCGTAAACACCTTTGTATCCTGAACCATCTGCAAAAGCACCATGCACCAGTACAATATTTTTTACTTTGTTTTTAGTTTGTGCCACCATATCAGTAGTAAATAAGACACTTAAAACCACTGTTGTTACTAAAAAGATCCTTTTTAGTTGTTTGATAAGATCTGTTGTTTTCATATTATATATTTTTAATGAGTTGATTTATTCATAAAAACCAAAAACAACACCTTAAAAACAAAACACTGAAAATCAATAATATAAATCTGAATATAATTTTATTTTTAACGACATAAAGTAAAAACACATTTCTATAGCTAACCACTCTTTATATACTAAAGCCAATTATATTTTCAGAATTGTGATTCTCCTCTAAAAATGTCCTGATAATACAAGCACCAAGGTTGAACCATTCGGAGCATTCATTAAGTATCCAGGCATCAGAACTGCAAACCAGCCTGGGCTCCTGCACCAGGTATTTATCCGGGGAATTTTCAAGATAGCAATCCCATTTAAAGCCGTTTTTTTCAGCGATCTCATAACAAAGCACTTTTAGCTTTCCGCTATTAGATACCGGCGTATCAAATATCCAGATCACTTTTTCTGCATCAAATTTTTTAAACAATTCGCCAATCATAACAAGTCCGGTTTCCGTCTGGTTTACCTTTCTGTAAGTACCGTGCACTGACGATATATCCCTGTAACAACCATCAAGACCTTTAAAAATATAACCTCCGGAGAGCAATGTTTCCAATAATATCAAAACATTAAAACCATCCAGATAAACTGTCTTTCCTTTTAGACCGTTGCCGGCAATTTCCTTTGCTTTCCTGAGTTCCGATTCATTCTTTGAACACGACATACCCTGTAACGCCAAAAGCTGGCGCGTTTTAAGTCTGTAACGGTTAGCTGCTAATGCTAACGAAGATTTTACAGGATATCCCCTGCTCAGCAAATAATACATGTCTTTTAATGCTTCTTCCAGTTTAGTCTGCTCTTGAGATGAAGCAAACAATGTTATATCTTCCGAGCTCTTGCCTCTGTTTCGTCTTGTTTCCGAATTCTGTTCTTCCATAAACCAAAAATAGAAAAGCCGGACAATATGCCCGGCTTTTAGTTTCAATAAATTCGAATTTAAGACCTGATAAACTCAAGAATATCTTTGTTGATGGTTTCTGCCTCGGTAGTTGGCATACCGTGAGGGAATCCGGGATAAGTAATCAATTTAGAATTTTTAAGTAATGCTGCCGATTTTGGTGCCTGATGTGCAGGTACTATCTGGTCATCCTCACCGTGAAGCACTAATACAGGAATATCAAGGCTTTGAAGATCTTCCCTGAAATCAGACTCAGAGAATGCTTTTATTCCGTCATGATGAGCCAATACTGACCCCATCATTCCCTGACGCCACCAGTTGTGACGGATACCTTCATCTACTTTTGCACCTTCGCGGTTCCAGCCGTAAAAAGGAATAGGGAAATCATAAAAATAAGACGATTTTGTAAAAGCAGTTCCTTTACGGATCTCATCAAAAACATTTAACGGAATACCTTCAGGGTTGCTTTCGCTCTGCAACATGATTGGAGGAACAGCACTTATTATAACCGCTTTGGCAATACGTCCTTTACCATATTTAGCAGCATAACGGATAACCTCTCCCCCTCCTGTTGAATGCCCTACGTGAATAGCATCCTTGAGGTCCAGAGCAGCTGTAAGCTCAGCAATATCTGCTGCGTAAGTATCCATATTGTTTCCTTCAGCGCTTTGCCCCGAACGGCCATGACCTCTACGGTCGTGAGCAATAACCCTGTATCCCTGTTTCAGGAAAAACATCATTTGCGCATCCCAGTCGTCGCCTGATAGTGGCCATCCGTGATGAAAAACAATTGGCTGGCCTTTTCCCCAGTCTTTGTAATAAAATTCAGTTCCGTCTTTAAGTTTAATTGTACTCATGTCTTTAAGATTTATTAGATTATTAATTGGAAAATATTTTTTCTAAATGTCCCTTAAAGTTAAGCAATTAATGCTCCACACAACACAACATACTAATAATCAAATTTTTAAAAAACAGCTTTCATATTTATTTTACGATATATCGTAGTTTCGTTAAAGATTTGTAGCATGTCGTTAATTGAAATAAAAAATTAAAACAGTGATGTTATGCTATAAATTCCCATACAACACACGTAACATGCGACTTATAGAAACAGCCATAACAGAAGCATGAGTTTCATTTTCAAACAGCTGATATGTAACAGACAATCCCTCATAATTATGTTCTTTAAGGGATGATACGAATGAATTTATAGATGGGTACATAACTTCAGGCTCACGACTACCTACAGATATAAAAACCTTTCCATTAAGTTTTTTATGCTTAAGTGCAAACAGCTTTTCAGACTCAACTATTTCATTATTATTCCAGAAGAGAGAAGGGCTACTCACACCATATTTTTGAAATAAATCAGGAGAATTGAGTAAACAATAACCTGCAAATAAACCTCCTAATGAATGTCCTGCGATACCTCGCTCGTTAGTCGTTTTATATTTTTTCTCTATAAATGGTATGATATCCCTGCGAATAGTTTCAAGAAAAGCCTTTGCACCACCGGAATGAACTTTACTTAATTCAATATTTGCACCACCTGCTATCTCTCTATCAGCAACAGGATCATTAGATGGAGTATAATCAGCAGTTCTGCCCATGTGCCATGTTGTTGATGACAAATCTTCATCACCAATAGCTACAATAATTGTTTTACCCATATCACCACTATATTCCAAAAGTTCATGTACAGATGAAATTATAGGATAACTATATTTAGCATCCAGTATATACAGGACAGGATAGCGCAAACTGTTTTCAGGATTATAATCTACAGGAAGCGAAACATATAACCTGTATGTCTTATAGTTTATAGTTGATTTAACTATGTGTTCTGACTCCGGAACAATTATATTAGATTGAAGATTTTGGGCCTTTAAGGATATCGCTGCTAAAAAAAAGAATATTATATATTTCAAGTGTATTCAAATTAGTAAACGATAAATGTAAGTAAAATCATCAGACACCGAACAACACCATTATAAAATAAAAAAGCAGAACATTTCTGTTCTGCTTTTTGTCGGGGTGGCAGGATTCGAACCTGCGACCTCCTGGTCCCAAACCAGGCGCGATGACCGGGCTACGCTACACCC
>QFQM01000180.1 GCA_003243255.1 Flavobacterium psychrophilum | reverse complement strand
AATGCCGGGTGTACCTAAAAGTTGGCGGCGTATGGTCCAATCTTGTATGGTACGTAGATCTTCAAGCGAATATTTGCTTTCGTAGCCAGGCTGAGGCTTTAGTACATACTGGTAAATTTCACCAAGGCCTGTGGTTACAGGAGCCATTTCCGGAAGGTTGGCATTTTCATTAATGTCTACCTTTTGCAGGCGTTCGGCTACCTGTTGGCGCGCCCAATATACATCGGTATCATCATCGAAGACTATAGACACTACCGACAGCCCGAAACGTGAAATACTGCGGCTTTCTTTAAGTTGGGGAATATTACTTACAGCCTGTTCTATAGGAAAGGTTATAAGGCGTTCTACATCTTCCGCTCCAAGTGATGGCGCGGTGGTTATTATCTGTACCTGGTTGTTTGTGATGTCAGGTACGGCATCAATGGGCAAGCGGCTTACTTCATACACGCCATAGACTATCCATAGCAGTGTAAAAATGCCTATTGCCAGTTTATTCTTTACTGAAAACTGGATTATCTTATTAAGCATATCTTCTTTTTTTGAATTATAAATGCAATACCGCATACTGCAACTTATGCAGCATGTTATTAAATAAAAACCGGTAAAAAGAATTATGCAATGGGTGGCCTGAATAGTGCCCCTAAATGTGGATTGTGAAGAAAATTATTTTTATAATGATTCAGCAATTGAGAATCTGCAGGAATAATTCTGACTGAAGAAGTATAAAAACGGTTAGGTATAAATACAAAATGGGTAACGTCCTGATGATTGAGCTTTTTATAAGGTAATTGCATATCACGATCATCGTCATTATCATTTATATCTTTATTGCCATAATGCATAGCCAGAAACTCCTGAAAACTCAGATTTACATTTTGTTCCTGATGCTCCACAAAATGTTGTACAAGTACAGGAACCTTGAACAGCTCTTCAAAAAAAGAGGTATTAAGGTTTACCAGAAAAATCAGTATGTATACACAAAGTTTTTTCACCAACGCAAAGTTATGACAGCCTGTAAAAATATACAATGGTTTCTTTGTTAATTATGGATTCGCTATTATTGTACCGTTAATTCAGATTTCATTCAAAATTCATTTGCTAACTTGCAATATGAAAATCCTGATTGTTGAAGACGAGACTGAAATTGCACAAAGCATTAGAGATTATTTTAAACCTAATGGTGTGCATTGCGAAACAGCCGAAAATTACAGAGATGCTTTCGATAAGATAAGCATGTATGACTATGATTGCATCCTGTTAGACCTTATGCTACCCGATGGAGACGGGTTTGATTTGCTGAAAGAATTAAAGTCCAAAAACAAAATGGAAGGCGTTATTATTATTTCTGCAAAAGAAACACTGGATACCCGCATAGAAGGTTTTAACCTTGGCGCAGATGACTATCTTACCAAACCCTTTCATTTATCTGAACTGTTGGTAAGGATGCAGGCACTTATAAGGCGCAAGAATTTTAAAGGCAATAATATTGTATCTTTCAACGAAATAAGCATAGATATCTTTGCAAGAACAGTATATGTAAACGATAAGTCTGTTGACCTTACAAGAAAAGAAATAGACCTTTTACTTTATCTTATAGGAAACGAAAACAAAGTACTCTCAAAGGGTGCTATTGCAGAACATTTATCAGGTGATATGGCCGATATGCTAGACAACCATGATTTTATATACGCCCATATAAAAAACCTGAAAAAGAAACTGACCAAAGCAGGAAGTGGCGATTACATAAAAACAATTTACGGCTTAGGCTATAAATGGCAAAATGAATAATAAAAAGCTTCTAAATAAGACTACTAATAGCTTTTTGGCCTATGCGGTTATCATTCTATTGATAGCTGCACCGATTTTTTATTTCATAAGCCAATGGCTTTACATTTATGAAACCGATGAAGTATTACTTTTTCATAAAGGAGCTTTTGTAAAAGAAAGCCATAAAGAGTATACCGAAAAAGATATAGCCAACTGGAACAAATACAATCGTGATGTAGAAATTGTGCCTGACATGGGCGTAACAAAAGATTCTATTGTCGGTAAAATGCTGTTTGATTCTATTGCTAATGAGAAAGAACCATTTCGCTTGTTATATGCTCCTGTTGATATAAATGGGAAAAGGTATACTTATGTTGAAAAAACCAACCTTGTAGAAATGGAAGGTATGGTGTTCAGTATAGCTGTGATGTTCCTTGTTATCATAATAATTCTTCTTGTGGGTATAATATGGATATCGAAATCCTCTGCCGCAAAAATCTGGAAGCCTTTCTATGATACACTGAATCAGATACACAATTTTGAAATAGACAAGAATAAACCTCCTCACTTCACTCCTACTGACATAGATGAATTTGACCGCCTTAACAAAAGTCTGGAACGGCTAATCGAAAAGAATACCGCTATATACAAAAGCCAAAGGGAATTTGTAGAAAATGCGGCCCATGAATTACAAACACCATTAGCCTTGTTTCAGACAAAAATAGACACACTCGCACAATCTGATCTGAGTAAAGAACAATCGCAACTGCTTGGCTCCTTAAACAATGATGTTTCAAGGCTTAATCGACTCAATAAAAATCTGTTGCTGCTTTCAAAAATTGACAATGACAGCTATTTTGAAAAACAGCCCATAGTGCTTAATGAATATATAAACAGGCATCTTGACTTTTTTACCGAACAGGCAAAAGCGAAAAGCATATCAGTGACTACAGAGCTTGATATTAATATATCTATACAATCAAACTCAGTCTTAACAGAAGTATTGATCAACAACCTGTTTCTGAATGCCATCAGGCATAATGTAAAAAGTGGGAGAATAATCGTAGCGACTACGCCTGCTTCAATTACATTTTCAAATACCGGCCAACAAACCCCATTAAATTCTGAAAAGTTGTTCAACCGTTTTTCTAAAGCCGATCCATCTGCTCAGGGTAATGGCCTGGGCTTAGCTATCATCAAAAAAATTACAGAACTCAACAATTGGGATATATCATATAGTTTTTCAGAAAATCTGCATCATTTTACTGTAAAATTCTAAAATTCAGATTTCCTCCCAATTCACGTCGCAACTTTGTTATATAATTTAAAATAAGTTGCCGTGAATTTCCAAAAAACCATACCACATCTAAACAGAATTCTAATAATCGTAATAAGTTTATTAGCACTAACTGGTACAGCACAAACAAAAACAGTTACTATATCGGGAACCGTGAACGATAGCTTATCTAAAAGCTCTCTGCCCTACGCTAACGTAATTATAAAATCGAAAGAAGATGTACTAAAAGGCGGAACAGTTACTAATGAGGAAGGTTATTTTACGATTGACAACATTCATCCCGGAAATTACATTTTAGAGATTAGCTCCATTGGTTACAAAACTGTAAAACAGAAACTCTTTGTAGGCTCACTTTCAGAATTCATAACCATCGGCGAAATTATCCTTTCAGAAGACGCACAACAGCTTAACGAAGTTGTGATTGATGCCACACAGGATGAGATAAACAACAAAATGGACAAAAAAACCTTTGCCTTGAGCGATAACATTACCCAAAGTGGGGGATCGGTATTGCAGGCTATGCAAAACCTGCCGGGAGTAACCAGCCAGGATGGCAAATTGCAACTGAGAGGCAATGACAAAGTAATGGTACTCATAGATGGAAAACAAACAGCACTAACAGGATTCAATGGTCAGTCGGGATTAGATAATATCCCTGCTTCGGCAATTGAAAAAATAGAGATCATAAATAACCCTTCGGCGAAGTATGATGCCAATGGAAATGCCGGTATCATCAATATCGTCTACAAAAAGAATAAAGAAGAAGGACTGAACGGTAAAGTCGGCCTATCATCAGGATATGGAGCCTTGTGGCAGCGAAAAGAAAACCTGCCTACCATCAGGCCACAATATCAGCTAACTCCAAAGATCAATCCATCATTATCGCTTAATTACAGGAAGGAAAAGATCAATGTTTACTTTCAGGGGGATTATCTATATACCGAGACACTTAATAAAAATGAATTTGTTTCCCGTACTTATGACGATGGCACGATTATAAATCAACAAACCAAAAGAAACAGGAATACACATTTTACAACCCTGAAAACCGGTATTGACTGGAATTATAATGAGCGTAATACCTTTGCGTTTTCTGCATTGTATGGTAGTGAAAAGATAATCGATCATGGGGATGAGCCCTTTTTTAATGCTGATTATTCGCAACGTTTACGCTTATGGCAATTTTTAGAAGATGAGCTAAAAACTACAATCATGACCTCAGCATCCTATCAGCATAAATTTAAAGAAGCCGGTCATGTATTGAATGCGGGACTGAACTATACTTTTCACAGGGAAAATGAAAAATATTTTTTTGATAATATAATGCCAACATTTACAGGAAAAGATGCTTTCAAATTACTTTCAGATGAAAGTGTATTTGACATGAATGTTGATTATATAAAACCCTTAAAATTTGGACGCCTGGAAACAGGATTCAAATTCAGGAACAGGATTATTCCAACAAATATGCAATTCTACCCAGGACTTAATTCACCTATCGATGTGAATGCCGGAGGAAGGGCTACCTATGAAGAAGCTATACCTGCATTATATGGAAACTATATTTTTGAAAGCAATAAAATTGAGGCAGAGGTCGGTTTGAGATTAGAATACATGGATTTGGAGTATGAAGTAAATCCAAATCATCCAACATACAAAAGCGACGGTTACAGCTACTTTCAGCCGTTCCCTACCCTAAGATTTGCTTATAAGATCAATGACAACAACAAACTGTCTTTATTCTATAACAGAAGAATAGACAGGCCAAATGAAGTTGACATTCGCATATTCCCGAAATATGACGATGCAGAAATTATTAAGGTTGGTAATCCGGGGTTACGCCCACAGTTTACCAATTCAATAGAGCTTGGTTATAAGACCACTATTGGTAAAGGATATCTGTTCGCATCATTATATCAAAAGTTTGTAGATGGAACCATTACAAGGATAGCAACTACAGTTCCGGGAAGTACTCTTATTTATAATGTTTTTGAAAACGCAGGTAAAAGCTCTATGTCCGGTATGGAAATGGTATTTTCACAAAAACCTTTCTCGTGGTATTCATACAACCTGAATGCTACTATATATCATAATACAATTGATGCCTTTACAGTAAACATCTTATATCCACAACCCACCACATTTACTGATACGAAACATGATATAACTTCCGGCAATGTAAAATGGAATAACACTTTTAATTTCACCAAGACTTTCACAGGGCAGTTAATGGCTACTTACCTTGCACCGGATATCATCCCACAAGGAAAAATTGATGCTCGTTTCTCTATTGATGCCGGAATAAAAAAGACAATCCAAAACGGAAAAGGCGAATTATTCCTTAATGCTACTGACCTTTTAAATACTCTTGTTATAAAAAAAGAAGTTAACGGAAATGGCTTCAGTTACACGAGCAAGGATTATTATGAAACACAGGTTATACGTTTTGGATATAGCTATAAATTTTAAAGGGCGGAAGAATTCAAATTTAATTCAAAATTGCAACTGAAACTTGCTGACTAAAATTAGTCAGTATGTTTAAGAAGTTTCAATTAACAGGAAGATTTAGCCTGTTATTACATTTCATTTTTTGGTTTCTGATCGTATCGCAGCTATTACGCATAATATTT
Source organism: Flavobacterium psychrophilum (assembly GCA_003243255.1). The sequence goes on along the minus strand of QFQM01000180.1, from coordinate 3,472 downwards.
TATGTGTGGCAATATGATGAAATTTCATGGAATATAATAAGCCTGATACGTACACTCATAACAGGATTGTTTTTTGATCTTGGGACAGTAACATTCATTAGCCTTCCTGCTATACTATATTATGCTGTATTTCCTGACAGATGGATTGGTTCTTTTGCAGATAAAGCATTGGTATGGTTCTTTACCAGTCTAACGATTTTTATATTGGTATTCACCTTTTTTGCGGAGTTGACCTTTTGGGACGAATTTAAAACCCGTTTTAATTTCATCGCTGTAGATTATCTTATTTACACGCATGAGGTTGTTGCGAATATCAACCAGTCCTATCCGCTACCTGTTTTGATAGGCGGTGTGCTTTTGCTAACGATAGCTGTATTATTCATCTTTATAAAAAGAAAAGCTTTTGCCGAAACTTTCACCGCGAAGTCTTCTATCAAAGAAAGAATTACTTTTTTGACAACAGCTGTTGTAATAGCGATTCTCTATACAGTATTTGTAACCAATAATGATGCGGAATGGTCATCAAACCGTTACAATTCTGAAATATCAAAAAACGGGGTATATTCCTTTTTTGCTGCCTTTAGAAATAACCAGATGGAATATACTGAATTCTATACTTCTATTGATAACAAAAAAGCCTTTGGCCTTATCCGGGATAAATTAAAGAGTGACAATTCTCAATTTACCGGCAAAGGCTTTTCGATACACAGAAATATTACCGACACTATCGCTAACAATGAAAAGAAAAATGTTGTTTTCATTCTTGTAGAAAGCCTTAGCGGCAGCTTTATGAAAGAGTTTGGGAATGATGAGAACATTACTCCTTTTCTTGACAGCCTTGCTCAGAAAAGCGTCTTTTTTGAAAACCTGTATGCAACGGGAACCAGAACCGTAAGAGGAATGGAGGCTGTCACACTATGCATACCTCCCACGCCCGGTCAGAGTATTGTAAAACGGCCTGAAAATTCAAATCTGTATACTGTAAACAGTGTATTCAAGATGAAAGGCTATGACTGTAATTTCTTTTACGGTGGCGATGGTTATTTTGACAATATGAATTCCTATTTTGGGGGAAATGGGTTTTCAATCTATGACCGCGGCAGAGGGAGCGTATTAAGCGATAAGATCAAAACCACCCGAAATAATATCGATGATAGTGAAGTAACTTTTGAAAATGCCTGGGGTATTTGTGATGAGGACATCTTTAACAAAATGCTTAAAGTAGCTGATAAGCAATACCAAAACAAACAACCGTTCTTTAACTTCATCATGACTACATCCAACCACAGGCCCTATACATATCCTTCAGGTAAAATTGATATCCCATCGGGTAAAAACCGCCAGGGAGCTGTAAAATATACCGATTTTGCGCTCAGAGAATTATTCAAAAAAGCCAAAACCAAACCGTGGTATAAAAACACAGTGTTTGTTATCATAGCCGACCATTGTGCCCGTAGTGCCGGAAAAGATGAAATTGATGTAGCTAATTATCACATTCCGGCATTTATAGTTAACCTGCCGGAAACTTCAAACCAGAAGATTACCAAACAATGTTCGCAAATAGACCTGTTCCCTACCCTGTTCTCACTTATGCATTGGAATTACGATTCGGATTTCTTTGGTAGAAATGTGTTAGACAACAAATTTGAAGAAAGGTCTTTAATGGGCACATACAGGAAGCTGGTACTGATGAAACAGGATAAAGTAATGATATTATCAGATCAGAAAAAACAGGCTTTTTATACCTGGAACAAAAATAACAACAGCCTGAAAACATTGCCGATGGAACAATCCTTTCTGGATGAAACTATTGCATGGTACCAAACCGCTGATTATTTGTTTACTAATAAACTTTTAAAGTAATGTGCTACATACACTTTATAGTAAATCCCATTTCAGGAAAGGGTAAGCATCAAATCACAACATCTTACATAAAAAACTTTTTCCCTGTTGATGAGTATATTATTCAGGTAGATTACACCGAATATAAAAATCACGCAACAGAGCTTACTAAAATAGCTATAGAGGCCAATCCTGATATTATTGTTGCCTGTGGCGGCGATGGTACTATAAATGAGGTAGCATCATGTCTTATTGGTACTAACATTACACTTGGAATAGTACCTGTTGGCTCAGGAAATGGACTGGCATCCAATTTACAGATTCCAAGAGAGCTAACTAAAGCTTTACATATAATTAAGACCGGGAATACCACAGCTATTGACGTAGGAAAAATAAACGATCAGTATTTCTTCAGCAATACCGGAATTGGTATTGATGCTGCAATAATCAAAAATTACGAATATTCCGGAAAACGGACTCTTATTTCATACATCAAATCTACATTGAAAGCAAGTCTGGAATTTAAGCCCTCTAAAACACTAATCTCATTGCCCAACCGATTAATAGCCGATTTACCCTTCATGTTGTTTATTTCAAATTCTAACGAGATGGGTTATGGCATGAGTTTAACTCCTAAAGCAAGTTTAACTGACGGATTACTTGATCTAGTAATAATACCTCAACTCTCTTTTAGAGAAAAGATCGTATTAGGACTTTACGTATTACAAAATAAGATTAAAAAGTTTAAAAAGGCACAACATTTTTTAACTGACAAACTTCATTTGGAACTGCCTGATAAGATATTTCCGGACGTTCAGATTGATGGTGAATACCATAAATTCAAAACAATACGCCTTGATATTTCAGTTCTTCCCAATGCTTTAAAAGTAATCATATAAAAATCTCAATTTTCAGAGAATGGAACCGACGTGCGCACGGAAATGAGTTGCACTATTTTAGCGATCAGCAACTAATTGTTCTTTTGTTTGACTTGTGGGTTGCTGGACAGGTAAGAGAGAAGATTTTTTGAATCTATAATTTTTAATTTTGAGGAGACTACCAGTAACACACTTCAATGCTTTTTGGCGCACCTAATTCACAACCCGGAAGTAGAGAAGAAAGCTCACGAAGAGCTGGATCGCGTAATTGGTTCGGATCGAGTTGTGACGTTGGCCGATAAAAATGACCTGCCCTACATTTCAGCCATCATGCATGTGAGTCCTAAAGCTAAAGTTTTTAAAAATTCAACTAACTTACATTGTTGACGATGTTCGCGTGTTTTTCGAACGAATTCGGCCATTTCAGGTGTCCAGTCCTCTTCTTTGCCCATTATATGTCCATCGATTTCTAGCGACGCTTCAAATTCTTCAGCCTCGTCCGCCGCCGAATCATACAAACCTGATTCCACGTACTCGCTTGCAAATTCCTGCGATCGGACTCGAATAAGATTGGTCGTGTCGTTGATTGAATTAATATCTTCTTGACTGGTCGACAGCTGATCATAGTTGTGTCGGTAGAAGTAGTCGGTTGCTTTTGACAGCGCAGTTTGCATTTCTGTCTGCCATCCCCGTGCCGTATTGTAGAAACCCCAATAGGACTCAAAGTCAGAAGCTTTCCATTCGTTTGCCAT
>QFQM01000807.1 GCA_003243255.1 Flavobacterium psychrophilum | reverse complement strand
CATCGGCAGTTTCGCCACCTGTAGAGTAAATAGAGATGCCCAAATTTCTCAACTCGGCCAAAATTTCTTCAGTACCGTTAATAATGGCTGCAATCACTTCACCAGGCACTAGATTTTTATTACGACCAATGGTCGATGATAATAGAATTTGATCGGTAGCACCCACGCAAATCAAGTCATCAATATTCATAATGATCGCGTCCTGTGCAATGCCCTTCCAAACAGAAAGATCACCCGTTTCTTTCCAGTAAGTATAAGCTAAAGAGGATTTGGTTCCTGCGCCATCGGCATGCATAATGTTGCAATACGCTTCATCATTTCCCAGTATATCAGGAATGATTTTGCAGAATGCTTTAGGGAATATGCCTTTGTCGATGTTTTTGATGGCTGCGTGTACATCTTCTTTAGATGCCGATACGCCACGCTGGTTGTACCTATTGTCGCTCATAATTGCTGCAAAGATAGCTTTTTAAGCCGAAAGCATAAAGCTGAAAACGTAAAGAAATAGCAGTTTAAATTTAATTAGAAAAGCAAGTTTAGTGCTCCGTTTTAACGTCTGTCGGGCTTTACGCTACAATCTTTTTGCTAGGTTCTTTGCTGTAATTCCGAGGAACAAGGAATCTGTTGCCGAACTGCTTTAGGCTACAGACCCTTCACTAGCGTTCAGGATGACAAACAAAAGCAAAAAGTATTTTCGCTGCAATCCCGTTTAGTTAACTAAGGCTTTTGCAGGTTAACTACGGATAGTTGCATAGTTGGGTGTATAATAAACCCGATTGTAGTGGAAATACTTTTTGTTTGATGGTGTAATCCTGAACGCTAGTGAGGGATCTGTTTGGTTAAGCTGTTTAGGAGTGGATTCCTCGTTCCTCGGAATGACAACAAGGGCAAACAAAAAGATTGTAACGGAAAGCGGGACTGACATGGCTATGGTAAGTGTACATTGCTTTTCAAAATAGTAAGTACATTTTCATATTTTAACTTCCAATCAATATCAAGGTTAGGCTATTGACTTTATCTGTATATTTGCGTTTTATTTTTTAAAGATGATTTATATTACACGTAGGGAGAGCTTTAATGCCGCTCATAAACTTGCTCGTCCAGATTGGAGTGAGGATGAAAACACTGCAGTTTTTGGCAAATGTGCAAACCCGAACTGGCATGGAC
>QFQM01000806.1 GCA_003243255.1 Flavobacterium psychrophilum | reverse complement strand
GAACTGGCCGGCGACGGCGAGCGGGTGCACGTGTTCACCCACCTGTCGCACGTCTACGGCGAAGGTTCGAGCATCTACACCACCTACGTGTTCCGCCCCGGCAGCGACTACGCCGAGGCCATGGCGCGCTGGCAGCGCTTGAAAGCAGCGGCCAGCCGCACCATCGCCGAGAATCGCGGCACCATCAGCCATCAGCACGGCGTGGGTCGCGACCATGCGCCTTACCTAGCCGCAGAGAAGGGCGAGCTGGGCATGGCCACGCTGCGTAGCCTGGCCACGCATTTCGATCCCGACCAGCGCCTGGCGCCTGGCGTGTTGCTGCAGGACTGAGCATGGAACCCTGGAACGCCACCTGGCGCACGCGCGCGCTGCCTGAACTGGCCGCGCGCGACTGGGATCTGCTGGTGATCGGCGGTGGCATCTGCGGCGCCGGCATCCTCCGTGAGGCGGCGCGGCGTGGCTGGCGCTGCCTGCTGCTGGAGCAGCGTGACTTCGCCTGGGGCACCTCCAGCCGCTCGTCGAAGATGGTGCACGGTGGCCTGCGTTACGTCGCCAAGGGCCAACTGGGGCTGACCCGCGACTCGGTGCGCGAGCGCCAGCGTCTGCTCGGCGAGGCGCCTGGGCTGGTGGAGCCGCTAAGCTTCGTCATGCCGCACTACCGGGGCGGTTTTCCTGGGCCGAAGGTATTTGGCGGCCTGCTCAGCCTCTACGACGCCCTGGCCGGCAAGCGCAATCACCTGTTCTACCCGCTGCAGCAACTGCGTTATCTGGCGCCGGGCATTCGCGAGGACGGTCTGCTCGGTGGCACGCGCTTTTTCGATGCGGTAACCGACGATGCCCGCCTGGTGCAGCGCGTGCTGGGCGAGGCGCGTGCCGAAGGTGCAGAGGCACTCAATGGCATGCGCGTGGTCGAGCTGCTGCGCGAGGCAGGGCAGGTGGTCGGCGTACTGGCCGAGGATATCGAGACTGGCAACCGCTACCGCCTGCGCAGCCGCGCCGTGGCCCAGGCCACCGGCGCCTGGGCCGATCGCCTGCGCCAGCCCGGCAATGGCCGCATCCGCCCGCTGCGCGGCAGCCACCTGTTGCTGCCGGGCTGGCGCCTGCCAGTGGCACATGCTTTCAGCTTTATGCATGCGGCCGATGGCCGGCCGGTATTTGTCTTCCCCTG
>QFQM01000805.1 GCA_003243255.1 Flavobacterium psychrophilum | reverse complement strand
AGCTACTCATCTTACAATCCCACCATGATTTTCATTCATTAGAACTTGATATATCCTGCAGGAGGTAGCTATTAAGGCCTAGGGAAATTAACAAGTGATGAAAGTCATGTCTTATGCTATCGAAGTCTGAAACCGCCACAACCAACTCTAAAATGAAGGGGGACGATGTTTCTTCCAACACAACGCCAAGCGCTCTGCTTTCTAAAGTTGTCGCCAGAAGTTGTCGTAACTCCAAATCCGATTTTGGTATTTCTCTTATTCAACTGAATTTGAATAAGAAGAAGACTTGTCTCTTTGTAAATCATTATACGCTGTTGAGCAAACCATCCAGAAGCGAAATCGCATCGGCTTTTAAATGCTGCATTTTTACATCTAATTTTCTCCTCCTTACTACTTCGGCTAGTAAGTCCAACTTCTGAAAGATCGCTTCCTTCAAAAATCTGTAACGCGCTTCCTCTGACTTGCCGAAGAAGTTTTCATCGGTTATCACTATTGGGATACCAATTGATTTTTCATTTTTACGATACGGTTCTATCTCCTTTAAACCGCTCAACTCATCAGATAGAGGATTCACATAAAATTGGAACAATGCCAATTTCAAATCAACTCCGTAGTCCTCGCTTCTTAATTTCTTCAATGTGTCGCAAATGCCTTTTTCACCCCATATGTATTCACGAAATAAATCACCCTGCTTTCTTGCATGCTCCTTCTGCAAAGAAGTTGCATCGTACATCAAGGATGGGTAAGAAACAAAGCAGCCAAAAACGTTTTTATTATCACTCATTAGTGCATATTAAAGTTTAGTGGTCCTCGCAAGACCTGATTTTGTTGAAACTCCCATTGATAAGCCGCTGCCCTATTAGGAAATAAAGTCTTTTCTAACATTACCTTATCTGACATAAAAGCCTTTGTATATCTTGATTCCGCTTTCGCTGCCGATGTTATTCCATTCTTTAAGAATGTTCCATCGGCAGAATATAGCTTATAGCCCCAAGTAGGTCTAAGGCTCTTCAAAGAGTTGCCGTGCACCGCAATTCGTTCTATTACATTTACAGTCTTGCTGAGAGTATTTCCCAACACTGGCGCCACCGTCCTTCCAAACGCCAACGAACTATTACGCAATGCAGACCCGAAGCCGCCTACTGCTGACGATATAAGTGTCGAATAG
>QFQM01000804.1 GCA_003243255.1 Flavobacterium psychrophilum | reverse complement strand
CTACCCCGGCCTTCGATATCGCCAAGTTCGCCGGTATCTTCGCGGCCATCGGCCTGGCGGTCGGTGCCCTGGGCACGGCGCTGGCTGCAGTGGTCACGGGGATTCTGTCGCTGGCCTGGTGGCAGGTTCCGCTGCTGCTGCTCGGCGTGCTGCTGGCCATCTCCGGGCCGTCGATGCTGCTGGCCTGGTTCAAGCTGCGCCGGCGCAGCCTGGGGCCGATCCTCGATGGCAACGGCTGGGCGGTAAATGCCCAGGCGCGTATCAGCATTCCTTTCGGCACCGCACTTACGCAGATGGCGGAACTGCCCAAGGGCAGCGACCGTGCACTGCGCGATCCCTATGCCAACAAGCCGCTGGTGTGGCCCTGGATTTTGGCGTTGCTGCTGGCGCTGGGGGTGGGGTACTACGCCTGGAGCAACGGCGTGTTCAGCCCGGAGCCGGAGGTGCCGGCTGAGGCAGTGGCGCCTGTTCAGGACGCCGCCGGCTAGAGGGTACTACCGGGCGTTGGGCTCTTGTAGGAGTGGCTTCAGCCACGAAAGCTGTTCGCGGCTGAAGCCGCTCCTACGGGTTGGAATGCTCTGTCGGCCAGCTATTTGCGTATTGGCGGGTTTCACCCGCCCTACATTCCCTCTCAACCCGCCAACAGCTCTGTCACCCAGCCGGGTAGGGCGTACCGGGACGCCGGCCGCTCGGAAGCAGTACGCCGCTGGATGTGTGGGGCGCTGAAAAACGGCGGACTGTTCGCTGCGCTCCTGAGTCCGCCCTACATGCTGAACGTCGTCCCAGATAGGTAGGGCGTACTCGCGAAGCAGTACGCCGCCGTTGGATGTGTCTGACACGGAGATGCGGCGGACTGTTCGCTGGCGTTACGAGCGGCTGGTGTCCCGGTCCGCCCTACGGCGTCCGGGATCACGTTGCTCAACCCGCCAATAGCTCCGCTACCCAGCGCGGCAGCTGTTCGGTAGCCGGGCCATAGCGTTTCTCTGCGAACAGTGAATGGCCCTGGCTCGGTTCCAGATTGATCTCCAGGGTATGCGCACCCGCGTGACGCGCCTGTTCGACGAAGCCCGCCGCCGGGTAGACATGGCCAGAGGTGCCGATGCTGACGAACAGCTCGCACTGCTCCAGCGCGTCGTAGATGCGCTCCATGTGATAGGGCATCTCGCCGA
>QFQM01000179.1 GCA_003243255.1 Flavobacterium psychrophilum | reverse complement strand
CGAGGCAGAATTTTACCTGACTAAGGCTTTCCAAATTGCAAACCAATACCAAGAAACTGAACTAGAGACGTTAAAGTTTGTCCGGATAAAGGTGGATTTCCTATTAGGCAAGAGAAGCCGGGAGCAGTATATTACAGATCTACGAAGTATAACTGCGGTAACTAAAAACAAATTCAATTCGCTTCAGTTAAGGATCAACATCGCCTATTACACAATTATCCAGAAAATCGAGTCTCGAAAATTAGATGATGCGCTTGAGTCCGACATCATGGGAGTATTCGTCTCCATAAATATGGCAGATATTGACGAAGAAAGAAAGATGTTTTTAAAGGTTTTCCATGCCGAGAACCTTCAAATGTATATTTCATCTAAAATGCTCCATTGGGTTAGCCAGCTTAGAGTAAAAGACTCGTTAGGGGTACAGGTAAGCCAAACCGAACGGATGAAGCTGTTTACTAGAACGAACGAACTGATCGAGTTGGCTGTAAAAGAAGTGCTAAATGCCCGTTCGTTCTCCCAAAAGCAAAACAATAAGGCGCTGCAGGCTCATGCAGAATATGCACTCGCGAGATTTTTCTATATCAAAGAATACGATTTTCTCTTGTTGTACTACAGGGACGATAGAGCCGCCAAGGGTCAGGATTTTAGACGAATGGTTCTGTTTGCTATTCATGCCCAAACGCTTTTTTTAGAAATTGGACTACTGAAGGACGCGAGACTATCATTAATCTGTGCTTATGATCTTAAAAGGTTAGCCAGGCTTCAATACGGTATAGAGATCGTCGTGGAAAGCGTAACAGATGAAGCGCTAATCAACAATATCACCATTCTCAATCAGGAAATGGGAATTAACACCCCTTTTGAGTCTATTGTTGATAAAACTTACAAAGAATTAGCCCATCAAATAGAAGTAGAAGCAAAATCAAGCCCGTTTGTAAATATGAACAACCTGGAGTTGGAGGCTTATGCAAAGACTCTTTTAGAAGCCTATCAATTGCCTGACGATCGGCTGATACATGTACTAAATGAAATAAAATCTGTTAGATATTTTGAAACCAACGCAAACACTGACGATTACGAACTTTTAACTAACCTCTTCCATCACCAGTCCAAACGAACCCAATACGCATCTCCATCCACCTACATAATTAGAAGCAAAAAGACAGCAATAGAATCGATGCCATCTCATGATATAGAAACTTTATGTCTTCATTTTGGCGCCTTAAAAGCACCACAATAGTTGTTTTAGACCTTAAAGATATTTATATATTTGCTATCTTTTTGAGGTCTATACTGTTAAATTCCGGGTTCTTATTTTTCCATTCATAATATAAAAGCTCAATATCAAGTTCTCTAAGCCTTTTTTCAACTTCTACCATTAATTTGTCTGGTAAAACAAGTATACGTTTTACATTGTTATCTAAGGCGATGCTGTAAACTAGGAGTTGACCAACTCCTGTATATATACATTGAGAAGCAGAGCTTGTTTTAATTTCAAACAAAATAGTAGCCTTGTTTTTTACGCTGACGCAAAGGTCTCTTTGTCTGTCGTTTTGAACGCTCATACCTAAACTGGCTAGTTCGTCGGCGAGTTTATTCACCACTTTACCATGGATTCTGTTGTACTCCGTGGTACCTTTTCGGTCAACGACTGATTGCCCGAAAGATTCTCGAGAAAACTGATATTTAATGATCTTATCAAGAGCTATTGCAGCAGGGTCCTTGGCTTTGCGTTTGATCAACGCTACTTGTGATATGAACTCCTTCAACTGTTTATCAAACGAGCTGGAGGATAAGTCGCAAACAAGACAAAGAGATGATTGCCTGGCCCCATCTTTAACTGTCAATAGAGGCCCTTTAAAATCACTTATAAAAAAATTTTTATCCACCCCCTTATTGCCACCTCCTAATATTCCCCGATGTAAAACCAGTACATTGCCTTCGTCATCAACACCAAATACCCCGGCAGTTCTTCTTTTAATCCCTTCAAATGGTATATTTACTTCTCCAATAACTGCGTTTTGTTTATTTTCAACTGGACGACTAATTCCGAAACCATTCCAGTAGCGATTGTTGAGTACCTGCTCCGCCGTCCACATGTCGAGTTCAGAAGAATACATCATATTCCCTTCCCAACTTCCGCCAGGATAGCCCACTTTCCCTGCAATTTTCTCTGTGAAAAAGCTGCCCAATTTTTCCTGCAGGAGCTTTTGATACCTGTGAATCTGTTGCCGGTCAGTAACGATTGTTATCATTTAAGGAATTTAGGATTGAATTTTAATCCAAATATTCTAATTGAAAAACGTGAAAAAAACCCTTTGTTGGCTGAGTTTACCGGAACGATGGCCTAGCCATAGTAGCAGGAGCGAATCTTATTAAACTCCCTGTCATTCAGAGAATTCCCTCCAAAGCGATCAAATCATGCACCAATTGGTTAGATAATTTTCCTATCTTGGGCAAACGGCCTTGTAAACTATTGCAAGGCTTTTTTATTTGGAGTTATTCTTGGATGTACTATCTCGCCTGCTTTGTATATTTACCTTGAAACTTGTACTTATGTCCGATTATAAGATTTGACAGAACTGCATTTAGAATGACGACTTTTAAGGAAGCCGATAAAGCCAATGTGTTCGAGAAGAATGTTTCGTATGCTGAACGTCTGCGTCAGGCATATTTTCTTATTGCGCAGGCTTATGGCTTTTCGATGAACGATCAACCCAGATTGGACAGGACCCATTTTTCAAGCCGGAAACAGAAGGATTAATGGGGAATATCTTTAATGATGACTTCTGGGATTTTATTCAGGCAATGAACAATCCTGAAGTAAAGTAGTATAATCCCATAGCAATATTCAACAATACAAAACAGGCTTATTCCACTTTGCCTGCGTCCCATGAACTTTTGCATATTGTTCCACACCTTCACAAAGGTTTCCTGCATAAGGTCCTGCGCCAGCGCGGCTTCGCGGCTATAGCCCAGGCAAACAGGCAAAGGCGATAAATGGCCGCGCTGGCGCTATTGTTAACGTATTGCAATTCCGGGTAAGTCTTTTCACCGGACATTTACGCACCTATATTTTTACAAGATTATTTCCTTAAAACAACCAATGTGAACAAAAGAACAGTTGGAGTGGCCCTGCTATTGGCTGGCCACGGCCTGCACGCACAAGAGGCAGATACCCTGAAAGAGGACCAATTTTCGATACATGCCCAAACCACCGTCATCAGTCAATACAAGCCAGGATTTACAGCTAAATACACCGGTGATAACAGCCTGTTAACCGGCGAAGAAACACAAACGTCCTTAACCGCTACTTTATTTGCAGGGGTCCGTTTATGGAAAGGCGCGAGCGTATTTGTCAATCCGGAGATAGCCGGGGGCTCAGGGCTTAGCCAGGCGATGGGTGTGGCCGCTGCTACCAATGGTGAAACGTTTCGCATCGGCAACGCCGCTCCCAAAGGGTACCTGGCCCGCCTGTTTTACCGGCAGGTATTTGCATTGAGCAAAACCACCACGTATGAAGCAAGCGATGCCAATCAACTGGGACAGCATACGCCTGATAAGTATGTTGCTTTTACGGTTGGCAAGGTGGGCGTAGCTGATTATTTTGATGACAACAAATACAGCCATGACCCACGCAGCCAGTTTATGAGTTGGGCCCTGATGGACAATGGCGCGTGGGATTACCCTGCCAATACACGCGGCTATGCACCCAGTATCATACTGGAATGGGTAACACCGCAACATGAATTACGGTATGGATTTTCGCTGGTTCCGTTGGTCGCCAATGGTCCAAAGATGAACTGGAACATATCCAAAGCTCATTCCCAATCATTAGAATATACACAGCGTTATGCCATTCATCAGCGTGCAGGCGCTATACGTTTGCTGGGCTTTTATACCACCACCAATATGGGCAACTACCGCGAAAGCATCGCCCTCAAACCCACCAACCCTTCCATTGAGAGTACGCGGCATTACGGCAACTCCAAGTTTGGCTTTGCCCTCAATGGCGAACAGGATATAACGGATGAACTGGGTGGCTTTTTCCGCGCAAGCTGGAACAATGGTATCCATGAGACCTGGGCCTTTACCGAAATAGACCGCAGCATCAGCGCCGGTCTTTCCCTTACAGGCACAAGATGGAAGCGCAGCAATGATCATGTGGGATTGGCATACGTAACCTCCGGATTGTCCAGGCCTCACCGGGAGTATTTAGCAGCAGGCGGCAAGGGTTTTATGCTGGGTGATGGCGCACTCAATTATGCGTGGGAGCGCCTGGCGGAGTTTTATTACTCAGCAGCACTTTCCAAAGACAAGATATTCCTGACAGGCACCTACCAGTTCTTAATGAACCCTGGTTACAATGGTGACCGCAAAGGACCCGTCAATGTATTGTCAGTGCGGTTGCATGTGAACATTTAATTGCATGTACTTTGTGGCGATCGAAAGTGCCGATAGAGCCGCCTGAGTAAGGAGCCGGATACACTTACTGACGCAGCAACGAAGGCGTCACTCCTTTAGGTCCATTCCAATCGAAAGTACTAAAGGAGTTGGGCAGTCGTGCTATAGATTCGTAGGAATCGAGGTACAAGGTCTTTCCATCCGCTGTCAGCACCCCGTAATAGGGAATGGTCCATATCTTTCCTGGTTCAGTCGTCGTGTTAACCCCGGCAAAAGTGATCCTCGAGCCATCTTGCTCGTAGGGCCGTTGAAACAGTACACCCTCATCGTAAGAATAGTAAACTGGTTTACCGCCTTGAAAATAGTTGGTAGTGCCTTGTGTGTAGAATATCATGGCGTTTACATCCGGGTACCAACCGGGCTGGGTCGGCTGCGCCCAGGTGCCTACCATGCCGGGAGCAGTTTTGGGAAAAAGTTTCATCGTGCCGTTGGGGATCTCGACGATCGGGTTGGAACCACCGGTAAGCGATGACAGGTCTGCATTGAACGTGTAGACCTGCGGCTTATTGAATTGTTCTTCGCCTGGCAAGTCGAACAGGATGGTTACCGTGTACTGCCCCTGGCCATTCTTTTCTACATTCGTTATTTTCCCCGTAAACTCGCGATGATATTTATTGAGGACCAGGTGCGAAAACGCAGACACCGAGTTGTCATCCCCAAACCGGAGGGAGAGCGGCCGCGGAAAATAGTGATTGCCCACCTTGGCGGTACCGGTATATTCGGTGTTGTAGAAGGGGTATTTCCCACCTCCATTGTCAGGATCATCTTTATCCTTCTTACTACAACCCGTGCTCAATACAAGCACCACAAGCGCTATGGCGGCGATCAGCGAACGAACATTCCATCTTTTCATATAAAGGTATTTACTGGCGGCGAAAATAATGTCCCGCCAAGGCCGGTAACGTAGCATTGAGCCGGCGCCAGTAATAAACGTGCCAGTGGTAGGAATTGCTTATTGAAGGAATTGCCGGGAATGATATAAAAAAACAGGCTCGGCTGTCTTTTTCGACATACAATTTAATTTATGGTTAGAGAACTATTTACTCATGGCTGCAGGTGTTTTCCCCGTTTTGTCCTGTTGTCTTTTTTAAACGGCAACTGTACAGCCAGCTATAAGTAAACAATGATATTCCTATAATGGTAAATATCATAATGCGGACATCCTCTGTATTTCCTTTCGCTCCCCCGCCTGTCGGTAGCAGTTTTCTCCTGATTATTCCGTTCTCAGACTCTTCACAGGATTTGCAAGTGCAGCTTTTACTGTTTGCATGCTTAAGGTGACAATTGCAATCAACAACATGGCAAATCCACAGGCAGCGAAAATCCACCAGCTAATGCTGGTACGATAGGCAAAATCCTGCAGCCATTTATTCATTGCCCAGTAAGCCAGCGGCGTTGCGATCACAGTTGCCACAATTACCAATTTCAAAAAATCTTTACTGATCAATTGTACAACGCTGCCGACACTTGCACCCAGCACTTTTCTGATGCCGATTTCTTTGGTCTTTATCTGTGCTGTATAAGTGGCTAATCCAAATAAACCCAGGCAGGAGATAAAAATGGCGATGGCTGCAAAAGTTGTAAACAAAGTGCCTGCACGCTGTTGGGATTGGTAATGCGATTCAAATGTCTTATCGATAAAATTATAAGTGAAAGGTGTGTTGTTCGCATATTTTTTATACTGCTGTTCTACAGCTTTGATGGATGCCTGGGTACCTGCTCCGGTTGTTCGCACATATAAAGTATTCTTTAATCCAGACGTTCTTATTAATAAAGGCGCAATAGGATCTTTCAACGATTTAAAATTAAAATCTTTTATTACACCTGCTATTTCCCCATCGGCTTTCCCGTAGCCAATTTTTGTGCCGACATAGGGAGGTTTTAAACCCATAGCTTTTACTGCCGTTTCATTCAAAATATATTTATCATAATCAGAAGACGTTCCCGTAAAATTTGTTCCTGCAATAAGCTGGTACTTCATCGTAGGTATAAAATTTTTATCTGCCTGTACCCGCCAAACTATAAATGGAACGTCATTTGTTTTTCCATCCCAAATAATATCACCTGAAATCTCCGTTACGTTTGTAATATCCGGCGCGCTGCTAAACGAAACATTTAATATGCTCTTTTGTGATCGCAACTCATTTTCTATAGCGTCAGCACTTTTCGCCGCTTCTTTGGGGAATGAAACCGTAAAAACATAATTCTTATCGTAACCCAAATCTTTATTTGTTATATATGCCATTTGTTTTCCCATTACAATTGTACTAACCAATAATATGAACGAGATTGTAAATTGAAGAACGACTAATGATTTTCTAAAGGAAGACGTTTTAATGCCCAAAAAACTTTTATCGTGTATGGCGCCCAAAGGATTGAAAGATGATAATAACAGTGCGGGATAAATGCCTGAAATCAGTATTGTTCCTAAAAGTGCGAAAAACAATATTTTCAACATAGAAAAATTGGAGAGCGAAAGAACTAATTGTTCGCCTGTAATTCTGTCATACAGCGGCTTCAATAAAGTGATTATAATAATTGCAATAAAAACAGCAAACCCAAATGTCAATACTGTCTCAGTAATGAATTGAAAAAACAATTGCCTTCTTTTTGCTCCAATTATCTTTTTTATACTTACTTCTTTACTTCTTACAAGTGCACGGGCTGTAGAAAGGTTTACATAGTTAATGCTTGCAATGGTCAATATTAATATTGCAATAAGCAACATTATTCTTACCCTTTTAAATGCAGAATTGTCGCCATCAATTCCTGTAAGATGAAGGTCTCCTAAGTTCTGCAATTGAAAAGTTGTCGCAGCCTGACCATTGTCTGTTGCATTAAATAAATGTGTAAGCTTTGTTTCAATATCCGAAATGTTACCATTTGGATTTATCAGAAGAAATGTTCTGAAACTATAGTCGTTTACATCTTCATCAATTGTTTTCCAACCATGATTGCCGCCATGAGCTGTGAACTGCTGAGCATAATAATCTACCGGAAAAATAGCGTCGTATTGCAGAGAAGAATTATGAGGAAAGTCCTGCAAAACGGCTGTTACCGAGAAACTGTTTTTATCAAACCGAACAATTTTGCCGACGGCGTCATCTGTGCCAAATAATTTTTTGGCTGTTGATTGTGTAAGAGCAACAGAATGCGCATTCGGCAAAAAGGCATTAACGTTGCCATGCAATAATTTGTAGTTGAAGAAGCTCAAAAAATTACTGTCGGCATAGAGAATTTTGTTATTGTCGAATACTTTTGTAAGATCGCTATTGGACAATACTTTATCAGACAGCGTTGGATTTTCATCATCACTTACTAATCTTAAAACAGAAATTACATCCGGAATTTGTTTTGCCTTTATAGATAATGGTGCGGGTGCCCCTCGCCACACAAGTGATTTTACGTCTAAAGTAATGTGCGAATTGACCTGGTAGATATTTTTATACAGACGGTTGTATTTATCATAGCTGAATTCATTCTGCACCCAAAGCAGCAGCATAAATCCTGTAGCCAATCCTACAGCCAGGCCGCCTATGTTCAGTATACTGTAAAATTTGTTGGCTTTCAGACTGCGCCATGATGTTTTGAAATAATTTTCCATCATTTACAAAGATTTGATGATTACCGGACACTAAATCTAATGCAATTGATTCATAATCCTGGCAGCCTGACTAAATTATCAAGTAAGTGATTAGATCATACAGAATTAGGGTAGATAATTTTCCTGTTCCGGGCACTTTTAATGGTTTCTGTTAAAACGATTTCGAATTCAATACAATTTTTCCCGTTCGGTCAATTATAAAGAAATCAGCGCCCATTTTTACTTTTGCATACCCGTTATGAAAAGGAAGTGCGTAAGTAAACTGAAATGGGATTACTGTTCTCCCTTCCTTGTCAATATACCCCCATTTACCGTCTTGCACAACAGCGCTCAATCCTTCGCAAAAGTATTGCGCAAATTCAAATTTGGCGGGAATCACTACTTTTCCTTTTGTATCTAAAAAGCCGCATTTGGTAATGCGATTGGTAGTAACTCTTTTATTTAATTGTTTTACAATTACGGAATCATAAAACAAAACGCGTCTTTCATTTACTACCTTCAAATTGTATTTGCCCATGGGTACAATGGTATCAAACTCCAGATTTACAAGAGCAGTTTTGACATCCCCCAGGGAAGACGACTGGTTCCTGATTATGATAAGAGAATCTCTTTGAAAATAAGCACCTCCTTCTACCAGGCTTTTTTCAATATATACATTTTTGCCCCAGTACTTCTTTACTTTGCCTGAACTGTCAAAATTGGCAAACCCAACATCATTTTTATAGCCAATGAAATGACAGTCAAATGTATCTGTGTAAAGAATGTTATAGATTAAAGGAATGATAGTGTCCCCAACTGCGTTAATAATACCGGCGCCGGTATTATTATTATTTACATAGTATAACTTTTCACTCAATTGCTTAAGGTAAGGGTAATTGTTTTTAATGACCACATTTCCTTTGAAATCCATAACGCCATAACCTGACGCTTCCGGAGAAGACGAACTAAAAATAGCCAATCCATTTTTAAATGGTTGCAATGAAGAAATGTGCCTATACTCTTTTATTATTTTTCCATTTTCATCAATAGCTTTCCACAACCGACGTAATTCCGGCACAGTCAGCCAACGCTCTCTTGGCGATCCAGCACTGGCCCCAAAGTCTTTTGGTCGCAATAA
>QFQM01000178.1 GCA_003243255.1 Flavobacterium psychrophilum | reverse complement strand
ACTTTGGTAAGGAACAGTTTGCGTTCCTGTACTGAATATTCTATTGTCAACAGTTTGCCGTCGGCGGTGGTTTCAAACTGTCTTGAAAATTCGTTGTCTTTTATTTCCATAGCTAATCGTTAAACTTCATTGGCACTTCTATAATCAGGATTTTAGAAGCTGTGTTGGTTTTTATTTCAATACTGTCAAATTCCACAACACCATAGGCATCACGTTCATTTACAGTCTGTCCGTTTATTTCAAGCTGACCCTCAATAAGGAAAAGGTATATTCCATTGTCGGGTATCTTAACATCATACGTAATGGTTTGCCCGGCATCAAACACACCAAGGTGCAGAAAAGCCTGCTGGTGTATCCATAGCGCATTACCATCATTTTTATCTTCCGGTGAAACGATGTTAACAAGGGTATTACGGTTGTTTTCAACGTCAAAGCCTTTCTGTCCGTATCGTGGCTCTACATTCTCTTTATCGGGAAATATCCATAGCTGCAATGTCTTGGACTGTTTAGTCTGGCTGGCATTCATTTCGCTATGCTGAATTCCAGTTCCCGCACTCATTACCTGTACTTCACCAAAACGTACCGTTTCCTGGTTCCCCATGCTGTCACGGTGTGTCAGTCCGCCTTCAAGAGGAATGGTAATGATTTCCATATTGTCATGCGGATGAGTTCCAAAGCCCATGCCCGCGCCAATAGTATCGTCATTCAGTACACGAAGCATACCAAACTGAACCATATCCGGATTATAATAATTGGCAAATGAAAAAGAGAAATTGGCCTGCAGCCATCCATGATTAGCCGTGCCTCTTTCGTTTTTTGGGAATAACCTTGTTCTCATAACTTTTCATAAATTAAAATTTCTCCCCGTTTCTTTTTGAGCGAAAAACTTTAATTTTATACAAATTTCGTAATAAAATTCGATTATTCCGCTCCCAAAGCGTTAAAACACAGCAAATGGACAAGATTCCTGTTTATTTTATGCCGGGGCTGGCAGCAAGCCCAAAGATTTTTGAAAACATTCACCTGCCTGAAGACCAATTTGAAATGTGTTACCTGGAATGGTGCCTGCCTGAGGATAATGAACCAATTGCAGATTATGCAAAACGAATAGCAGCCAATATTAAACATGAAAATCCGGTACTGATAGGAGTTTCCTTCGGAGGTGTGCTGGTACAGGAAATTGCACGTATCATAAAAGCCAGAAAAGTGATAATAATTTCGAGCGTGAAATGTAATGCCGAATTTCCGCGCAGGATGCGTTTTGCAAAACTGACGCGTATTTACCGTATTTTCCCAACAAGGCTCATGCAGGAGGTGGGTTGGCTTTCGCAAATGTTCGTGACTAACAATGCGGTTACAAGGAGGCTTAACCTTTACGAAAAATTTATGTCTGTCAGAGATAAGAAATATCTCGACTGGGCGTTTAAAACAATAATAAACTGGGACAGGTGCGATCCGGATGATACAGTTGTACATATTCACGGAGATGCAGATGAGGTTTTTCCTCCCAGATATGTAAAAGGGTTTATTCCCGTAAAGGGAGGGACACATATTATGATCATCAATAAGTACAAATGGCTGAATGAACATCTGCCCGAAATAATATTGGAAGAAAACACTAAACTATAAAATACCATGGAACTGATTAAGAAAACGGGAGTTATTGCTTCGGCAATACTGATGAGTGGTGTGCTTATTCATGCTGCGTATGATAAGCCGGCTGAAGCCAATGCTAAAAAGGAAATGTATTATCCTACGGAGATTGATTTCGCAGGAGAGAAGACCCCATTGAACATATCAGACGTGGCTGAGCGTTTTGACCGCGAACTGCTTATTAATGCTAATCTTGATGCTACAACAAAAATCATCATCAAGCGCGCTAACCGTGCTTTTCCGGTTATTGAGCCTATATTAAAGAAAAACGGCATACCGGATGATTTTAAATACCTTGCAGTAATAGAAAGCGGTCTTGTAAATGTGGTTTCACCTGCGGGGGCAAAAGGAGTATGGCAGTTTATGCCTGATACTGCGCGCGAACGCGGCCTTGAGGTGAATGATATTGTTGATGAACGTTATGATCTTAAAAAGTCTACTGAGGCGGCGTGTACTTATTTACAGAATGCTTATAAAAAATTCGGTTCGTGGACACTGGCTGCAGCTTCCTATAACGGAGGTGTAACCGGTGTAAACAAACAGATCACTTTTCAGGGAGTGACAAACTACTATGATTTATTATTGACAGACGAAACAGCCCGTTATGTATTCAGGATACTGGCGCTGAAGGAAATCATGCAGCATCCGGAAAAGTATAATTTTATTATGCAGCAAAATGAGTTATACCAAACCATTCCGGTAAAAACAGTTGATGTTAGCAGTTCTATACCGGATCTTGCCGTGTTTGCCAAAGATCAGGGTATTAACTATAAAATATTAAAGATTCATAATCCATGGCTTCGCGACAGAAAACTCGATGTTGCTGCCGGTAAAGGATATATTATTGAGATTCCTTTGAAGGGCTATTAATTCAGATAGTTAGATTGTTGGATAGTTCGACTTTTAGACTATTTTCATTAGAAACTAAAAATCCGTTCTTGCAAAATGCGAAAACGGATTTTTTATGATTGGATGGTCTAGATATCGAACTATCTAAAAATCGAACAATCCAATAATCAATTCTTAATCGCTTGTAGCGACAGGTTCTTTTGAAATGTCTTTATTTGCAGTTATGGTTAACAGCCCATCCAGGAACGATTTATAATTGGCAGCCAGTGCCTGTTGAGATTGTTCTTTTGATAAGCCTGTGTATACGCCACAGCGGCGGATGTCTACGATCTTACGTTCAGCATCAAGGAAATAGGAGGTAGGAAAACCCAGTGTGTGTTTAAGTGCGGCTACGGTTCTGGTATCGGTTTTGTAATATTCGTGGGCATAACATACCGTTATCCTGCTACTGAACTTTCGGGCTAGTTTTTTCATTTTGTCTTTCCTGTCCCAAAAAAGCACTATAATCTTTACATCTTTACCATATTTTCGTGCAAGCTTGTTTAGGGCAGGTATCTCACCCTGATTCGGTACACACCAGGAGGCATATGTAAGCAGGAATAAAGGCTGCTTAACGGAACTCAGTTTTAAGCGCGATCCCGATGATTTTTTCAGGGTAATGTTGTCAAAGGTGGTTCCAATAAGGCGGTTGTGTACCAGCGAGTCAAAAAGGAATTGCCCACGCTGAAGATCTCCCGTAACAAAAGCAAGTGTACTTTGTTTTTTATACTGGGCAAAGTTGATTTTTATGGCATTGGAAAAGTAGAGACTGTCAGGAATTTGTCCTAAAGCCGTTAACGGAAATAAGAAGATTATTATAAGGGGTAATAAATTTCTCATCGTATTGGTTGAATAGATGAGTAAATTTAGTTAAAATTTCTGTAAATCGTATACTATTTCTTATTAAATGACGTTGTTTGTGACCCCTAAACACTGCATTTAGTCGATAATATCTGTCATGGCACTATAAATAAACTTCGTTTTGGTACAGTTTTGTGTCATTATCATTTTAAAATCTTTTAATTCAGCATTTATATATCCATTTCCTTTTGTTTTAATAATGGCATTTACTATGCTGTCTTTTCTCCAGATGTCCACAATAGCTGTTGCGCAAAGCCCATCGGCCTCTATTTTTACACGCAGGCTTGGGATAGTATCGTTTTCAATATAACCTTCAAGAAAATAGCTTGTCTTTTTATTCTCTAATTTGTTTAGCTGCATAAGAAGTTCTTCTTTGTATTCCCGGGTTTCAGGTTCAAAGTGCTCAAAAACGGAATTGTTTGTTTTGCATTCATGTCTGTCACAGGCAATAGATAATGTTATGCAGGGAATAAGAAGTATTGCTGAGCTTTTCATAGTAGGTGGTTTATGAAGAAAACGCTTTCGATTGTGTGTTTATTGCTTGGTTTGAGCAAAAGAAAACCGCCTATTAGGCGGTTTTATTACGCAAGCATAGATAAAAATCACTTTTTGAAGCTTTTTTGAGGCTGATTTCTATATAAGGTTATTGGCTATAAAGCTTTTAGTATACTCCTTAATCATGTCTCTCACCTTTAAAAATTCCATCCTGATTTCTTCTTCTGTCCCTACAGCTTTTGCAGGGTCAGGAAAATTATAATGAAATTTTTGTGCTTTAGATGGAAAGAAAGGACATCGTTCTTTTGCATTGTCGCATACTGTTATTACATAATCGAAATCAATATCATAATATTCATCAATATTGTTTGATGTATGGGAAGATATGTCAACACCATCTTCTTTCATTATAGCGATCGCTTTGGGGTTTACGCCATGCGTTTCTACTCCGGCACTATAAATTATGGCTTTTTCTTCTGCAAAATGCCTAAGGTATCCTTCAGCGATTTGGCTACGGCAGCTGTTACCGGTGCAAAGCACTAATATTTTTTTAGATTCCATGATTAAACGGTTAGCCAGATCAGGTTAATGATGCAAAACTTTGGATCGAATCCAAAAATGAGTTGCAGTACAATTAATGAAACGGTAATTATTATCGGCTTTTTATACTTCTTTAATTTTGATTTAAGGGTTTTAGCAGCAGCCTCCTCCCGGTGAACAGCTTGTTGTTGCATTGGTGTTGAGTTCAGATAGTTTGAGTTTGGTTTTAACGGGTATTCCGCAAGCATCCTGGGCAAGGCAATCTGTTTGCGTTGGAGTAAGTAAAAAGTTTACGCCATCACTATCCAGTCCATAAACTCCAACAGTTGCTGACTGATATTCTATTACGACATTATGATCTTCGCCTTGAAAGAGAGGTTCGGCTATATCAATGATTTTTAGAAGCTTTTGCGGCTCAAGCCTGTGTTGGTAATCGTCGGCCGTCCAAAGCTGAAATGTTATGTTTTTTGTGCTGCGAACGGTTCCACCGCAATCAATAAAGTTTTTGGTTGTAATGCCTGCTTCGGTAATATGGAAATGGTTTGGAACGAAAGTTCCCTCGGGTAATAAAAAGCTTAATGAGTTTAAGCTTTCAAGTTGCTTTTTGAATTCTGATAGTCTCATATTCTATATTTTTTAGCAGCAATTACTGCCGTTTTCAAGTTTTGTGACAATGTTGCCAAAGTAATCGCGAAGTCTAGCTACAGTGGTTTCATTAAGGCAGTAGCAAATGGTATTGCCTTCAATACTTCCTTTAATTATACCTGCATTTTTAAGTTCTTTCAGGTGTTGTGAAACGGTAGGCTGGGATAGAGGAAGTTCATTCACTATATCTCCGCAAATACAGGCATTTACTTTTAGCAGGTGTTCGATAATAGCAATTCGTGCCGGATGCCCTAATGCTTTTAGTAATGTTGCTGTTGTGTTTTGTTTTTCTGAAAAGAATTCAGTCTTCGTTGTGCCCATTGCTATATTTTTATATTGCAATATTACGATAAACTTTTAAAAATTTTACAAAAGGCAAAAAAAATACCGCTCTCCTGAGCGGTATTAAGTTTTATAAGTATTTTAGATTACTTCACAGATAGATAAACATCCACTTCGGCATTGTTCCAGTCAGCAGCTTTTTCGGAGTATATCTCAAAATCATAACCGTAAGCGCGGTTTCTGTTTTCATCTTTCCATATTTCATGCCATGCATTGGCAATGCAGTTTGGCATTTGTCCTTTTGCGGTAACCACTTCGTAAGTTTGTTCCGGGATGGTAATGGTTTCCATTCCGGCAGGCACTTCAGCATCATTGGCTACAGGGCAGCCTATAAAGTAAGCGTAGGGTTTGGTATAGTCTCCGTCGTAATCATAATATACAGCATAGGTGTCTTTATTCAGTTTGCCTTTAATACGCGGAGCCATAAAGCCACCACTAAAGGTTTGCCAAAGTGAACCGCAGTCTTCGGCTGCTTTTCCGTTTTCATTAGTGGTTTTAAAACCAAGTGATACGCCTATAAGTTTAACGGCAGGTCTTGTAATTGTCATAATTATATTGATTGATGATTTTTGTAAAACGATATAAATATATGCATATAAAAAACCGCCCTTCTGGGGGCGGCTTCTTATTAATATCTTCTCTGTTGAACCTGAGGGCCTTTTTTAAGTTGTGCCTTCATCATCGTGATCTGGTCTTTCAGCATTCCCTGTTTGTCAAGTTTCTTAGCTTCGCTTAGTAGTTTTTCAGCTTCAATCTTTTTGTTTTTGGTCATTGCGATACCGGCAAGGTTCAGTTTAGCCATTGCAAGATCCTGATCCATATTAAGGCCAAGCTCTACTGCTTTCTTAAGATACTTTTCTGCTGCGTTCAGATTGGTCTGCGAAAGCATAAGTCCGTTAAGGTAGTTGTAGTATCCCTGTTGTTTGCGCACAAGTGCCGTTTCAGGATTTTTTATCTTGTTAAGTATTTTTGTTGCACCTTCAAAATCCTGTTTCCTTAATTTAAGAAAAGCAAGAAGGATGTACTCATTCTTGAAATACAGCAATACTACTAGTAGTGTAATAAGGAGTAGGAATATACCGTTACCTATGTTGCCTTCGGTAAACTGCCAAACGGCTGTAATAACAAGTAAAGCTGCAATTACAAGCTTGATATTTTTATTGAACATGATATTGTTTTAATTTTGCGACTGCAAAGGTATGAAAACGGAATAAAAGGAGTTTAACGAGTTATGAAAAATATTTTTTAAAAACTTCTTGCAGACAAAAAAAACCTTTGTATATTTGCACTCGGTTTTGGAAAGACGGTTTTCTAATGCCTACGTAAAGATATTCAAACAAGATTTAAAGATACAAAGCAATGAGCAAGAGAACATTTCAACCATCGAAAAGAAAAAGAAGAAACAAACACGGTTTTATGGAAAGAATGGCATCTGCCAACGGAAGGAAAGTGCTTGCTCGCAGAAGAGCTAAAGGAAGGCACAAACTAACTGTTTCTAGCGAACCGAGACATAAAAAATAATGTTTGAAAAAACATACATAAAGGTGTTACTATTTGTAGGTAACGCCTTTTTTTATACCTAATCGAAAAATAGCCCCGCTTATAAAGGGGCCTTTTTTTGAAAAATAAACACTAAATTTGCAAACGCTCCGAAGGGGCAATTTTTAATACAACTTCAGAAAAGATACAATGCCTAAAGACACTTCAATTAAATCGGTTCTTATCATCGGCTCAGGTCCAATCGTTATCGGACAGGCTTGTGAGTTTGACTACGCCGGATCTCAGTCCGCACGTTCAATCAGGGAAGAAGGTATAGAGGTTATCCTGATAAACTCTAACCCGGCTACCATCATGACAGACCCTTCAATGGCTGATCACGTGTACCTGAAACCGCTTACCACAAAATCGATTGTGGAGATTTTGAAGGCACACCCGAATATCGATGCGGTACTTCCTACTATGGGAGGGCAAACAGCGCTTAACCTTTGTCTTGAGGCAGAGGAGAAAGGTATCTGGGCTGACTTTAATGTACGACTGATAGGTGTTGATGTTAATGCAATCAACATTACAGAAGACAGGGAGCAGTTTAAACAGCTTCTTGAAAGAATTGATATTCCTGCGGCACCGGCTAAAACGGCTAACTCTTTCCTTAAAGGTAAAGAGATCGCTCAGGAGTTTGGCTTCCCGCTTGTTATCCGTCCTTCGTTTACGCTGGGTGGTACAGGAGCAGCTTTTGTACACAATAAAGAAGATTTTGATGAGCTTCTGACCAGAGGTCTTGAAGCATCGCCTATACACGAAGTACTTATTGATAAAGCTCTTTTCGGATGGAAAGAGTATGAGCTTGAGCTACTTCGCGATAAGAATGATAACGTGGTTATCATCTGTTCTATCGAGAACATGGACCCAATGGGTATCCACACGGGAGACAGTATCACGGTTGCGCCTGCAATGACGCTTTCTGATAAGACTTTCCAGAAAATGAGGGATATGGCAATCAAGATGATGCGAAGCATCGGAAACTTTGCCGGAGGATGTAATGTACAGTTTGCCGTAAGCCCTGACGAAAAAGAAGATATCGTAGCTATCGAGATCAACCCAAGGGTATCGCGCTCTTCGGCTCTTGCTTCTAAAGCTACAGGTTACCCAATCGCGAAAATCGCTTCTAAGCTGGCGCTTGGTTATAACCTTGACGAACTGCAAAACCAGATTACCAAGTCAACTTCAGCTTTATTTGAGCCTACGCTTGACTATGTAATTGTGAAAATACCACGCTGGAACTTTGACAAATTTGAAGGTGCTGACAGAACCCTTGGACTACAGATGAAATCGGTAGGTGAGGTAATGGGTATCGGACGTTCATTCCAGGAAGCACTTCACAAAGCAACACAATCTCTTGAGATTAAACGTAACGGACTTGGTGCTGACGGTAAAGGTTATACTAACTACGAGCAGATCATCGAGAAACTTACCAATGCAAGCTGGGACAGGGTATTCGTAATCTACGATGCGATTGCAATGGGAATCCCTTTGAGCAGAATTCACGAGATCACAAGAATTGACATGTGGTTCCTTAAGCAATATGAGGATCTTTATATACTTGAGAAAGAAATATCTACTTATAAAATAGAAGATCTTCCGAAAGAACTGCTTCTTGAGGCTAAGCAAAAAGGGTTTGCTGACAGGCAGATCGCTCACATGATGGGATGCCTTGAAAGTCAGGTATACAACAAGCGTGAGGAGATGGGCGTTAAGCGTGTTTACAAACTGGTTGATACCTGTGCGGCTGAATTCCAGGCTAAGACACCTTACTACTACTCAACATTCGAAGCTGAGATCGAGAAAGCTGACGGTACAAAATATGTAAGCAACGAAAGTATCGTGTCTGACAGGAAAAAAGTAGTGGTACTAGGTTCAGGTCCTAACCGAATTGGACAGGGTATCGAATTCGACTACTCTTGTGTACACGGCGTACTTGCTGCTGCTGAGTGTGGTTACGAAACCATCATGATCAACTGTAACCCTGAAACGGTATCAACTGACTTTGATACGGCTGATAAACTATACTTTGAGCCGGTATTCTGGGAACATATTTACGACATTATCCGCCATGAGAAGCCTGAGGGTGTTATCGTGCAGCTTGGAGGGCAGACAGCTCTTAAGCTTGCCGAAAAACTTGACAGGTATGGCATTAAAATATTAGGTACAAGCTTTGATGCGCTTGACCTTGCAGAAGACAGAGGGCGTTTCTCTGACCTTCT
>QFQM01000803.1 GCA_003243255.1 Flavobacterium psychrophilum | reverse complement strand
TCGGGCTATCCTCCAACGTATCTAACAAACCGAGCGAATGTTGGGCATAATTTTTCGAACGGCTTGCTATTACAGCTTCTACAATGGAGCGTACCCCCTGTACAGCTTGCGCATCAAATTGCTGCGTAGTCAGTCGCTCACCAGCGAGCATGAAATCCTGCTCAGTAGCTGCCCCAACATATACTTTCTGCAAAAGCAAGCGGGCGGTAAGCAACGAGCTATGATATAAACGTTCGCTCTCTACAGCTAGATACTCATTAGCTCTCTCATATTGCCCATTATTGATATAAAAGGCCGCCACGCCATTTATAGCACGCGGAGAATCTGTAGCAGACTGAGCCCAATACAACTCCAACTTTTGACTATCACTCCAGAGCGACGCACGCAACCACGTCATGGCAGCAAGCATCCCAAGAATAACAACTGCAACCACTGACAGCAACTTAATCCTATCAGCAAACACCACAATATAATAAGCCAACGGCAAGAACAAAAACAAAGCCGCCAAATGGTTGCGATGCTCGAAGTACAACTCAAGACCAACAACAGTAGACTCCATCAAATGCGCAGAAAAAAAGAACAGAATAGCATTTTTAAAAAGATCTATTCCATGATCGGAAAATAAAACAAATAACAAATTTAATAATATGCAGAAATTAATATATAATCTCACAGGATTATTTTTCCTTCTTGCAGCGACCGAAAATATTCGGGGCCAGGTCGGTGTCAATACCACCAGCCCCGCAGCAACCCTTGATGTTATCGGTAATACGGATAAAAGCAAAGCATTGGATGGCATTATTGCTCCGAGAGTGAAAGGGAGCGAGTTGGCTTCCTATACGTACACAATTTTGCAAAAAGGGGCATTGATCTATGTAACCGAAGCCGCACCGGTACTTTCCGGTCAGGTTGTCCATATCAAAAGTCCTAATACCTATTATTATTTCAACGGTTCGGTATGGGAGCCGCTTTATGGGAGCTTATATGATGTAGTTGAAAGAGGAAACTTTGCTCCGAGATATATTTCGTTTACGGGAAGCTCCATCACAAAACAAGGTACAACAGATGCTGCCTTAGGAATGAATCGGCAGACCTATTCGATGTATTTTGGAAATATGAACCAGATGCACACGGGAACGTATAATCTTTCTTACGGCTACGGAGCTCTGCA
>QFQM01000802.1 GCA_003243255.1 Flavobacterium psychrophilum | reverse complement strand
GCGCGCCCTGGGCACCTTCCAGTGCCGCCCAGATCTGGGCGGCGCAGTGATCAAAAGCGCAAGGGGACGGAAGACTGGACATGGAGCACTCCTGGCAACGGAAACAAGGGTTGGAACTCGCACCATAGATTTCCAGAAAATATTGTCAATATTGATTAAATAAATCAACATATCATCACATCCATGCCCGACTACCTGAACTCGACCGAAGCCACCGCACTGCTGGGCGTGAGCCGCGCCACGCTGTATGCCTATGTCAGCCGAGGACTGCTGCACGCCCACGCGGCAGACACGCCGCGCGAAAGCCGCTACCTGCGCGAAGAGGTCGAGCAGCTCGCGCGCCAGCGCGGCCAGGGCCGCAAACCCCGCGAAGTCGCCCAGGCCGCGCTCAACTGGGGACTGCCGGTGCTGGAGTCATCGATCACGCTGATAGAACAGGGCCGCCTCTACTACCGTGGCGAGGACGCCGTGGACTGGGCACGCTCGCACACGCTGGAAGAGACCGCCGCCCTGCTCTGGCAATACCCGGCCGATGCCGCCTTCGCCGCACACGCCGTGGAGGCCGCCCCTGTGCTGGCCGACCTGCAGCAGCGCATGGCCGGCCAGCCTTGCGAAAACACGCTGCTGGCCCTGTTCACCGTCGCCAGCGATGACGCGGCCACTGCCGCATGGCAGCAATCGCCCGAACGGCTGGCGGCAGGCTGCGGAGCGCTCCTGCGCCTGCTGGCGGCCTGCCTGCTGGGCACGGCGCCGGACAAGACCCCCATCCACCTGCAATGCGCCCAGGCCTGGGCGCTGGACACACAAGGCGCCGACCTGGTGCGCATGGCCCTGGTGCTGTGCGCCGACCATGAACTCAACGCCTCCGGCTTCACGGCGCGCTGCGTGGCGTCCACGGGCGCCAGCCTGCGGGCGGCCGTGGTGGGAGGACTTGCCGCCCTGACGGGCGGGCGCCACGGCGGCACGACCGCGCGCGTCGAGGCGCTCTGGGACGAGCTGGGCGAGGCGCAGGCCCCGGCACGCCTGCGCCTGCGCCAGCGCCTGGCGCGCGGCGAGACCCTGCCCGGCTTCGGCCACCACCTCTACCCCGAAGGCGATGTGCGCGCCGCCCTGCTGCTGGAAATGCTGCCCAGGCAGGGACCGGCGGCGGCCCTGGCGGCCGAAGTGATGGCAC
>QFQM01000801.1 GCA_003243255.1 Flavobacterium psychrophilum | reverse complement strand
CTTCAACTTCACCGCTGATGAACTGGGCTTCAAAGCTTCTGCTGCTGGCAAGACTCCTGCTGCCCCCAAGGCTGCTGGCGCCACTCGTGTCATGAGCAAGCCTCTGAAGTCCACGAAGAGCGCCGAAACCGGCGTGTGGCTGAACTACCCGCCCAAGTTCTTGGAGGCAGAAGGTGCCTTCACCACCTACAAAAGTGGCAAGTCGGTTGATGCATGGCTGGTGACGCCCAGCGAGAAGGCAGGCAAGATCAAGTTCCTGAAGAAGCTGGAAGGCAGCCAAGGCAAGGCTCCTACCAAGGAACAACTGGGTGATATCACCGAAGCCGAGTTCAAAGCCGCCTAAGCTTTGTGTTTTCAAAGAAAGCACCTACGGGTGCTTTTTTTCCGTTGACTGAGCTATGGCCATACTTATCCCCAATCTGGAAGCTGCAAAAGCTGCCAAACAGAAGCCCACCGAGGGCGAAGTATTTCTTCTGGAGTTCTTGGCAACGCACTTTGACGACCAAGTTGAGGTGTACTTCCAACCCTGCTTCAACGGGGATAGGCCAGACATTGTGCTCATGTCACCCACAATGGGTGTCATCATTATTGAGGTTAAGGATTGGAACCTTGATCTCTACACCATTGATTCCGACAACAAGTGGGCCGTTAGCCTACCAACTGGATCACAACGGGTCAAATCACCATTTCAGCAGGCATACAGCTACAAGAAGAATTTCTTTGAAGTTCACGTCAATGGACTTCTTGAAAAGAGCCTCAAAAATGAAAAATTCTTCCGTCTGATCAGAACCTATGTCTACTTCCACCACGGCAGCAAGACAGCTTTAGATCGCCTCTACCAGCCTCACTTAGATCGTCTTCATGAACAGTCTCGTGAAAACGAACAGCGACTCAAAGCCAATCCCGATTTCTTTGACTCGTATGAGAAAAAGCGTGAGTGGATTGAACGAGGCAAGCACAGGTTTGAACGCGATCTTTCTTTGTCAATTCACAAAGACCGGCTCAAAAAAATTGCCTTCCCAATCGCTGCCAAGGACATGCTGTTTGAAGAGTCGGTCTACAACGAATTTAAGCGCCTGCTCAATCCACCGTTTCACTACGCAAGCGAAGGCAAGCCACCCACCTACTCAGACAAACAGGCCAAGCTGATCGTAAGCAGCGCAAAAGCACGAGC
>QFQM01000800.1 GCA_003243255.1 Flavobacterium psychrophilum | reverse complement strand
GGAAATTATACGGATAGAAATTTATCAACTTGGTTAAAAAATCATATTATAAAATCTGAGGGTTTTAAAGAATCTTCTTATTATGCTACTGCTGAAGAGCAAAGAAGGGGTCAAGTTACTATTGGATGTGGTACTTCTTATTTGTATTTAGGTAATGGTAAGCCTTATAACAATGGTTATTCATATGGTAAGTATGTAAATGGTGGTAATGGTGTTAAACCTGGTGATACATTATCTTCTTTAAAGGTTAAAATGGGTTATCCTAACCTGACTAGTAAACAATTTGCTGAACAATTAGTTATAAATTATATTCTTGGTGATGGTGTTTCAACTTTTTTGTTTTTGAATGTTTTCCAAAAAAATAATGTTCCGTATAATGAACTTGTTAAGGATGTCCTTTTGGAGTGGGCTTATGGTAGTGGTTCTGTTCATAAATTCGCTCCTCAAAAGCAAGGGTTTACTTTATTGG
Organism: Flavobacterium psychrophilum; assembly: GCA_003243255.1. Next base: position 706 of record QFQM01000800.1, on the reverse strand, counting down.
TTAATGCTTTAAGAAATGGTGATAAAATGGCTATCGCTTCAGCTTATGCTTACTGGAGGTATACCTATTATAAAGAAAATACTGTAAGTGGTCAATGGGCTGTTTCAAAATACGGTTGGATGGCTAGGGTTTATTCCTGTGCTATGCATATTCTGAGCAAAGAAATAACCAACTCATTGTTAGTTCTTGGTTATAATAGTTCTAATAAACTATTATCAAATACTAATTATGAATTGGTTTTTAAAAGAGATTTGGGTATTCAAATTAAGATGTAGTTAAAATTTCCAATCTTTAGGATTTATACATTTTGAAATACTATCTGCATAATCCCACCTTTTTTCGTACGGTGCATCAACGAATAAATAATGATGATAGTTATTTCTCCATATGCCTTCGATTGTAGTATCTTTTTTCTTTTTTAAATATTCTTTCCTTGATTCAAAAATTGAATCATCAGATAAGTCTTCTTTATATTTTTTTATTATACAATAATATAATTGAAAATTTTTCTGTAATTCTTTTTCGTTCAATTCTATAGTTTCATTATAGATTGAATTTTTGAATTTTTTGTAAAGAGTTTCTTTAGGTAGGTTTACAAAAGATGTTTTTTTCTTTTGTGAGAATGCAAAAACAGGTAAAATTAAAGCAATGGTTAATAATTTTTTCATAGTGTTAAAAAATGTTAAATAATAATTTCAAAAATAAC
>QFQM01000799.1 GCA_003243255.1 Flavobacterium psychrophilum | reverse complement strand
AAGAAAAACCTGCGGCCAACAAAACCTTCAAATTTGTTCGCTTAAAAAAAAGAGCCTAAAACTTGAGGGGTTTTTGAGGTTCCTGACAAATTTCGCAAGCGAAAAGGGCCAAAAGTCGAAAAAAACCTAAAATTTGGGGAGATTTTTAAGTTCCTGACAAATTTCGCAAGTAAAAAAGGCCACAGGCTGAAAAAACCTACCACCAAAAAATTCAGTTCCTTTTTTACAGCCTGGCGGTTGGTTGCTCAAAATTCTCCTTCTAATCTTGTTGACACAATCAATCAAAACGAAACAAAAAACGCTAAATTATGCATATTTTTCTTTATCAGGGTCATCCTACAAAAAACGAAATCTTGCCGAAAACGGGTTAATATGCAAAATGGATGAAAGTGACAATGAGAGAAAAAGCCTGGCATTTTTTTTGTTGACAAAATTTGTGATTAGAAAGGGGAATTTTAAGCAACCAACCTGCCAGGCTGTAAAAAATAGCAACTGAATTTTCTAGTTTCTCATACACTCCCCAAAATAAGAATACCTCCTAACATCAGACTCCAAACAAAAAAACCTCTCCAACCTGACCATACCTACAAACAAAAAAACAAACACAATGTTTACAACCTATAGCCAACCCCTATACTTGAACGCATGCTCCAAGCTCCTTAAACTCATGGGTCCACAAAAGGACTCATACGAAAAATACACTTCCTATAAGAAGCAAGGGTCCTGATAGATAAAGGCAACTAAAAAAAAGCCCTTCCAAACTCGGTGGTCAAAGGAGTCTCTGCTTCTTCGCCCACTCATCACACCAGCCAGGAAGGAGGCATGACTTCAGATACCTCTCCTAGGGATAGGAAACTTCCCAATACCAGCGGCCGAGGGGCACACCCCACAACAAAATTTATAAGGGGAGAAACAACCCGGAAATTTGCAACCTATAGCTGATGCTCGCATCTCAGCCCATGCTTCATGCCCCCAACACCCGTCGCACCAGCCAAGGACACACACATGCTTCAGATGCCTTTCATAAGAACACATTCTAACAACGGGGATCCCCCCAACCTGTTAGACAAGAAACAAAACACAATGTTTATGACCAACCCCTACATTTGAACGCATGGCTCCAAGCTCCTTAAACTCATGGGTCCACAAAAGGACTCATACGAAAAATACACTTCC
>QFQM01000798.1 GCA_003243255.1 Flavobacterium psychrophilum | reverse complement strand
GGCGACGCCGCGTACGCAGCGGACGTTGGCCTGGGCACCCAGCTGCAGCCCGAGCAGGCTGAGATGGTTCACGGTCTTGCTGCGGATCAGCGCCGAGTTTTCGCCGATACCGACGGTGAAGATCAGCTCGTCGAGGCGGCGCAGTGCGCAGCTCATCGCCGCCAGCGATTTGGCCAGGCGGTAGCAGAACACCTCGATGGCCAGGGTGGCGCCGGCATGGCCCTGTTCGCGGGCCTGCTCCAGCGTGCGCATGTCGTTGGACAGGCCGGACAGGCCGAGCAGGCCGCTGTCCTTGTTGAGCATGCTGTCGATCCGCTCCAGGCTCCAGCCCAGGGTGCGTGCCAGGTGGCCGTGCAGGTTGGGGTCGACATCGCCGCTGCGTGTGCCCATCACCAGGCCCTCCAGCGGTGTCAGGCCCATGCTGGTGTCGCGGCTATGGCCATTTTCCACGGCGCAGGTGGAGCTGCCATTGCCAAGGTGCGCGACCAGCCAGCTGCTGGCGTCGTACGCCAGGTCGCTCATCTGCGCGGCCTGGCGGCTGACATAGTGGTGACTGGTGCCGTGGAAGCCATAGCGGCGCACGCCGTGTTCGGCGTAGAGCGCCTGCGGTACGGCGTAGCGGTAGGCGTGCTCGGGCAGGCTTTGATGAAAGGCGGTATCGAACACCGCCACCTGGACCAGCTCCGGGAACAGCTTCATCGCCGCCTCGATACCCTGCAGATTGGCCGGGTTATGCAGCGGGGCCAGCGGCGCGACCTGGCGGATCGCTTGCAGGCTGGTGGCGTCCAGACGAGAGGCCCCGGAGAAGTGCTCGCCGCCATGCACCACGCGGTGGCCGATGCCGTGCAGCTCACCGGCTGCGGCCTGCTGTACCACAGGTAGAAGATGCGACAGGGCCAGGCGGTGGTCAGCGCCCGGCAGGACCAGGCTGTCCTTTTGTTCGCCTTGTTGCCAGTGCAGCACCGCCTCGGGGCTGCCAAGACGCTCGGCCAGGCCGCTGAGCATGAAGGTTTCCTGCGCTTCGTTGACCAAGGCGAACTTGATCGACGAGCTGCCGCAGTTGATCACCAGAATGTTGCGTGCAGACATTTAGACTTCCTTGGATTCATCGTGCGACCGATCCATGGCGCACCAGCCACAGGGGAAGAGGCTTCCCAGCCTGACTTGGCGCTGCTC
>QFQM01000797.1 GCA_003243255.1 Flavobacterium psychrophilum | reverse complement strand
CGGTCACCTGCTCAAAGTTCCGTTGCCCGTCGGGCCCCTAGGTTTCTGAGGAGCCAACCATGAACGAGTTACTCGACGGCATCCTGCTCGTCTTCAACTTCCAGACGCTGCTGGTGATCCTGCTGGCGGCCCTGTTCGGCGTGTTCGTCGGCGCCATTCCCGGGCTTTCCGCGACCATGGCCGTGGCCCTGCTGGTGCCCATCACCTTCGCCATGGACCCGATTGCCGCCATCGCGGCGATCATCACCACCGCGGCCATGGCCATCTTCGCCGGCGACATTCCCGGCACCTACCTGAACATTCCGGGTACACCGGCTTCCGCCGCCTACGTGGCCGACTCGGCTGCGCTGGGCCGCGCCGGGCGTGCGCGTGAGGCGCTGGGCCTGAACGTCACCTGCTCGGTGATCGGTGGCCTGACCGGCACACTGGTGCTAGTGATGATCGCCCCGTCGCTGGCCGAGTTCGCGCTGAATTTCAGCTCCTTCGAATACTTCTGGCTGGCCGTGCTCGGCCTGGGCAGCGCGGTGTTCATCTCCACCGGTTCGGCGGTAAAAGGCTTCCTGTCGTTGATGGTCGGCCTGCTGCTGGCCACGGTCGGCCTGGATCTGGTCACCGGCGCGCCGCGCTTCACCTTCGATGTGCCGGATCTGATGGGCGGCATCAACTTCATCCCGGTGATGATTGGTTTCTTCGCCATGTACGAGGTGATGAAGCTCTATTCCATCCCCCGCGACAAGGCCAATGGGCAGGACGCGACGCAAACCATCGCGCCCCAGTACGGCAGCGTCTTCGGCATGGTGCCGACGCACCTCAAGCGCTACTGGAAGAACGTGATCCGCGGTAGCAGCCTGGGCGCCTTCATCGGTGCATTGCCTGGTGCCGGCGCCGATATCGCTGCATGGATCTGCTACGCCGTCAGCAAGAAGCGCTCGAAAACGCCTGAAGCCTACGGCAAGGGCCATGTCGAAGGCCTGGTGGACGCGGGCTCGGCGAACAACGCTGCGGTAGCCGGTGCCTGGGTACCGGCGCTGGTGTTCGGCATCCCCGGGGACTCGATCACCGCCATCGTCATTGGCGTGCTGTACATGAAGGGCATGAACCCAGGGCCGACCATCTTCATGGAGAACAGCGCCATGGCCTACGGCCTGTTCACCGCCTTCTTCGTCGCCAACCTGAT
>QFQM01000177.1 GCA_003243255.1 Flavobacterium psychrophilum | reverse complement strand
CAATAACACGCAATCCTGATCCTTCGCAGGTTTCACAACGTCCACCGCTTACGTTAAAGCTGAAACGTCCCGGTTTATAACCGCGTATCATAGCTTCAGGCGTTTGGGTAAACAGCGAACGTATTTCTGAGAAAACATCAGTATAGGTTGCAGGATTAGACCTTGGCGTACGCCCGATAGGTGACTGGTCGATATCAATAACCTTGTCGATATGTTCAAGGCCTTCAATCTTTTTATACGGTTGTGGTTTTTTAACCCCGTTAAAGAAGTGTGCATTCAGGATAGGGTATAACGTTCCGTTGATAAGCGTTGACTTACCACTTCCTGAAACTCCTGTAACACATATCATTTTTCCTAACGGAATTTCTATAGAAACGTTCTTAAGGTTATTTCCTGTTGCACCGGTAAGTTTTAATGTTTTACCATTGCCCTCACGACGTTTTTTAGGAACTGCGATTTCTTTCTCACCATTAAGGTACGCTGCTGTAAGCGTATGTTCTTTCAGTAGTTCTGCCGGAGTACCTTCACTAACGATCTGTCCGCCGAAACGTCCCGCAGCTGGGCCGATGTCAATAACATAATCAGCACGCTCTATCATGTCTTTATCGTGTTCTACAACCAGTACAGAGTTACCTATGTCACGAAGTGATTCAAGTGATTTTATAAGTTTCTCGTTATCGCGCTGGTGAAGTCCGATGCTCGGCTCATCAAGGATATATAATACACCAACAAGCTGTGAGCCTATCTGTGTTGCCAGTCGGATACGCTGTGCCTCACCTCCTGAAAGTGTTCCCGAACCACGGTTTAGTGACAGGTAGTTTAATCCTACATCAACAAGGAAACTAAGGCGTGCCTTGATTTCTTTTACAATTTCCATCGCAATCACTTTCTGCTTTTCAGAAAGATTATTGTCAAGTTCTTCAAACCAATCGGCAAGGTCTGAGATATCCATTGATGATAGCTCGGCGATGTTCAGCCCGTTTACTTTAAAGTTCAGGGATTCCTGTCGTAGTCGTGTGCCGTGGCATACAGGGCAATTTACTTCGTCCATGAAGTCTTTGGCCCAACGCTTTAGCGATGTACTGTTACTGTCGTCATACTGGCTTTTGATAAAGCTTGCGATACCTTCAAAATCAATTTTGTATTCACGGTTAACTCCCAGTGATTTTGAATTGACCGAAAATTTCTCTTTACCACCGTTCATGATCATATCCATAGCTTCTTCAGAGATGTTTTCGATAGGATCCGTCAGCTTAAAGCCAAATTTCTCACCGATCACTTCAATCTGCTTGAATATCCATGAGCTTTTATATTCGCCAAGCGGCGCAAAACCACCCTGCTTAACGCTAAGCTTAGGGTTAGGTATGATCTTTTTTATGTTTATCTCGTTAACTGTTCCCAGTCCGTTACAATGTGGACAAGCCCCTTTAGGGGAGTTGAACGAAAAGTTATTAGGTTCGGGGTTAGGGTAAGAGATACCCGAAGTAGGACACATCAGGTTACGGCTATAATAGCGTGCCTCGTTGGTATCGTGCTCAATAACCATCATTACATCCTCACCATGATACATCGCGGTTTTGATGCTTTCAGTAAGGCGTTTATCAGTGTCAGCAGAAGCATCAACCGCCATACGATCGATAACCGTTTCGATATCGTGGTTTTTGTAACGGTCCAGCTTCATTCCCGGTTCGATATCTTTTATTTCGCCATCCACACGCACTTTCAGGAAGCCCTGTTTCGATATCTGCTCAAAAAGTTCGCGGTAATGTCCTTTACGGGTACGGACTATAGGGGCAAGTATTGTAATACGTTTGCCATCGAATTTCTCAACGATAAGTTCTTTTATCTGGTCGTCGCTGTAGCTCACCATCTTTTCGCCGGTAACGTAGCTATAGGCATCGGCTCCACGGGCGTAAAGAAGACGCAGGAAGTCATAGATCTCGGTGATTGTACCTACTGTAGAACGCGGACTTTTACTGGTTGTTTTCTGCTCAATGGCAATAACAGGGCTAAGCCCATCGATCTTGTCGACATCCGGTCTTTCAAGCCCACCAAGGAACTGACGCGCATAGGCAGAGAACGTTTCTATGTAGCGGCGTTGCCCTTCGGCATAAATGGTGTCAAAAGCTAGTGATGATTTCCCAGAACCCGAAAGCCCGGTAATCACAACAAGTTTTTCACGCGGTATGGTAACATCAATATTCTTAAGGTTGTGCGCACGGGCACCTAACACTTCAATAGTCTCAGTAGTATCTAACATAGCATTTTTGTGCAAAACGCAAAGATACTCATTTTTAAGCAGTTTTTATATATGGGTAAGGAGTAAGGAATTGTTAAAGTGGATGAAAAGATATTGTCAGTAATTCTTACTTTTGAAGTAGTTTAGATATACTTATGAAGCAACTTTATTTTATTCTTTTATTTTCAGTTTCAAATCTGTTTGCTCAGAAGATTCCATGGAAAACTGACCTGAAGCTTAGTTCAGGTACAAAATATATACATGTAATTGATCCTTATAATGGTAAGAATGATGAATATTTTTTTGATAAGGAGGGCAAACTCGAAAAAGTTATCAGTAATTCAGGATTAATTATTGATTATAAAGAAGTTTATAGAAGTCAGTTTTTTTATAAAGACAGCTTGCTGATTAGAAGGGAAAACTTTTATAATGATAAACTTAGAGATGTTACTAAATATGAATATGAAAATGGTAATCTTATTTTAGAAACTGATTTTGATGTTGAGGAGAATTTAATGACCAGCCAGATATCATATTGTTATTTACAAGGGAAATTAAGTTCAAAATTAAAAGTTGAAAAGGATGGTATTGATGTTACTGAAATTGAATATAGTGATTGGGGTTCTGTATCTGAAACAAAAGAATACTATGAGGATGATCAGTTAATGGGAGTTATTGTTGAAACTATTGTAAATGATACTGTTGTTTGGGAAGAATATGGTATTTCAAAAGGAGATAGAATTTTGGCTGATAGAAAAAAATATGTATATGATGAAAAGAAAAATATTATAGAATACTGTTACTTATATGATTATGGTGAAGGTTTATACGGTTGTCATAGATATAGCTATGCAGATAATATAATCACAAATGCGAAGTATTTTAATAATAAAGAAGAGGTTTGGATGGAAGAGTTTTATGATAATAAAGGTAACATTATAAAAGAGGTTAGACCAAAGGTTGAATGGCAAACAGAAGAAGAAATAACAACATTTAAAAACTATTACAACAAACGTGGAGATTTGATAAAAGTTAAGAGAAATAAAGGAAGAGCAAGAATTGCCAAATTCAAAATTAAATACTGGTAACCTTAAAAGATATGACTCCAACCATCCAAACCATCCCATCCAAAAAACTAGTAGGCAAATGGCTTACCATGACCTTTGCCGAAAACAAAACCTTTGAGCTGTGGAGCAGTTTTATGCCGCAGCGTAAAACTATTGCAGATGTAATCAATCCTGAGCAGATATATTCACTTCAGATATATGCTAAGGATTTTTTCAGTCCGTTCAATCCAAAAGCTGAATTCATAAAATGGGCTTCTCTTGAAACAACCGAAGATGCAGTTGCACCTGAGGGAATGGAAACTTTTACTATTCCTGCAGGGCAGTATGCTGTGTTTTATTATAAAGGGTCGCACAACAATGGGTTTGATGTATTCAGTTATATATTCGGCGAATGGCTGCCTGCATCGGGTTATGAACTTGACGACCGTCCGCATTTTGAAATACTTGGCCCTAAATACAAAAACGGCGATCCTGACTCGGAAGAGGAGATATGGATTCCAATCAGGTAGTAAAGTTATAATGTTGAAAGTTATAAAGTTGTTTGAGGTCCGAAGTCCGAAGCTAACATAATTGAGAATTTAGGCAATCAAAAAATCTAATAATCTCAAATCCTTTGCTAGCAACCATCAACCGACAACCTAAAAACCAATTTTTTTCCCTACTTTTGCAAAAATTTTTCAGAAAATGCTATCAGTTTCAAATCTATCGGTTCAGTTCGGAAAGCGTATATTGTTTGACGAAGTAAACACAACTTTTACCCACGGCAACTGCTACGGTATCATTGGTGCTAACGGTGCAGGAAAATCTACTTTCCTGAAAATATTGGCAGGTGATATCGATCCTACATCAGGCCACGTACACCTTGAGCCAGGCAAACGCATGTCGGTGCTTAACCAGAATCACAATATGTTTGATGAGCATACTGTGCTTGAAACCGTAATGATGGGTAACAAAACCCTTTATGCGGTTAAGAAAGAAATGGACGAGATTTATCTTAAGCCTGACTTTTCTGATAAAGATGGTGAAAGGGTAGGAGAACTTCAGGTAATTTTTGAAGAGATGAATGGCTGGAATGCTGATTCTGATGCGGCATCAATGCTTTCTAACTTAGGTATAGGCGAAGAATTCCACTATACGCTAATGGGTGAGATGGATGGTAAACTAAAAGTACGTGTGCTATTGGCGCAGGCGTTATTTGGTAACCCGGACGTGCTTATCATGGATGAGCCTACCAATGACCTTGACTTTGAAACTATCGCATGGTTGGAGAACTTCCTTGCAAACTACGACAATACAGTAATCGTTGTATCGCACGACCGTCACTTCCTTGACGCTGTTTGTACACATATATCGGATATCGACTTCGGTAAGATCAATCACTTCTCGGGTAACTATACCTTCTGGTATGAGTCGAGCCAGCTTGCTGCAAGACAACGCGCTCAGCAGAATAAAAAAGCGGATGAGAAGAAAAAAGAGCTTCAGGAGTTCATCATGCGTTTCTCAGCTAACGTTGCGAAGTCGAAACAGGCTACAAGCCGTAAAAAAATGCTTGAGAAACTTAAAGTTGATGATATCAAACCTTCAAGCAGAAGATACCCTGCAATCATCTTCGATCAGGAGCGTGAGGCAGGTGACCAGATTCTTAATGTAAAAGACCTTAGCGCATCTATTGATGGTGAGGTGTTGTTTAAGAATGTTGACCTGAATATGGCTAAAGGCGATAAGATCGTGGTATTCTCTAAAGATTCACGAGCTACATCGGCTTTCTACGAAATTATAAATGGAAACATGACTCCGGACAGCGGTTCGTTTGACTGGGGTATCACTACAATACAATCATATCTTCCTGCTGATAACCACGAATTCTTTGAAAACGACCTTACACTGGTTGACTGGCTTCGTCAGTGGGCTAAGACAGAAGAAGAGCGTGATGAAGTTTATATCCGTGGATTCCTTGGTAAAATGATCTTCAGTGGTGAAGAGGCACTGAAAACAGGAAGAGTATTATCGGGAGGTGAGAAAGTACGTTGTATGCTATCGCGTATGATGATGCTTCGCGCTAACGTATTGATGCTTGATGAGCCTACAAACCACCTTGACCTTGAGTCGATCACAGCTTTCAACAACTCACTGAAAAACTTTAAAGGTTCGGTATTGTTTACAACACATGACCACGAGTTTGCGCAGACTGTTGCTAACAGAGTGCTTGAGATCACTCCAAATGGTGTTATAGACCGTTACATGACATTCGATGATTATCTTGATGATGAAAAGATTCAGGAACTGAGAAAGAAAATGTACAATTAATAAGTAAAAATCCCGTAAGCAAAGTGTTTACGGGATTTTTTTATAAATGATACCAACCAACTTATTTTCTGAAGCGGCTTATAAGCCACACTATTAATACGATTACTGCGATTACGATTACGATTCCTACCGTCATACCGGCCTGAAAGATATCGCCTATAAGTTCGCAGCTTGTTAGCATAGTGCTTAAGAATAGCGCGAGGAATCCTAGTTTGAATAGTCTGTTTTGCATGGCTTTCTTTGTTTTTGAGGTTATTTACCTTAAAGTTACCACTGTGAAAACAGGATTTTGTTAAAATTGAATCAATTATAAAAAAATTAAGATGTAAGAGTATGTAGAATTGGTCTAATTTATTGCGTTCATATTTTTTCTAAATCCATTTTTTACCTACTTTTACAATCCAAACACAATACCGCATTATGAGCCACAAAATATTGCTTACTTCAAGAGAAGTCAATATCATCCTACACCGTTTGGCCTGCCAGTTGATTGAAAAACATCTCGATTTTTCAGACACCGTACTTATTGGTCTTCAGCCACGCGGCCGTTTTCTTGCCGAACGCATCAAACAGCTTTTGGAACAGGAATACAATGTGTCAGGCATAGAGCTTGGTTTTCTTGATATAACTTTCTTCAGGGATGATTTTCGCCGTCATGACAAACCTCTTGAGGCAAATAAGACCGAAATTGATTTTCTTGTAGAGAATAAAAAAGTGGTATTCATAGATGATGTCCTTTATACAGGCCGTAGCATTCGTGCAGCACTTACAGCAATACAGTCATTCGGGCGACCGTCTGAGATCGAGCTGCTTGTACTTATCGATCGTCGCTTTAGTCGTCACCTGCCAATACAGCCCGATTACAGAGGCCGTCAGGTAGATGCTATCAATGATGAGAAAGTAAAAGTGACCTGGAAGGAAAATGAAGGGGAAGACAGTGTTTTTTTAATATAAGGCTTAACTGCAACAGTAACAACAATGAAAGAATTAAGCGTTAATCATTTATTAGGAATAAAATATATCAACAAGAACGATATTGACCTTATTTTTGAGACTGCCGATCAATTTAAAGAAGTAATCAACAGACCGATAAAGAAAGTTCCTTCACTTAGGGATATTACTATTGCTAATATTTTCTTTGAGAACAGTACCAGGACGAAACTGTCTTTTGAACTGGCGCAAAAAAGGCTTTCTGCCGATGTAATAAGTTTCTCGGCTGCACAGTCTTCGGTTAAGAAAGGCGAAACGCTTATAGATACTGTAAATAATATCCTTTCTATGAAGGTTGATATGGTAGTAATGCGTCATGAAAAACCGGGAGCTGCTCATTTCCTTTCAAGGAATGTAAAAGCAAGTATCGTTAATGCCGGTGACGGTGCTCACGAACATCCAACGCAAGGTCTTCTTGATTCATATACAATCCGTGAAAGGCTAGGTGGAGTAGAAGGTAAAAAAGTTGTTATTGTTGGCGATATCCTTCACTCGAGGGTAGCATTATCAAACATATTTGCATTGCAGATGCAGGGTGCTGAAGTTAAGGTTTGCGGGCCAAATACACTAATACCGAAGTATATCGAATCTCTTGGAGTAAAAGTTGAACCAAACCTTCGTAAAGCATTGGAATGGGCTGATGTAGCCAATATGCTTAGGGTGCAGAATGAAAGACTGGATGTGAATTATTTCCCGTCTACGCGTGAGTATGCACAGCAATACGGAGTTGACAAAGCTTTATTGGACTCCTTGAATAAAGAAATCGTAATTATGCACCCGGGGCCAATCAATCGTGGAGTGGAAATTACCAGCGATGTAGCGGACTCGCAGCAATCAGTTATCCTTGATCAGGTGGAGAATGGTGTTGCAGTAAGAATGGCGGTTATTTATCTTTTAGCATCGAAGATTAAACAGTAATAAAGATTTTGGTAGGATGTCCGAAGTCCGATGCTGTTGTAAATTATCAGAATTTAATTTAGCAGAGTAAAAAACTCAGTAACTTAGTTACTAAGCAACTTAGCAACTCAAAAATAAATGAAAGTAGAAGAAAAAGGACATACAGTTATTATTAAAGATACTCAGGGAGACGTAAAAGCTTTTCTGGATAAAATAACTGCCGAATATAACAACTATAAGGAGCGTAACATTATCCTTGATTTAAGTCAGGATAAGGAAATTACGCTGGAAGTTTTGCTTTCTTTCCTTTCGTTATCCAACAAACACAGAAAAGCAAAAAAATCATTCGTAATGGTAGCGTCAGATATTGATTTCTCTGATGTTCCCGATGAGATGGTTGTAGTGCCTACATTGCTTGAGGCACACGATATAATTGAAATGGAAGAGATTGAAAGGGATCTCGGCTTTTAAAAAATAAAGGTTTTAAGTATTTGGGTAACTTGGAGCCTGAATACTGAAACAAGATAATACAATGAATTTAACCATACTTGGCTGTTATGCCGCAACTCCCCGAACATTAACTAATCCAACTTCACAGGTACTGGAAATGAAGAGCAGGATGTTCCTGATTGATTGCGGGGAAGGCACGCAGGTACAGCTGAGGAAAAACAAGATTAAATTCTCACGTATTAACCATATTTTCATATCTCACCTGCATGGAGATCATTTTTATGGGCTAATAGGTCTTATATCTACATTTTCACTACTTGGCCGGCAGAATGACCTACATGTTTATGGACCTAAGGGAATTAAAGAAGTTATATTACTTTTATTAAAGACTTCGGGTTCGTGGACCAGCTATAATCTTTATTTCCATGAACTTGACAGTAAAGAGTCTGAAGTAATTTTTGAAGATGATAAAGTTATTGTAAGCACTATACCTTTAAAACACAGGGTTTATACCAATGGTTTCCACTTTCAGGAAAAGACAGGCGACAGAAAGCTCAATATTGATGCCGTTAACCAATATGGTATTGAAACCTGTTATTACAATAAAATAAAAAGTGGCAGTGATATGACGCTTGATGATGGTAAAGTAATTCCAAATGAGGAGCTTACTTTTGATCCTTATCCGCCAATGAGCTATGCATTCTGTTCAGACACGTTGTATGACGAAACTATAGTGTCGCTTATAAGGGATGTGGATGTATTATACCATGAAAGTACCTTCCTGAATGTGGATGAGCAGTATTGCGAAAAAACAATGCATTCAACTGCAAAACAGGCAGCAGAAATCGCTCTAAAGGCGAATGCAAAACATCTTATACTAGGGCATTATTCTACCCGATACGGCTCAATAGAACCTTTTAAAGAAGAAGCCGAAGCAGTATTTGCCAATGTTCATCTGGCCGATGACGGCAAAGAATTTGAGTTCAATTAGATTTTAGATAGTTGGATTGTTAGATTATAGAATATCTGACAATTCGTATATTTATATAAACTTTGATCCAAAAGTCGAACTTTCAAATAATCCAACAATCATAAAGAAATGACAGATTTAAGCAATTACCGCCGTTCCTATGAAAAAAGCGAGCTTTTGGAAGATAATCTTCCCGAAGATCCGATCAATCTTTTTAAAAAATGGTTTATTGAGGTTGAGGAATTTGATGGGCCGGGAGAAGTAAATGCTATGACAGTTTCAACGTTTGGATTGGATGGATTTCCGAAAAGTCGTG
>QFQM01000796.1 GCA_003243255.1 Flavobacterium psychrophilum | reverse complement strand
CAGCCAGCAGGCGAGGATGAAGGGCATGGTCAGTGCCGGCAGGCCGAGGGCACTGAAACCGGGCTGCAGCAGCAGGGCGAGCAGGATGCCGAGGGCGGGCACCCAGAGGTTGCGGTGTACCTGGGCCAGTGCGATGGAGGCGAGGGTGGCGTTATAGCCGTAGAGGCCGGCGAGGGCACCATCGCTGGGCCAACCATGGAAAATCGCCAGGGCGAAGCCGCTGCTAGAACCCAGCAGCGCCCATAGCGCCATGCGGCCATCGGCCAGGCGCAAGCCGAGCAGGAGGCACAGGCCGGCCAGTGGCGAGTCGAGGAAGATCACCTGACCGAGGCCACGCAGCACGGCGAGTATCAGCTGCAGGAGGTTCAGCGCCGGCGCGTCGGGCGTGCTGGCTGGGGGTGCAGCTGACAGCTCCAGCTGAGCGAGCAGTGCCAGCAGCAGCCAACCCAGCAGCACGAAGGGAAAGGTGAAGGCGGGCAGCCAGCCATGCTGGCGCATGCGCCGCATCCAGGGTGCCAGCAGCAGGCTGGACAGGGTGGCGCTGGCGACGATCAGCCCGGGCAGCAGCGGCGTCCACGGCAGTTTCAGGCTGAGCAGCAGGCCGAGCAGGACGCCGTTGTAGCCGTACAGACCAATGGCGATGTCCGCTTCCGGGTAGCCACGGCGCTGCGCCACCCACGTCGAGGTCAGGCCGCCGAGCAGGGCACCGGGTAGCAGCTCGGGTGCGCCGATCAGAATGGCGAGCAGTACCAGCAGGCCGCAACCTGGGTGCTGTTGCAGGAAGATCTGGGCGAAGCCGCTGAGCAGGGCGCGCAGGCTTTGCAGGGCAGGGTGTGAGGTTGGTAGTGGAGGCATGATGTATGCGCCAAGAGAGCCCTCTCCCCCAGCCCCTCTCCCGCAAGCGGGAGAGGGGGGGCGTCCGTGTCGTTTGGAGGAGCCGTGTAAGGTGCGCCGTGCGCACCAAAACCGCTTTGCCATAGCAGGTACGCAAGGCCTAGGCGGCCCCGCGACACCCTACGTTGGCTTTATGCGTAGCCCGGATGAAAGCCGGGAAGCAGCAGTCGAGCATTCCCCGGATTTCATCCGGGCTACGGGGTGAGTCAATGCAGCGTTTCGATCCTCAGGCTGTTGGTGCTGCCGGGCTGGCCGAAGGGTTCGCCGGCGGTGATCACCACGGTT
>QFQM01000176.1 GCA_003243255.1 Flavobacterium psychrophilum | reverse complement strand
ATTTTTATGCAAGCAAAATGAACACGACAGCACGGAGTTTGAACAACATTACCCATGCCGTTTTGAACATGAGTGTTACTGAAATTATTGAAACAAGAAAGCTCGTAGAGGCAAGGCAACTTTTAATACACACGAATAAAACAATTTCTGAAATCGGCTTTGAGTTGGGCTATAACGAAAAATCGCATTTCACCCGTGTGTTCCATAAAAAAACCGGATTGACCCCTTCCGATTACAAGACGAAGATGCGAGCAATACTTGCATAAAAATACCACAGTTTTACCGAAATGTACTACCGTGCTGCGTTTGAGGGGCATAACTTGTGTTCTTAAATCAATCATTCAAATTCAAGCTTGGCGTGACGACTGTAGGACATTAGGAGGAAGTCGGAACAATGATTGAAAAATATTTGTTCTGATACAATCAATAGCACTCTGAAACAAATCTGACCAGGAAGGTAATAACCACATTGGGATGGAAGCAGCAAAAGTGGAAGGTTTCAGTGATGGTGTTTTGCTGTTGAAATGATACTGCTGATTTACCAGGTGGTAACCCCTCATTTGAAGAAGAAAAATCAAATTTAGTATTGATGAAAGAGCTGGGAAAGCTCTGGCCCTATTACCTGTCATTGTTCATTAGTTTCTTTACCATTCTCATTATGTGGGTTCATCATCACAACATATTTAGATTGGTTCATCGTATTGATAGTAGGTTTACGTTTGCCAACGGCTTTTTACTTTTCCTGATAATAATAGTTCCATACCCGACACTGTTAGTAAGCGAATTTCTTTTAACTCCTTCTGCTAATGTAGCATGTGGTGTATATACTGGCATTTTTTTAATTATAAATCTTGCGTATAACTGGCTTTGGTTTACAGCAAGCCATAACCGGAAATTAGTAATCGAAAATATTACAGATAAAAAATAAAATCAATTACAAGAAATTACCTCATTGGCATTCCTGTTTATTCGATTGCATTTATTGCGGCATTCATCAATGCCTATGTATCACTCTCTATATTTATGTTGCTTTGGTTGTACTGGGCTATGAAAAAAAATTGAATTAAAAACTAAGATCTCATGCCATGCAAATTTCAAATTATAATGATTGCGGCATTGTTCATCTCTGCCATCGCTACTGGTCAGGATACAACCAGCACGGCTGGTGAAATTGTGCAGACGAAATCCGGACCGGTGAAGGTAGAACGTCTGGCCACGCTCAGTGAACCATGGGGAATGACCTTTTTGCCCGATGGCAAATTGTTCATCACCTCAGGTGATCGTCAGAGATTCGATCCGGCGCAGGATATGAGCACTAACCTTGGCAAGATCGTACGCATCAACCCCGACGGCTCGTTCCCAAGCGACAATCCGTTCATCAACAAAAAAGGCATACGTCCTGATATCTGGTCTCTCCGACAACTGCCAGGTACGTTAAGCCGAACTACTACTGGTATCCAGCAGTCTCTCCCTCAGGGCTTATCTTATACACAGGAAGTCGCTTTACCGGCTGGAGTAATAATGCGCTTCTCGGAGGCCTCTCATCCGAGATACTGCTTCGTCTCACACTTGATGGTAACCGCGTCAAGACTGAAGAGAGAATCTATCTCCACCGCCGCATTCGTGATGTCATTGAAGCGCCGGATGGATCTGTGTGGCTTTTGACTAATGGGAAGGATGGCGAACTGCTGCGGCTCACGCCAGCCTCTCGTTGAATTTTTTTTCGCTCGGAAATCAAAGACGGAGAAGTAGAAGAGCACTAAATAAAATCACCATGCCTTCGCATTGCTTTGGCAGGCGGGCAATTAAATAAAAGGAGGAACAAACTATGGCAAACAACAGAGGACTCGCCTATATGGGACCCGGCGTTGTGGAAATTCAAAATATAGATTTCCCAAAGCTCATTGGGCCCGGCGGTAGAAAATGCGATCATGGGGTCATTCTCAAATTGGTAACTACGAATATATGTGGTAGTGACCAGCACATGGTAAGAGGGCGTACCACCGCACCAAAAGGAATTATTTTAGGCCATGAAATCACAGGAGAAGTTATCGAAGCAGGACGTGATGTAGAATACATTAAGGTCGGAGATATTGTCTCTGTTCCATTTAATGTAGCCTGCGGACGTTGTCGCAACTGTAAAGAGGGCAATACAGGAATCTGCCTTAATGTCAACACAGTTCCGGGCGGTGCTTATGGCTATGTAGGAATGGGCGGATGGATCGGCGGCCAGGCTGAATATGTGATGGTGCCCTACGCAGATTTTAACTTACTTAAGTTTCCTGATAAGGAGCAGGCAATGGAAAAGATCATGGACCTTACTTTATTATCTGATATTCTGCCAACAGGTTATGATGGCGCTGTAAATGCAGGTGTAAAACCCGGCATGACTGTTTACATAGCCGGTGCAGGACCGGTTGGTTTGGCATGTGCAGTTTCTTGTCAACTGCTGGGAGCGGCTTGTGTAATTGTCGGCGATTTAAATCCGGAACGTCTTGCACAAGCAAAAAGTTTTGGATGTGAACCTCTTGATGTATCCATGGACGCAACACTGGCAGAGCAAATTGACAACATCCTGGGAATACCGGAAGTCGATTGCGCTGTTGATTGTGTGGGATTTGAGGGTCACGGTCATGGTCATGATGCAAAGAAAGAAGCACCTGCTGAAATGCTTAATGATCTAATGAATGTGACAAGAGCAGGGGGGCATTTGGGTATCCCTGGTTTGTATGTGCCTGAGGACCCAGGAGCAAAGGATGAGAATGCAAAATTGGGGATCCTTGGCTTGCGTATAGGCGTTGGCTGGAGCAAATCACAACACTTACACATGGGACAAGCACCGGTGATGAGGTATCACCGCCAGTTGATGCAGGCCATTCTTCACGAAAAGATACAACCAGCCAAAGCGGTAAATGTCACACTTATTTCGCTTGAAGAAGCTCCGCAAGGGTACAAAGATTTTGACAAAGGAGTATCCAAAAAATTTGTGATCGATCCGCACGGTAGTGTGAAGAAACCAAAAGTAAAAGAAGAGGCGACGCTTGAGCCACACCACAACTAAGTTGCTGTGATCGTATTAAAGGGGATTAATCACAATACTTTTTAAAACAAAAACAATTATAAATGAACATCACATTACTCCAAGCTGAAACAGCGATAAAAGCTGCAAAAGAAAAGGCCAGCGAATTGAACTTGTTAATGAACATCTGTATCGTAGATTCAGGGGCTAACCTCGTTGCATTTGCCCGCATGGATGGGGCATGGCTTGGTTCGGTTGACATCTCCATTAAAAAAGCAAAAACAGCTGCATGGTTCTTCATGAACAGTGGTGATTTGGGAGCGCTCTCTCAACCGGGTGGCTCATTGTACAACATCGAACATTCAAATGGTGGATTGATCACATTTCCCGGAGGAATACCAATCAAAGGTGAAGATGGTAAAACAATTGGTGCTATTGGTGTTTCTGGAAGCACCGTTGAAAATGACCATACAGTGGCAAAAGCCGGTGGCGATGCAGTGAAACAAGGAAGCTCCAAAAAAGAAAAGACAGTACTCAATAGTTGATCATTCAGTAAAGAATAAAAAAGTATTATGAAAAAAAAGGTAGCATTGCTGGTAAGGCTCGAAGCCAAGCCCGGCAAAGAAAAAGAAGTAGCAGATTTTCTGCGTAGCGGTTTAGCGCTTGTACAAGAAGAACCTGATACCATAACATGGTATGGCGTTCAATTCGGCCCTTCTTCATTTGGTATTTTCGATACCTTTCCGCATGACGAAGGACGCAAATCACATCTTGCCGGCAAGGTTGGCCAGGCATTGATGGCGAATGCTCCGAATCTGTTAGCCAAAGATCCGGAAATAATATATACAGATATTCTCGCAGTAAAAAGCGAAGACGTGTTAGATGCAAAAGAAGCGTAAACAGCAATTATTATTGTTTGATGAAATGTATTTCGGGGGAATTCCGGTATTGGAAAAGCGGTTCCCCTTGCAGTTGCACAGGAAGGTGATAAAATTGCTGTTACCGGTTTACCTTTTGATTACAACAGTCTATTTATCTTTTTATGCAGTAAACCAAATTACGGCCTTGTATCGCTTATTTGCATCATCAATCCAATGTTCTATTTCTTTTCTTCCGGTGTGGGTTTTTCCCTCATCAAACACTACGGCTGTTTCGGAAAAACAATCTGCATAGGCTGTATTATCAAAATCGTTTTGTCCCTTAACTAAATTGGAACTACTTTAAATAAGTTCATTTTGTAAGCTTTTAAATAGTGATTAGATAGTTGGTACGGTGCCGCCATCAATAACGTACTCCGTTCCTGTCAAATAAGCGGCTCTTGGCGAAACCAAAAAACCAACCAATTCGGCTACTTCTTTTGGTTCGGCGGGCCTGCCGTAGGGTATTCCACCCAAAGCATCCATCACGCTTTGCTGAGCTTCTTCAACAGTACTATTAGCATTTCTTGCAATCTCGCCCAACCAGGCTATCGATGCTGTTGTATTTATCCATCCTGGCGAAACGGTCAGCACCCGAACACCTTTAGGAGTGACTTCGTTGGATAAGCTTTTGCTGTAATTTCTTAAGCCAGCTTTCGCAGCGGCATAAGGTAAAGTGGAATCATACAAAGGCAATTTGCCCTGAATGGACGCAATGTGAATAATGACACCACTTTTTTGTTCGATCATTTGCGGTAAAAATCCTCTGTCCAATCGAACCGGAGCAAGCAGGTTGGCTTGCAATGTCGATATCCAGTCTTCGTCTGTCAACGAGGCGAAACCACCGGCGGGTGTTGTTGAAGAACCAAGGTTATTCACAAGAATATCCAGCCTTCCATAAGTCGATAACACCTCGCTGACTACTTTTGATGTTCCTTCTGCCTTGCTTAAATCGGCAGCAATGAAATGCAGTTTGCCGCTTTCTTTTTCCGGGGCGTTTCTGGCCGTAATAATCACCGTTGCGCCAGCCTCCGCCAGCCTTTCTGCAATAGCTCTTCCGGCGCCTTTTGTACCGCCCGTCACGAGGGTAATCTTGCCTGATAACTCATCGTTGAAATTGAACTGTTCCATTGTTTTGTCCTGATTTAAAAATTGATAATAGGGCAAAATTGAGACGTAAAGGATGACGGAACAAGTACGGAGTTACGATTCACATAGGGATAAATCTATCCCCTATTGCAGAAAATAGGACATATGTATAACTTTGCAACATGTACGAAAGAAAGACATCACCCAACCTGAATTGCGGACTTGATTTGATTGGCGAAGTGCTTTACGGCAAATGGAAAATCCGTTTATTATGGTTTATTGATCAGGGCCACAAACGCCCCAGCGAATTACTGCGAAAAATCCCTGATGCTACAAGGCGTGTGTTGAATGTGCAATTGAAAGAATTAGAAGACCACGAATTAATTACGAAAAAAATCTATCCTGTTGTGCCACCGAAAGTAGAATACAGCCTCACCGAATTCGGTAAAACATTGATCCCTGTGATTGACGCACTTGGGAA
This sequence comes from Flavobacterium psychrophilum, assembly GCA_003243255.1. The sequence continues at coordinate 3,739 of QFQM01000176.1, read as the reverse complement.
ATGGGGTGATGCACACCAGGACCGTTTGCGGGATGTGATTTTGAAACGGGCTGTAAGTTCTGCTTTGGACTAAAGTCATAGGTAACTTTATTTAGGTATTAATGGCTATCCCATTTCCTGAAAATAAATCGCAAAGCGTCATAATAGGCTTTTATGGGTTCCGTCATATGCGTGTCTTCGGGATAGTGAACATACTTATGGTCTAAACCCGTTATCTTTCTTTGGATAATTATAGAGTCGAATTTTAAAAGATTGGCATGAAAGGTAGGATCGTCCGGCATACCTTCATTCGCATCGCTGTAAAAGATCATTTTATTGATAATCCGATCATGTTGTAGTTTTTCATCAGCGAGGCTAAGTAAATAGCTCTTATCCCACCAAAAGGATGGGCTTATAGCTATATAAGCACTAAACATATTTGGCTGCGTTAACAGGCAATTGATTGTAGTGATACCGCCGAATGAATGGCCTGCAAAAATTTTAAAAGGTTGTGTTTTGTAGCGTGCGTCAACATAAGGTATCAGCTCAGCGCCTATGAACTGCAAAAAATTATTGCCGCCGCCACTTGACTTAAACCGGGAGTTTGAACTCGTATCAGGCCTTCCGTCATAACCCAAAATGCTATGGGTAGGGGTAAGGTCCCTGGTGCGGTTTGTATTAGGGATACCCACTATAATAATTTCGGGCACAACATTTACGTCCCGGCGGCTAAGATACCGGCAATATTCTGCAATCAGGCTAAAGTGATTGTCTCCGTCAAGTACATATAATACGGGGTAACGCTTGTTGGGCAACAAGCTATCTACAGGCGGTACATAAATATAAACTTTTCGGTCTTCACCCAATACTTTAGACGAAAGTTTGATGATATCTGCCGATATGGATTTAAATGGCGGGTCGGTTTGGGCAATTAAGCCTTTGGGAATTGACAGGATAAAAAAGACATATACTATGCTATTTCTAAAATGACGCTTTAAACAGCGGGTGTAATTCATACGAATCAGGTGTTAAATCAAACTGGTAGGTGTTTGTAATAACCGGCTGGTTAGTTAAAGCAGTTTCTGGTTTGCCTGTTAACAAATTACTTCAAAGACATCAGAAGCTCTGTTTCTAATTTGGTTTCATCGTTTGTCCAATGCCCATAGATTTCAATGTAAGGAAGGCCAACTTCAAAGCCCTTGCTCTTTAATTCATTTTGCATGTTTAGCCCCACTTGCTTTATAAGATGGTAAGGGCCGGTATGTTTGTAATAAGCATACTTTGTTAAGGCTATGCTTTTAGCCTCTAAGCCGATGTCATGCTTCGGAGCATCGTCAAGTTCAACGCCGGTAAATACCATTTCATTTGGTTCATAAACCCAAATGTTAAGCCCTTTATTTTTTAGACTGTTCGCCTTGACTATTTCCCACATCTTACCGCTTAACTTAAATGCAGTTCCCACATAGTCCTTATTAGGTGCAAACCCGGAAACTCCATAGATCTCTAATCTGAACGGGGTATTAATGAATTCTATATTCATTTTTAGCATTTATGCGTTCCTGAATTTACCAATCTTTTTATAACTGTTGTGCTGGTGAAATCAACAAAGCCCGGTAAATCTTAAATAACTGGTTAGATAATTGTCCGTTTAGGGCTTATTGCTTGTCTCATCCATGCTCCATGTAAGTATAATCTTGCTCAAAGTGCGCTTCAACCTGCAAGGCTGGGGCATGGATGGAGCCAGGGCTGGATAACGGCAGGAGTATCAAATTCTGTCTCCAAAGGCTACTGAACGATCTTCTAAACGCATGCTTTCACCCCAACCATTATCGGAGTCCACCCCAACGTTCAATGCTCTCCACGACATAAATTCTCAAAGGGCTATACAGCATACTAACTTTGTATAAAATGATTCCTATGGCACGGTTTGAAGGCGTACCACTCGTTATAGGTACCATTGGTGCCGTGTGCATCTATAAGATGCATGGGCGTTATTTTATGCGCAGCCGCAGTTCACTGACCAGCGAGCGGGTGAAGAAAGATGCGGCTTTCCGTAAAACGATGGAATATGCGACCTTGCTGGCAAGAGCCTCCCGCATTGGCTCGGCGGTATATGCCGGTTTACCGGTCCGGCAAAAGCAACATGCGTTATATCGCAGACTAACTGGTGAAGCCATGACCTGGCTTAAATATGGATGGAAAGAAACAGATATATTGGAATGGCTGCAGCTGCGCTATACGCCACAGGCGATAAACCTCTTCTGCCGGCACCTGAAAGAACAACGGACAACCACTGTAGCCCTGGATACAGAAGAACAAGTCGTTACCAACTTTACAAAACGCAGGAACCGCCGTTTGTTACGTGCACTTCGCCGTGGGGACTACTTTATGTTGGATGACCCTCCGCCTCCGGCCGCAAAAGGCTCATTAATAGTCTGAATTACACAGTGCCGTTTTCATTGTCGACAAATTAAATGGGAGAATATCCTTTCCGCATCGGCTGCCATTTTTTATAAGTAGCGCTACGCCACAGGTATTCGATGGGGCCATAATTGAAATATCGAAGCCACCAATGGCTAAGGGCGATCTGGAAGACGAATACGATCATGCCGAAGATGGTATAATATACAGGTCCTACCTCGCCCATATAGCCAAACCCGGCTCCTAAAAAAACGATGCTCCCGATGATCGACTGAAGAAGATAATTGCTGAATGCCATTTTCCCCACCGGCGCCAGTATCGACAGCACTTTGGCTGCCGGCTTTGCCTGGAAGATAAGCATCAATGCGGCCACATAGGCCAGTGCCAGCGGCGCAACACCCAGCGCATAAGCGATCGTCTGGTAAAGACCCACTGTGTTTAGTTGCCAGTAATCACCCATATTATAGGTCATGTAGTGGGCAAGCATATAGTTGGCGGGAAGTCCTATAACTATACCTGTCCCAATTACTATGTACAAGATCTTTTTATGTTGACGGATATTGGTATAGAAACCTGAGCGGCCAAGTGCATAGCCTATCAGGAACATACCGAGCACCTTCGGTATTCTGCTCACAAAGAATAAATAGCCATAGCGAAAGAAAAAGCCAGGGATATTTGTTTTGATCGCCTCCCACCAGTTGGCTTGTTTCAGGTAAGTTGCAAATTCTTCATCTGTATTGATTGCTACGCCGGTTAGAAGTCCCTGTATTTTTCCGCCGGTTTCAAACAGAAAGCCTGCAGGCCAGTTAAGCACCGGCCACTTAGATTTTGCTGCATAAAGTGCTATTGGAGACAGGATCAATAGGCTTCCGGTTATGACTAATGCTTTGTTCGATAATTTTTGCATTGGCAGCAAAATGAATCCCAGCAATGCATAAAAGAACACAATGTCTCCCGACCAGATCATCAAATGAATTGTACCAAATAGCAACATCCATCCCAATCTTCTTCTTACGACCGGAACGGCATCCATACCTTTGTCTGCCGCTCTCTTCATCTGCAAAGCTATTCCCCAGCCAAACAGGAGGCTGAAGATGGAATAGAATTTCCCTTCTATGAACATATGATGAATGAATGCCATTATATGATCGGGTTTGGGCAAGAGCCATGGTCCGCTGTTTCCGGCATCAGGAGAATACCAGGAAAAGCCATTTAAGTTGGCAATAAAAATGCCCAGGATGGCAAACCCACGCAGCACGTCCATGAATAATTCTCTTTCCCGGGAAGCCGTCGGGTGTAGAAAGCCTGTTGTTTCCCTCATGTTGTTTGAGTTGTTTTT
>QFQM01000795.1 GCA_003243255.1 Flavobacterium psychrophilum | reverse complement strand
CAGCAGGCGGCCGTCGAGCAGAAAGGCGAGGGTGAGCAGGCTGTTGAGGGTGAACCAGACAGTGACCAGGGTGGCGCGCAGTCGCGCCTTGTCCAGCTGGGTGCCAGCCAGGCCGTAGACCAGCAGCGGGCCGCCCGAGGCGAACAGGCCGTGGCTGAGGCCTGCGGCCAGGGTAATGCAGCGAGTCAGCCAGGCCGGGCGTTGCGGCAGTGCGCTCGTCCGGCGCAGGCGCCACAGTTCGCGGCCGGCGAACCAGACGATCAGCGCACCGAAGCCGACCTTCAATGCCTGGGTGTCCAGATAAGGCAGCAGCCAATAGCCGAGTAACGTGCCGATAAGCATGCCGGGCAGCAGGGTGCCAAGCAGCAGGCGGCGGTCGATCTGCTGCCAGTGGCGATGCACCAGATAGCCGGTCATGCAGATGTTCAGCGGCACCAGGATCGGCAACAGCTGATCGATGGGCAGCAGCAATGCGCCGAGCGACAGCGCGATGACCACGCTGCCAAAGCCAGTAACGGCTTCCAGGGTGTAGGCCAGCAGAATGAAGCCGCCGAGGGCGTAGGGCGCCAGGGCCATCAGCTCATTTCCCCGGCGAAACGCTGGCTCATCTTGCGGTGGTACAGCGCCGGCGCCAGGCGCCAGAGCAGGCTCGCCAGCCAGCTGCCACGATCCGGGAACAGGCGTTCGCGGCGCTGTTGCAGTGCATCGAGAATCAGACTTGCCATCCAGTCGGCGCCGCGAATCCTGCCGATGGTCGAGCGGGCATGGCCGGCCGGTTTGCCGTCGCCGCCCAAGGCATTGCGGTCGATGGGCGTATCGAGAAAGCTCGGATAGACCATCAGCAGGCCGATGCCGTCACGGGCGATCTCGGCGCGCAGCACCTCGAAGGCCTGGCCCAGGGCGCTTTTCGCGGCGCAGTAACCTGCGCGGCCGAGCACCGGCATCCAGCCGGCCATGGAGCCGATGGCGGCCACTTGGCCGCGGCTTTCACGCAGCAGCGGCAGGGCGGCCAGGGTCAGTTCCAGCGGCGCGTGATAGTCCACCGCCATGACCTTGCGAAATACCGCTGGATCGGTGCGCAGCGTAGGCGAGCGGTGGGTGATACCGGCGTTGTTGATCAGCACGTCCAACCGGCCGAAGCGCTGCCGGCAGCCGTCGAGTAGGCGTGCATGCAGCTCG
>QFQM01000794.1 GCA_003243255.1 Flavobacterium psychrophilum | reverse complement strand
TATAAAAACGGAGGCAGCCTGGAATGCGAAATCACAATTGTGAGAGCAGCTGAGGTATTTAAAAGCAAAAAAGTCAGCTTCCGCTGACTTTGACCTACCGCTCTCCATCGTAAAAACCTAAGCCGCCTTAAACATCTCCTCTACATCCGATACGGATATGCTAAAGCGTTTGGGCATGCCGAAGATTTTGAAAATGATGAGTACTTGTTTAATGCTATAAAAGTGACCCTGTTTTTTACCAATCTCCTGGTCATGTTTTTTTACCCAGCGCTGAAAGGTGAGCCAGCAGACCCCATAAAAGTCAGCCAGTTGTTTGTGATTGTAGGGTTTTAAGACGAAAAATTCTGGTTTCTCTCCTGTGTTTCCTGTTTTTGTGATCTCCTGCTTCATATTGTTATTTCTTTTTTACGCCTTGTACCCTCCTTTATCCTCTTTTAACTACCAACCCTTATATCCTCTTTTCTGATTCGCTCTTTGCAATGTTAATTATTACTTACTAATATTGTCAAGTTTTGATAAACAAATATATTTATGGTAAACAAAGAGCTTGTAGGTAACCAGATTAAAGCTTTGCGGGTTGAAAAAGGGCTTTCACAGGGTGATTTTGGAGCACCGGTGAATTTAAGCCGTTCTGCGGTTTCCCAGATTGAAGGCGGGCTAATGTACCCTTCCATAGAGACATTGGATAAAATTGTTGACCATTACTCAACAACTTGGGACCGCCTGATGGGCCTGAGTAAATCCCCGCCTGTTGAGCTCACCCCGCCTTTACGGACATTGGTAGCAACTGTAGATACGTCTGGTAAAGACAATATTGTTCTGGTTCCTATCCGCGCACAGGCAGGTTATCTGCAAGGATTTCATCAACCTGAATTTATTGAAAGCCTTCCTTCCTTTCGAGTACCAGGACTGAGTAACGGTACCTTCCGGGCTTTTGAAGTAAGCGGCTACAGTATGCTGGCTGACCGGGCAGGCTTTTATCCGGGAGACGTTGTGATTGGGGAGTACGTTGAAAACCTCAGGGACATCCGGGACGGCTTTGTATATATATTAGTCAACAGTGCCCAGGAGGTAGACAACATTGTATTGAAACGCTGCCTGAATTACCTGGATAAGGGCGGGATGATCATTTGTAAATCGGATAACAAGGATCCGCAATATCCTACTTTCCCTTTGCCGG
>QFQM01000793.1 GCA_003243255.1 Flavobacterium psychrophilum | reverse complement strand
GTATTGTACGTTCCCACACGCCATTGAATTGCTGAATAAAAAGTATTCGGACGTGTTCACGATTTTAACCTCTTACCCCAATTTGGAAAATTATTTGTCGCCCTTTATGGATGCGTGGCAAGGCGGCGCACAAGACCAGTTACAGGGACAGATTGCATCGGCAAAAATTCCTTTATCAAGAATGATTTCGCCGAGCCTTTATTGGGTAATGACAGGCGATGATTTCACGCTCGACATCAATAACCCGAAAGAGCCGAAAATTTTATGTGTAGGCAATAACCCTGACCGTCAAAATATTTATTCGGCTGCTTTGGGTTTATACAATTCAAGGATTGTAAAACTCATCAATAAAAAAGGGCAATTAAAAAGTTCGGTTATCATAGATGAGCTTCCCACCATTTATTTCAGGGGACTGGACAATCTTATCGCAACGGCGAGAAGTAATAAGGTAGCGGTTTGCTTGGGCTTTCAGGACTTTTCGCAATTGACGAGGGATTACGGCGATAAAGAAAGCAAGGTAATACAAAATACAGTCGGCAATATTTTTAGTGGTCAGGTAGTTGGAGAAACGGCAAAGAGCCTATCAGAACGCTTTGGTAAAGTGTTGCAGAAACGCCAAAGTATGACTATTAACCGCAATGATAAATCTACGTCTATCTCCACACAGTTAGACAGCTTAATACCAGCTTCCAAAATTTCAACACTAACACAGGGTATGTTTATCGGTTCTGTATCAGATAACTTTGATGAGCGTATCGAGCAAAAGATCTTTCACGCTGAAATCGTAGTGGATAATGATAAAGTTGCTGCCGAAACCAAAGCCTATCAGCAAATACCGCAAATCTTATCTTTTGTAAATGAGCAGGGCGAGGATAAGATGAAGCAAAGTATTGAGGAGAATTACCGTCTAATAAAATTAGACATTGTTCATATTGTAGAAAGCGAAATGGAACGGATTAAGAACGACCCGAACTTACAGCATTTGGTGCAACAGGAATAACTTGTAAAAATAATATGCACACTACGCAATTCAGTAATCACATTTGTTCAAATAAACTGTGTGATGATTGAATAAATTTAAAAATATGGCGGTAAAATTCACTTTTTTGCACCGAATTATTACCAAATGAACTTATTTGTATATCTTTGCCATAATGTTGCGTAAATATATTGCCATATTG
>QFQM01000010.1 GCA_003243255.1 Flavobacterium psychrophilum | reverse complement strand
AGTGTTCAGTGTTCAGTGTTCAGTGTTCAGTGTTCAGTGTTCAGTGTTCAGTGTTCAGTGTTCAGTGTTCAGTGTTCAGAAAAAAAGAGCCACAAATTACACTAATTCCACCAATTCGTGATAATTTGTGTAATTCGTGGCAACTGTAAACGGACCACTGTAAACTGTCTAACTATTCGTATCCCAGTTTAGTCCTTACTTTATGTAATACGCCATTAGCGATTGTTGCAGCTTTTGAGGCTCCGGTTTTCAGCAGGGCATCAACCTCCGGAAGGTTATTGATGTAGTAAGCATATTTTTCCCTTTCGGTTTTGAACTTTTCAACGATAAGCTCAAACAATGCCTGCTTTGCATGACCGTAGCCGTAATTGCCGCCAAGGTAATTGGCGCGCATAGCCTCTGTCTGCTCAGGAGTCGCCAGTAGTTTGTATAGCGCAAACACATTACAGGTATCGGGATTTTTAGGCTCTTCAAGAGGCGTGCTGTCCGTTTGGATTGCCATTACCTGCTTGCGAAGCGGTTTATCGTCCTGGAAGATATTGATGTAATTATTTCTAGATTTACTCATCTTTTCACCGTCGGTACCCGGAATGATTTTTGTCTCATCGCTGGTAACAGCCTCAGGCAATACAAAAGTTTCACCCATCTGGTGGTTAAAGCGCGAAGCCACATCGCGGGTTATCTCGATATGCTGTACCTGGTCTTTACCAACGGGTACAAATTCAGCGTCATATAATAATATATCGGCAGCCATAAGCATAGGGTAGGTAAACAAACCTGCGTTTACATCCTCAAGCCTGTCGGCCTTATCTTTAAAAGAGTGGGCCAGCGTAAGACGCTGAAAAGGGAAGAAACAGCTAAGGTACCATGACAGCTCTGCTGTTTGCGGCACGTCGCTCTGGCGGTAAAAAATAACTTTGTTAATGTCAAGTCCGCACGCCAGCCATGCAGCTGCTACACTATAGGTGTTAGCACGTAATGTAGTGCCGTCCTTAATCTGTGTAGTCGAGTGAAGGTCGGCTATAAACAGGAATGAATCATTCTCTGGTTTGTTGGCCATTTCTATCGCCGGTATGATGGCGCCTAAAAGATTGCCTAAATGCGGGGTTCCGGTACTTTGTATTCCGGTTAATATTCTTGCCATTCTACAAAAAATTGAATTTTCACAAAGGTAAACGATTTGGGTAGAAAATAAGGATTGAATCCTTACATTTGGAATATATGAAAATAGTACAGTATTTTTTGTGGACACTATGGCGAATTTGGTTCTATATCCTTATGGGAGTGCCAATTATAGTTTTGTCGCCATTGCTAATCATCACCATATCATCGGAAAAGACCTATCCGCAGTTTTTTGTGCTGGCTCGTTTCTGGGCAAAAATAATCCTGTTTGGTATGGGGCTGCCCTATAAGATTGAACGGGAGGAAGAGCTGCAAAAAAGAAAAAGCTATATGCTGGTAGCCAATCATACCTCTATGACGGATATTATGCTGATGCTTGTCATTTCAAAGAATCCGTTTGTGTTTGTAGGCAAAAAAGAACTGGTAAAAATTCCCATTTTCGGGTTCTTTTACAAGCGCACCTGCATACTGGTAGACCGAAACAGTTCCAAAAGCCGTTTTGAGGTTTTTAAGCGTGCGCAGAAAAGGCTGAACCAGGGACTTAGTATCTGTATCTTTCCTGAGGGAGGTGTGCCGGATGACGAATCGATTCTGCTCGATGAATTTAAAGACGGGGCATTCCGACTGGCAATAGAGCACCAAATCCCGATCGTACCGATGAGCTTTTACGATAACAAAAGGCGGTTTTCGTTTAACTTCTTCAGTGGTAAACCGGGATTGCTAAGGGCTAAAGTGCACAATTTTGTGGAGACTGACGGTTTATCTATGGAAGATAAGACCGACCTGAAAAACCTGAAAGACAAAGTATGGCAGATACTTTATGATGATTTGCTGCGTAATACAAAAAAATAAAAGCACCTCCGGGACTGCAGAAGCGCTTTTACAAATAGAACTACCTAATAAAGTTTCCGTAGCCTAACCAACAAGGCTTAGAAACTAAAACTTATACCCGAGTAAAGCCCTATGAAATACGGTTTAAAGTTACCCGCATCCCTGCTGTAGGCATTTACCTGGTATTTGAATGTAGGTTCAAAGCTGGCCTGGAACGAATCAAAGAAACGATATTTAAAGCCAATACCTACATTGGTACTGAAGTGTAGATTATTAAGGTTTTGTGCCTTACCTACTTCGGTACTCATACCTGTAGATGAAAGGACACTTACATTATTTTCATTAAGGAATAGCGAACTCACACCACCTATCAGGTCGATTCCGAATTTTTTGTTCACTAAAGCATAGCTCATTTCAAGAGGAATCTCAATATATCCTGTTCTTTGAATCATGGAGCCCTCTACAAGCTGAGTGCTTTGTCCGTCAATAAGGAACACGTCCGGTGCCGGTGCATTTGCAGGCTGGATAACAAAACCTGCTGCTTTCGACGTTCCTATATTTGACGTTCCGCTGTTAAGTGAAGCATAATAAGCAATATCGTTAGTAGAATAGTTAAGGTTAACCGTGTTGATCCCTGAGCGGATACTTATCCTGTCGGTTACCGCATAGTTTACGCCAAGTCCATAACTAAGGTCGCTGTCATAGCTTTTGCTGTTTGAAGCAAATTGCTCATTGATTGGCGATCCTGATGATAGTGAACTGTAGAATACCGGAGCCACTTGTGGCCTGATGTTCCAACGGTCTTTACTCTTTTTGTTTTCGGCAAGCTGCTTGTCTTTGTCTTCACCTTTCAGTTTTTCCTCAAGTAGTTTTTCAAGTTCGTTTTGGGGAACGACCTTGTTAGTGTCTATTGCAGTTTGTGCTACTTTTGTACCGACAGGAATATTCTTGTCGATTATTACATTGCTTTTTGATGCCGGGTCGTTTGCGGCATTCGCCGGAACTGTGCCCGATGTATTTCCTGTTGCAGCAACACCTTCAGTAGATGTTATGCTATTAACAGCATTCTGTTTTTGTTGAGTGCCGTTAGTGTTAGCAGGATTATTACTGTCTGTATTTTTGATTGATGATTTATTATCTGTTGCAGCAATGCCTTCGGTTGCAGAAACAGGGTTAGCTGTGTTTTTTTTCTGCGCTGCATTTTTGCCATTAGCATTTGTATCGGTAGCAGCAATGCCTTCTGCTGTTGCAGCATTGTTTATGTTGCCTGATCTTTTATCAGTACGGTTGCCATTGTTTTGGTTATTGCCTGATGTGGCAACAACAGCATTACCCTGTTGTATTTGGGTATTGCGATTGCTTCTTTTAGAACCTGTCTTATTTGCAGTGTTGCCATCATAAGCAACAGCATTGCTATTTCTGTCTAAAGCAGTATTGGTAGTGTTTCTTCTGTTTGTTTTCTGATTGTTGATGTTAGTTTGTGTAGACGGTGCATTAGCATTTACGCTTTCTTCGCTAACCGCTACAGCTGTATTGTTGTCGTTTGTTGTTGTATTATTTTGAGAAGCTGTTCCTGTTTCCGAAGCCGATGGGCCGGCCTGATTTGGAGCAGATACGACTGGCGATGCCGGGTCAGTATTTGCCGGACTTGTATTTTTACCTTCTATAACTACAGCCGGTGCATTGATGGCAGGATTTTCCGTATCGTTAAAGAACAATGTCGTAAGGAGTCCGCCGAGCAGCAATATCGCTGCCACCCCGGATAGCTTTAGCCATATAGGAATGACTCTGCGTTTCTTTTTTTCCTGGAGTTCCTCCCGTATGTTTTCCCATACAAAATCAGGAGGGGTCACTTCAAAGTCCTTGAACTTTTCCTGGAATAACCTGTCTATATTGTGTTTCTCGTTCATTTTGCGGTTGGTATGCTATTGCCCTGAAGGGCTTCAATTTTTTCTTTTAATATCATTCTTGCGCGGGCAAGGTTGGATTTAGAGGTGCCGTCAGTAATACTGAGCATCTCAGCAATTTCTTTATGCGAATAGCCATCAATCACATATAGGTTAAACACCATCCTGTAACGGTCAGGCAGTTCCTGTATTATGCCTACAAGGTAGTCCATAGATATGCTTTCGCTTTCTATCTCAACATCGGCAACATCGGGGATGTTTTCGCTAACGAGTTCGAAGATACCTTCTGAACGGTATTTTTGAAGCACATTATTGATCATTACCCTTTTAGCCCAGCCTTCAAAAGAACCTTTGAACTGGAACTGGCCAATTTTCTGGAAGATCAGAAGGAAACCGTCCTGCAGGTTGTCCTCGGCATCCGCACGATTGCGCGAATACTTAAGACAGGCCGCAAACATCTTAGGAGCAAGAAGCTTATATAGCTGTTCCTGCGCCCGGATGCTGTTACTCTGGCAGTCCTTTATGAGCTGATCTAGACCCAAATTTTATGTTAGTTTAAGTTATTTTTTAACCGGTATCACTATCTGTTCGTATGTTTTATTGCCTTCTACATCATAGCCTGAGAAAAATTTAAAGGTATAGCTGTTATTAGTAAGAGCATAGCTTTCATCACAGGTAAATGTGAAACTTTGTTCTACTTTACTTTCGTTTTCATAGTTTCTGCATTCACCTTCTAAACGCACCATAGTTTGTACAGCAATAAGAACGGCATTGCCGTCTTTCTCCGAAGTAAAGCGGTCAAACAGGTAGCAGCCATTAGGTTTGGTGAATCCTACCCTTACCTCATAGTTGCGCCCGGCTTCAACCCATTGCGGATAGATAACCCAGTCGGCAGGCAAGAATTCGACAGTATATTGTGGAGCTTCATCGGGTTCCATATCACAGGATGAGATGATAAATAATGCCGTAAATAATAGTAAAATCTTTTTCATAAATCGTTCAGCGTAAAAAACCGGTTTATAGATAGATACAAAAAACGTAAAAGGTTGCGTAATAGCAATAAAAAAACCCGAAAAAATCGGGTTTTCATATTTATTTTAAGATGCCTGTTCTTTTATCATCTCTTTTATTTTCAGTTCCAGCTCTTCAGCGAGTTCCGGATTATCTTTTATCAGCGCTTTTACAGCATCGCGTCCCTGGCCTAATTTGGTATCGCCGTAGCTAAACCATGAGCCCGATTTCTTGATGATCTCAAACTCCACTGCAAGGTCAAGAATCTCACCTGTTTTAGAAACGCCTTCGCCATACATGATGTCGAATTCTGCCGTTTTGAAAGGAGGTGCCACTTTGTTCTTAACGATCTTCACTTTAGTGCGGTTACCAATTACATTCTCACCGTCTTTTATCTGCGCTGCACGGCGGATGTCTATCCTTACCGAAGCGTAGAACTTAAGTGCGTTACCACCGGTAGTGGTTTCAGGATTACCAAACATCACACCGATCTTTTCACGAAGCTGGTTGATAAAGAATACCGTACAGTTGGTTTTGCTGATAGTAGCCGTAAGTTTACGAAGTGCCTGAGACATCAAACGAGCGTGAAGACCCATTTTAGAATCTCCCATTTCGCCTTCGATCTCGCTCTTAGGCGTAAGTGCCGCAACCGAGTCGATTACTACGATATCAATAGCACCCGAACGGATAAGGTTTTCAGCAATTTCAAGTGCCTGTTCACCGTTATCCGGCTGCGATATGATAAGGTTTTCGATATCTACACCAAGTTTTTCTGCATACACACGGTCAAACGCGTGCTCCGCATCAATAAAGGCAGCGATACCACCTGCTTTTTGCGCTTCAGAAATAGCGTGAAGCGTAAGTGTGGTTTTACCTGACGATTCAGGTCCGTATATTTCTATTATCCTTCCGCGAGGGTAGCCGTTAACGCCAAGGGCAAGGTCTACACCCAACGATCCTGAAGGGATTGCTTCAACTTCTTCAACAGCCTGGTCGCCCAGTTTCATCACCGTTCCTTTACCGTAAGCCTTGTCCAGTTTATCTAATGTAAGCTGTAACGCCTTCAGTTTTGCTTCTTTATCTCCGCTCATTTTTTGTATATGATTTTGGGTAAAAATAATGCTTTTTTTTGGTGTGGCAATGTGAGGATGAGGGTTGTGGATAAGTTTATTTTTGGAAAAGCATGTTGAATAATTTCTTACAATTGGGTAGAATGTTAAGGAAAGTTTTGTAGTTTTAGTATCGAAACTTATTTACGGTAAATTAATTATGGCATTTATAAGAGACATGGCACTGCATTTTATGAATCGACAGATTTCTGTAGAAATTGATCCTCTTTTGCTACCAGATTTGAATACTTTAGATAAAGTAACTACAAGTAGAATAATTAATATTAATTTATATAAGCTAATATATAATATAGGGGCTATACAAACCAGAAGATTTGCGCCTTCAAATAGAATGAAATTCTTAGATAAAGCAGATTTGGTTGAAAAAATTTATTCAAACACAAATGAATTTAGAATAAAGATAGCAGATATTCGACAAGCTACGGGTTCTGAAACTATAAAAACAATTTCGGAGGATTTTGGTGTTGGAATTTCTGTTGCAATTGCTGAAAAACTTTTTAATATTAAGACATCTACTATTCAGAGAATTTATGGAAATACTAAACGTCCGGATTGGAAATGTCAGATGGTAGACAATAGAGTTTTAGTTGTTGAAGCCAAAGGAGCAATTAGTATTCAAACATCAAATAACCAGCGGGCTAATGCAATTGCGCAAAAGCGTAGAGAAACTGGCGATGTTAGAGTAGCTTCTCTTACAGTTCTGAATGAGGATAGTATTAGTACCAATAGATTTATTGATCCTCCTATAACTACTGGTGAAATTTCCCCAATTATGGAAAATCATATTTTAAGAGCAGGTCATTACGCTTCAGTGTTTAGTTTTTTAGTGAATAGTAGATTGAGTAAATATTATTCTCAAATGAGAAAAAGGTTAGAAGGTTCAATCACATTACCTGAACAAAATTTAAAAAATAGGGATTTTAGAGATTTACTATTTAATGGACCTATGGTTAATTATGATAATAAAAGTTTTGCGGGATCATTTTATAAAATTGATGATCAAAAGTTTTTATTTGTGGGGGTTGATAGTGAACTGCTTTCCTATGAAGGATTTCTTAATTTTCGAGAGTATGAAGAAGATATTGATGTTGAAAATTCTAACAGTCATTACATTCTGTATAAAGACGGTGTCTTAATAATTGAAATTAATGATATTCAACAATATTCAAACATTGTTGATGTTCAAACTATTGATAATTATCAAGATAAAATTACCATTAGTGATATTGATGAAATGAATGAATTGTCATTTGCTAAGTTTTTTAAATATATACTTGAAAAGAATCGTTTTACTGAAATTACAGATGTGTCATTAAGAAATGATACAGGAGTAGATTTGTCAGCAAAATATAATGGTATAAAGTGTTTTTTTGAATTTAAAATTTTGAAGAGAAAAAAAATTTCATTGTTAGAATCAAAATTTTTAAGTAATCATAATTATGAAAATGTTAAATTGATTTTTGTTACGAACGCCATTGTAAATAAAAATGATTTAGCTCGTAATATAAATATCATTATTATTGATAGAAATAAACTTGAATATCTTATTAAAAACAAAACCTCTTTACAAGAAATATTAGATCTGTCAAACAATAATTAGTCGGTAATAATATAATTTTTCTACCTTTGCAGCCGGTTCCGCCATTGTGAACCAACAACATACTGAAAATATCTCACTTAAAATTGTATAGCATGCAACTGTTCAACACTTTAAGCGCAGAGGAAAGAACCGCCCTGATCGAGGAAAGCGGTAAACAGCGCCTTACGCTGTCTTTCTATGCCTACGCACACATTTCTGATCCAAAACAATTTCGCGATTCGCTTTTCTTAGCCTGGAACCCACTGGAGGTTTTAGGAAGAATTTACGTTGCCAAAGAGGGTATCAACGCCCAGCTTTCGCTTCCGGCTGATCATTTCTACGAATTCAAAGACCACCTTGATACTATCCCGTTCCTGAAAGATATTCGCCTTAACGTGGCGGTGGAGCAGGACGACCTTTCGTTCCTTAAACTTACCATCAAAGTTCGTGATAAAGTCGTTGCCGATGGACTTAACGACGAGACTTTTGATGTGACCAATATAGGGGTGCACCTGAAAGCACAGGAGTTTAACGATATGCTGGAAGACCCGAATACTATCGTGGTCGATATGCGTAACCACTACGAGAGCGAGATCGGTCACTTCCGTGGTGCCATCACTCCGGATGTTGATACGTTCCGTGAGTCGTTGCCTATTATTGAAGAGCAATTGGCAGAGCATAAAGAAGGCAAAAACCTGCTGATGTACTGTACAGGAGGTATCCGTTGCGAAAAGGCATCGGCGTTCTTTAAGCACAAAGGTTTCCAGAATGTGTACCAGCTTGAGGGCGGTATCATTGAATATACCCGCCAGGTAAAGGCTGAAGGATTAGAAAGCAAATTCATAGGTAAGAACTTCGTGTTCGACGCACGCCTTGGTGAGCGTATTACCGACGATATCGTTTCGCAGTGCCACCAGTGCGGTAAGCCATGCGACAACCACACTAATTGTGCTAACGAGGCTTGTCACCTGCTGTTTATTCAGTGTGATGAGTGTAAGGATGCTTCACAAAACTGTTGTTCGGAAGCATGCCAGGATGTGGTTAACCTGCCGGTTGAAGAGCAGAGAGCATTACGTCGTGGTATTATGAACGGCAACATGATCTTTAAAAAAGGAAAAGCCGACCGCCTAATCTTCAAGAAAACCGGAACTGAAATTTCTGATGTTACCTTAGGGACGGTTGCCAAAACGAAAACTGTTCGCCCACGAATCAGAAAAACACTGGTGGGTAAAGGCGAGCACTATTTCCCGAAAGCAGAAGTAGCACAGTTTATCATGGAAAACGAACTGGCTGTTGGCGATACGGTAATCATCTCAGGTCCTACTACAGGCGAGCAGCAACTGGTTATCGAGAAAATGCGTGTTAACGGTCAGGATGGGACAATCGCTGCAAAAGGCGATAAAGTTACCTTCAGTGTTCCGTTCAGGATCCGTCTTTCTGACAAACTGTTTAAAGTTATAGGGTAACACCTTAAAATATATAGTTAAGAAAACCTGCATGAGAGTGCAGGTTTTTTTATTCTGTTCTTTTGTCTTGCCACAGGCAGCACCAAAAAGGCACGGCTGAACTCCTTAGGCTACAAATCGAATTTTTCGGCTAAACCATCCGAACTTGCTTCGCTCAGACAGCGGATGCTTCTTTATGCCTTAAGTTCCGATTTGCTTTACGCCACGGAGTTTAAGGCCGTAGCTTCCCTCAGATGTTCTTACTCATTGAGCTCCCCTCTCCTTTGCTTCGCCAGTTCGCTATCGCTCGTGTGGAGAGGGGCTGGGGGTGAGGCCATAAGCCCCAATCACAACCCTTAACAACATTCCCGCAAAAAAATACTATCTTTACCCGCAAAAACATTTTACGAACAAGTAGCGGCACGGCCGCGATCTATATATAACACAACTATGGCATGTACAAACTGTTCTACGGGATCCAAAGATGGAACGCCTCGTGGATGTAAGAATAACGGGACCTGCGGGACGGACAGTTGTAATAAACTTACGGTCTTCGACTGGTTAGCAAATATGAGCCTCCCGGGAGGCGAAGCGCCTTTTGACTGCGTTGAGGTGCGCTTTAAGAACGGGCGTAAAGAATTTTACCGAAATACTGAAAAACTTACCCTGAGCATGGGCGACATTGTTGCTACTGAAGCTTCTCCGGGTCACGATATAGGCATTGTAACTCTTACCGGCGAACTGGTAAAGGTGCAGATGAAGAAAAAGAATGTAAAGAACAACGCTGATATAGCAAAGATTTACAGGAAAGCATCGCAAAAGGATATTGATATCTGGAGTGATGCGCGTGATAAGGAAGAACCGATGAAGGTAGTGGCAAGGGAAATCGCGATTCGCCTTAACCTTGAGATGAAGATATCGGATATCGAATTCCAGGGTGACGGATCTAAAGCGACCTTCTACTATACGGCTAATGACCGTGTGGATTTCCGTCAGCTTATCAAGGATTTTGCGCGTGAGTTCAGTACCCGTATCGAGATGAAACAGGTAGGTTTCCGTCAGGAGGCTTCACGTCTTGGAGGTATCGGATCATGTGGACGTGAGCTTTGCTGTTCGACATGGTTAACGGACTTCAGGAGCGTAAATACCTCTGCGGCACGTTACCAGCAGTTATCGCTGAACCCGCAAAAGCTTGCAGGACAGTGTGGTAAACTGAAATGCTGCCTTAACTACGAATTAGACACATATCTTGATGCGCTGAAAGGCCTTCCCGATATGGATACTAAAGTATATACCGAAAAAGGAGATGCTTTTTGCCAGAAGGTAGACATCTTTAAAGGACTGATGTGGTTTGCCTATACTAATAATATGGCGCACTGGCATGTGCTTAAGGCCGATCAGGTAAAAGAGATCGTAGAACTGAACAAGCTAAAGCAGCGTGTGAGCTCACTAGAAGATTATGCTGTTGAGGAAGTGGCTCCGGAAGTGGAAAAAACTTTCCAGAATGCTATGGGCCAGGACAGCCTTACGCGTTTTGATACGCCTAAGAAAAGAAAAAGGCCGAACAAAGACAAGAAACGCGAGCATGCTCCTGCCGATAAAAAACAGGACAGGCCGGCTGGCGACAGACCGTCTAACAAAATAGTTCCTGCCAATAAAGAGGCAAGGGATAACCGAACTGAGCGTCCGGAAAGAACTAATAATGATAAACCTGCAGGCGAAAGAAAGCCTAACGAAAACAGGAACAACAATAACAGGCAGAAAGGCGAAAGAAGGCCTAACGATAACAGGAATAACAACGCTGAAAGACCTGAAAAACCAAGACCTGAAAGGCCTCAGGCTGAAAGACCACAAGGCGAAAATCCTGCAGGTGAAAGACCGGAAGGCGAAAGAAAACCTAACAACAGAAATAAGAACCGAAACCATAAAAACCGAAACAAGAATAATGGTAACGACAAGAATACCGGTGGCAGCCCTACGGAATAGCCTTGCGGTTTTTGGCATGCTTCTTTTGGTAAGCTCATGCGACAAGAATCGTGTATTTGATGAATACAAGGGACTTGACGGCAAGTGGAAAAAAGACGAGAAAGTGTCTTTTAGCTTTGACCAAAAGGATACGGTGTCAAAATATAATATGTTTATTAACGTTAGGAATAACAATGATTATCCGTATAATAACCTGTTCCTGATCGTTCAGATGCAGGAGCCGGGAAGCAAGCTGGTAAAGGTAGATACGCTGGAATATCCTATGGCAAACCCTGATGGCAGTCTTATGGGCGAAGGCTTTACCGATATTAAGGAGAGCAAGCTTTGGTACAAGGAAAATCAAAGATTCCCTAAAGCTGGTAAGTATACCGTTACAATTCAGCATGCTGTTAGAAAAGGCGGTGAAGTACCGGGCGTAAACGAGCTTGACGGGGTAACGGATGTAGGTTTCAGGATTGAGTCAACAGAATAATATTGAAGATGGCGATAAAGAAGACAACTAAAAAATCAAATGCAGGTTCCGGAGACCATCCGGCCGGATATTACGTAAAAAAATTCTGGAAGATATTCGGGATCGGCTTAGCGTCGGTATTCCTGTTTTTCCTTTTGGCTTCATGGGGTGTATTCGGTAGAATGCCGGACTTTGAACAGCTGGAAAATCCGGATTCTAACGTGGCAACAGAGATCATCTCTGAAGACGGTCAGACTATAGGTAAATTTTACCTTGAGAACCGTACTCCGGTAAAATATGCCGATTTGCCTAAATCACTGGTAGATGCACTTATAGCTACGGAAGATGAACGTTTCTTTGAACACTCAGGCATCGATACTAAAGGTACGCTAAGGGCTGTGGCTACCCTGGGAAGCAGCGGTGGTGCAAGTACCATTACGCAACAGCTGGCTAAAAACCTTTTCCATGGCGAAGGTTCAAGATTCTTCCTTTTCAGGATTGTGCAGAAAGCTAAAGAATGGATTATTGCAACCAAACTTGAAAGACAGTATACCAAAGAAGAGATCATTGCGATGTACTTCAATACGGTTGACTTTGTAAACAATGCTGTGGGTATACGTTCAGCATCAAAAATATACTTTGGTAAAGAGCCTAAAAACCTTAAGGTTGAAGAGGCGGCAGTACTTGTAGGGATGCTTAAAAATCCTTCGTACTTCAATCCGATGAGGGAAAAAAGGAAAAAGCTTGTATTTGACAGGAGAAATACTGTATTGAGCCAGATGGTGAAATATGGCAAACTGGATGAATCGGTAAAAGAGAAACTTGCTGCTCAGCCTATTGTTACAAATTATAATCCTGAAAGCCACAACGAAGGTGTTGCGACCTATTTTAGGGAGTACCTTAGGGATTACATGAAAAAATGGGCTAAGGAAAACAAAAAAGATGACGGGTCGGAATATGATATTTACCGTGACGGACTTAAGATATATACTACTATCGATTCTAAAATGCAGCAGTATGCCGAGGAGGCAGTACACGAGCATTTGGCTAACCTTCAGGAGGAATTCTTTATCCAGCAGAAAAAGAACACGAATGCACCTTTCGTAAATATTTCTAAGGCTGAGACCGATAAGATACTAGATCGTGCAATGCGCAATTCGGAGCGTTGGAGAATAATGACTGACGAAGGCAAAGATGAAGATGATATCATCGCATCATTTAAAGTGAAGACTGACATGACTGTCTTTACCTGGAAAGGAGAGAGAGATACGGTAATGACTCCGCTTGATTCTATCCGTTATTACAAACACTTCCTTCAGACGGGTGTTATGTCAATGAGCCCAATTGATGGGCACGTAAAGGCATGGGTTGGGGGTATCAACTACAAACACTTCCAGTATGACCACGTGCAGCAGGGAGCAAGGCAGGTAGGTTCTACCTTTAAGCCATTCGTATATGCGGCAGCTATCGAGCAACTGCATTTATCGCCGTGTGATACTGTGGTTGATGCGCCATTCAGTATGCCGAAAGGTAAGTATGGCATTGATGCCGACTGGAATCCGCAAAACTCTAACGGACAGTTCATGGGTCCGATAACACTTAAAAAAGCTCTTGCTTATTCGGTTAATACAATCTCGGCTAAACTGATAGACAGGGTAGGCCCTAAAGCAGTAGTAGACCTTACGCGTAAGCTGGGTGTTGAAAGCGATATCCCGGAGCAGCCATCTATTGCCCTTGGTGCGGTTGATATCACGGTTAGCGACATGGTTGCGGCCTATAGTACCTTTGCCAATCAGGGGGTGTATATTAAACCTACCGTTATCAATAAAATTGAAGACAAAAATGGCGTATTGCTTTTCCAGAGCAAAATGGAAACCAAAGACGTTATGAGTAAAGATATTGCCTATGCCATCATCAAATTACTTGAGGGTGTTACCGAAAGTGGATCGGGAGCAAGGCTGAAATGGGGCGGTGCCGGAGGTACGGGCTATAACCGTATGACGGGTTATCCTTATAAGATAGTTAACCCTGTTGCCGGTAAAACGGGTACGACACAGAACCAGTCTGACGGTTGGTTCATCGGTATGGTGCCAAATCTTGCTACAGGTGTATGGGTAGGTAACGAAGACCGTTCGGCTCACTTTAAAGGCCTTATCTACGGTCAGGGTGCTACCATGGCACTACCGATATTCGGTTTATTCATGAAGAAATGTTATGCCGATGACACTATGGTTTATAAAATATCTGAAAGACCATTCGAACGGCCGGCAAACCTCTCCATCAAGGTGGATTGTGCCAAGCCAGTCGTCAAGGATACTACCGCAACAGACTCACTGGATATTGATATGTCAGAGTTTGGCGGACTTTAAAATTAATTAACAAACGTCTTCGAAAGAAGGCGTTTTTTTATATATTTATGCGCGAAAACTAAATTCTATTGTATGATTAATAAAAAAGTGCAAAACGTTGGGGAAGCGCTGCACGATATAAAAGACGGCGTAACCATAATGCTTGGAGGCTTTGGCCTTTGCGGTATTCCGGAGAACAGCATTAACGAACTGGTTAAAAAAGGAACCACAAATCTTACCTGTATCTCTAACAATGCAGGTGTTGATGATTTTGGACTTGGATTACTGCTGCAAAAGAAACAGATCAAAAAAATGATATCGTCATACGTTGGCGAAAATGCTGAGTTTGAAAGACAAATGCTTAGTGGTGAGCTTGAAGTAGAGCTTACACCACAAGGAACCCTAGCTGAAAAATGCCGTGCTGCACAGGCAGGAATCCCCGCATTCTTTACACCTGCAGGTTATGGGACTGAAGTGGCCGAAGGTAAAGAAGCACGTGAATTCAATGGAAAGATGCATATTATGGAAGAGGCTTTTAAAGCTGAGTTTTCTATTGTAAAAGCATGGAAGGGTGACGAAGCGGGTAATCTTATCTTTAAAGGTACCGCGAGGAACTTTAACTCATGTATGGCGGGTGCTGCGAAAATTACTATCGCTGAGGTAGAAGAGCTTGTTCCGGCTGGTGAACTTGACCCGAACCAGATCCATATCCCGGGCATATTCGTTCAACGAATATTTCAAGGGGAACGATACGAGAAACGCATTGAACAACGAACAGTAAGACAAAGAAGTTAATATGGCACTAGGAAAGGAACAAATCGCAAAAAGGATAGCGAAAGAAGTAAAAGATGGTTACTTTGTTAACCTTGGTATTGGTATACCAACCCTTGTTGCCAATTATGTAAGGCATGATATATCGGTAGAATTCCAGAGTGAGAACGGGGTATTGGGCATGGGTCCGTTTCCGTTTGAGGGTGAGGAGGATGCTGATATCATCAACGCGGGAAAACAAACGATAACAACATTACCGGGAGCATCATTCTTTGATTCGGCACTAAGCTTCGGAATGATTCGTGCACAGAAGGTAGACCTTACCATTCTTGGTGCTATGGAAGTAGCAGAGAACGGAGATATAGCTAACTGGAAGATTCCGGGTAAAATGGTAAAAGGTATGGGTGGTGCTATGGATCTTGTGGCATCTGCCGAGAATATTATCGTTGCCATGATGCATGTAAACAAAGCCGGCGAAAGCAAACTGCTTAAACGCTGTTCATTGCCGCTAACAGGCGTAGGCTGCGTTAAGAAGATCGTTACAGAACTTGCTGTTATAGAAGTTGTGCCGGAAGGTTTTAAATTATTAGAGCGCGCTCCGGGCGTAACCGTAGAAGATATTAAAAATGCAACTGAAGGTAATCTTATCATTGAGGGCGATATCCCTGAAATGGTGATTGATTAATCTTTAGATTTTTATTACAGTAAAGCCCTTTCAATCGAAAGGGCTTTTTTTATTGTTGATTGGTTCTGTCATTCTGAACGTAATGAAATGAAGTGAAGAATCAATATTTTGCACACTCTATTAGAGATTCTTCATTACGCTGCGCTCCATTCAGAATGACACACACGCCTAATTTAGCTTCAGACATCCGACATCGGACAAAACTAACTCTTCGGGATAGCTGCAATTAGCTTTTTAGTATATTCTTTCTGAGGATGCGCATACAGGGCATCGGCTTCATTCATTTCTTCGATTTTTCCTTTGTTCATTACCAGTACCTGGTCGCTCATATATTTTACCACGGCAAGGTCGTGCGAAATGAAGATATAGGTAAACCCAAAGTTTTCCTTTAGTTCGTTAAGCAGGTTAAGGACCTGTGCCTGTACCGAAATATCCAGCGCTGATACCGACTCATCACAAACGATAAGTTTGGGTTGCAGGGCAATCGTTCGGGCAATCCCGATACGTTGCCGCTGCCCTCCCGAAAACTCATGTGGGTAACGGTTAAAGTGCTCTTCGCCCAATCCTACACGGTTCAGTATTTCGATGGTCTTTTCACGACGTTCCTTGTCGTTCTTGTAAAGCTTGTGTACTTTCATGGGTTCCATGATGGCTTTTCCTACGGTAATACGTGGGTTAAGTGACGAATAGGGGTCCTGGAAAATGATCTGTATCTCTTTACGCAGGTCGCGGATGGCCGATGAAGATAATTTGGTCAGGTCAACACCACGGTATAGTATAGTTCCGGCAGTAGCTTTGTCCAACTGTAATATGGCATTGCCTAAAGTCGACTTACCACAACCCGATTCGCCAACAAGTCCAAGGGTTTCGCCTTCGTATATTTTAAAGCTTACATCGTCAACCGCTTTAAAGTGCACATTTTTACCGAATAGCCCGGCTGAGGAAACGTATTCTTTTTCTACATTCTTCACTTCAAGCAATGGCGTTTGGCTGTATAGTTTTTCAAGATGTGCAGCGCGCTGCTGTGGTGTGATCTCTTCAGGGTTTACAGTACCTTCAAGATAGTCCTGTATTGTAGGCAGTCGCTTAAGGCGTACATCAAGTGATGGACGCGAACTGATGAGTGCTTTGGTATACGTATGTTTTGGATTGTGGAATATTTCTGCCGATTCACCCTGTTCAACGATTTCACCCCTAAACATCACGATGACCCTGTTGGCAATCTCTGATACCAGCGACAGGTCGTGCGAAATAAAGATAATACTCATTTTGGTTTCCTGCTGCAGTTCTTTCAGCAACAGTATGATTTCCTGCTGAACAGTAACGTCGAGAGCTGTGGTAGGCTCATCAGCAATAAGTATTTTAGGCTTGCAGGCAATGGCCATAGCGATCATAACGCGCTGCTTTTGACCACCCGATATCTCATGCGGATAGCGATTGTATATCTTTTCAGGGTTCGGAAGTTTTACTTTTTCAAAAAGCGAAAGCACCTCCTGTTTTATTGCTGCCGCGCTAAGGTTTGTATGCTCCTTTAATATCTCCTCTACCTGATAGCCACATTTTAATGATGGATTAAGCGAACTCATAGGCTCCTGAAAGATCATCGCAATGTCATTTCCACGGAGACTGCGAAGCTCCTTTTGGCTCATGGCCGAAATATCCTTGCCGTCAAAATCAATTTTACCCTCGGTTATAGCCAATATACCTTTTGGTAATAAGCCCATAACGGCTAATGAAGTAACCGATTTACCTGAACCTGATTCGCCCACTATACCCAGTATTTCATTCTCGTTTAAGGTAAACGAACTGTTTTTTACTATGGGAATCCACTGGCCCTCTTTTCGGGCTGAAATGGTAACGTGATCTATGTGGAGCAGAGGGTTGTTCATGAAGTAAAAGTAATGAATTTAGTCGGATGTCCGAGGTCCGAAGTCTGATGTGTGGAGTGGTAAAATGTTAGAGATATTGGCTGTAGCATCGGACTTCCGACATCAGACTAATGCTACACATGTATAATCTCATCATCCACCAAAAGCTCTTCTCTTCTAAAACGAAGCAGTACCTGTGCCACGGCAATAACGTCTTTTTCGCAGTAGGTCACTATACGGTCAATGTCTTTCTCTACGTGGTATACATAGCCTACCTGGCTGCCATCGATGTCGCCTTTGGGCGAGGGAATGCCTAATATTTTGGTGAGCAGCTTTAAGGAGGTAAAGCTTTTATAATCGCCAAATTTCCAAAGCTCCATGGTGTCCAGATGGGGTACTTCCCACGGTTTTTTGCCGAAAAGGTTTAATTTCAACGGTATCGCAATATTGTTGATGATCATACGACGCGCAATGAATGGGAAGTCGAATTCCTTAGCATTGTGCCCGCACATAATATGTTGTGGCTGGCTGAAGTGATTATTCAGCAGGTTGTTGAAGTCTTTTAATATTTTTGACTCTTCCCCATGAAAAGACGTTACCCTGAAGTGGCGGATATCTCCCTTAAAGGTAAAATATCCTACCGAAAGGCATACGATTTTACCGAACTCGGCCCAGATACCTGCTTTTTCATAAAATTCTTCGGGTGATTGCCCGTCTTTACGCTGATAATGTGTTTTAAGGTCGTAAAGAAGCTGGGTCTCTTCGTCAAGAAGGGTATAGTTAGGTTGCTCAGGAACCGTTTCTATATCAAGGAAAAGTATATTTTCGAGATTTATTCTTTCTAGCATAATGTTTAAGGCTTTTTTGTCATCCTGACGAAGGAAGGATCTTTGTAGAGATTCTTCACTACGCTGCGCTGCGTTCAGAATGACACCCGCGAGTGTTACTTTTTCATTGCTGCTACTTCTGCATCTTCTTTAGTCATAGGCAGGTTGTTGCCTTTGCCTTCGTTGGGTTTCATAAGTCCCATCATTTTGTAGGCTTCGTCTACATATACATAAAAGTCGTTGCTGTGCGGGTCGGTCGTGGTTTGCAGACCTTTGATATGGCCTAAGCGAACGATGATGATATCATCTTCCGGAATCACAATTACAAACTGGCCCAGGTGCCCACGCAGGTAATACATCTCTTTACTCATATAGTTGTTTAGCCAAACCCCATAGGCATATTGCGGTGAAGCAGGGAAACGCGCATGCGTCATTTTGGCTACAGCCGTACTGTCTAAAATCTGCTCATTATTCCATTTACCGTTGTGCTTGAGGAGTTTGCCAAAACGGGCAAAATCACGGGCGTTGCTCGCAATACAGCAGTAAGCTTTTTCGATGCCATCGGGTTTGTCAATTTGCCAAAGCGCATCGTTATCGGCTCCCATAGGCTGCCAGAATTTTTTAGATACGTAGTCAGAAAGCGTTTCGCCGGTAGCTTTGGTAATTACCATCGCCAGTAGTTCGGTGGCACCGCTTACGTACTCGAATTCCTTACCCGGTTCTTTTATAACAGGAACTCCAAGCATGGTATCCCACAGGTGGTCGCCAAAGTAAGCACGGGTAGTAATGGAAAAGGCACTGCTGTACTGTTCGCCCCAGTCAAGACCTGTGCTCATTGAAGATAAATCGCCTACAGTAAGTTTTGCGGCAAGGCCTTTGCTAAATTCAGGGAAATAGTCGGAAACAGGCTGGTCGAGGCTTTTTATCTTGCCCTCCATAATGGCTTTGAACATAGCGGCAGTAACTACCGTTTTGGCCATCGAGAAGGAGTTCGATTTGGAGTCTTTGCCATAACCGTCATAATAGCTTTCGTGCCAGATGCTGTCGTTTTTAATGATGAGATAGGCTACCGTTCCCAGTTCTTTATGAACATCTTCAAGTCTTTGGGTTGCTTTTATTTTGTTATACTCCTTATGGGTAGCCCAGGGTTGTGAAGTGCCTTTTTTTATGGTGCGGTTATCAAAATGGGTATAATCGTCAAGATAGGCGGTTGTCTTGCCGTGAAGGTATACCACGCGAACGGCTTTTATAAGATAATCAACATCAAAAATGTACATCAGGACAATGATTGCAGCAAAAATGCCGACAAACCAAAGAAGGAATTTTTTCATAAGTATCGGTTAGGATGTTATGACGAATTTACATAAAAAATGGATGCAAATAAAAAGGATTAAGTATTAACCACCCCGGCTTTCAGCCACCCCTCCGAAGGAGGGGAAACTCACTCCTATGTATATTGGAGACGAGTAGGATTCCCCTCCTTCGAAGTCCCGATAGTTATCGGGAGTAGGGCGGGGTGGTTGATAAATTTCCTTAATAATAAAATCAAAACAAACTCTGCTGAATGGGAGGTGTTTCGTGTTCCAGCAGCCATTTTTTACGCCATAATCCTCCGGCATATCCGGTAAGCGAACCATCAGACCCAATAACCCTGTGGCAGGGCACGACTACCCAAAGCGGATTTTTGCCATTAGCAGATGCCACGGCGCGAATGGCTTTTACATCGCCTAATTTTATGGAAAGTTCCTGGTAAGATGTTGTCTTTCCAAACGGGATTTCGAGCAGGGCCTTCCATACCTTTTTCTGGAAATCTGTCCCTTGCGGATTGAGCAGAAAATCAAAAGTATTGCGTTTTCCGTCAAAATATTCGGTTAGTTGTTGCGCGGCTTCTTTAAGAGCAGTAGGCATTTTTTTAGAAACCGGAAGTTCTTCATCCAATACCCATATTTTGGTAATGCCGTTTTCATCACCTTCAATAAGGGCAATGCCAAGCGGTGTTTTTATATGGGCCTGTTCCATTTGGGATTGTTGAATTTTTTGATTGTTGAGTAAAAGTAATAATATTTTTTGTACCACAGAGATACGCTAAGCTGACTCAGAGATACACCAAGTTTTTTGAGGTTTAAGAGCTCTCTGAGAACTTCACTTTGTGAAGTAATGAATCTTTGTGAAACTTTGCGCCTACTTTGTGTATCTCTGTGGTATAACTCTTAATCCTCTTCCCCTAATTCGAAGATCTCATTAACGGGTTTTTCAAACAGGCGTGAGATCTTTAATGCCAGTACGGTAGAAGGTACAAATTTTCCGGCTTCCATGGCATTGATGGTTTGCCGGCTTACGCCAATCTTATCAGCAAGATCCTGCTGGGTAAGGTTAAATATTGCGCGTTGTACTTTTATATTATTCTTCATCCTGGGTAGTATAAAAACGATACATTTTAAAACGGAAAATTACAATAAAGATAAGCAGCTGTGATAAAAGTGCTACCATCATTATATTAAGGAAAGGAAATCCGAAAACAAACATATAGCAAAACAATATAATGGCATAATTAATTATGGTAGACCATGCCAGGCTATGCAGCCTGATGGAAGCCACCATTTCATCTTCCTGCTTTTCTTTTGAGAAGGCATAAATAATTCCTGAGGGAATTAAGAAAAACATCAGCAACTCATCGGTAATACTGTCTTGAATCACACTGAAAAAAATGTTCTCGCCCAGAATGTCATTCTGGCCAACAATGGCAAATACCCTGGCTTTGAATTCAAAGGTTTCCCTGTCTATAACAAATACAGAAGCCAGTCCGATAAAACTTAAAAGGAAAAGAATACCGCTGATTGTTTTCCATTTGTGCGGAAATAAATAATTCGTTTTCATGATGATTGGATTTAAAGTTGAAACGAATGTAAAATAAAATTTCCAATATGACAAATAAACTTTACATTTTGTAAAATAAAAAATTCTTTTAGTAAAGAATATGTGTCAGAGTAAGCATAAAAAAAGCCCTCCGCAAAGCGGAAGGCTCTATATATAGTAAGAT
Organism: Flavobacterium psychrophilum; assembly: GCA_003243255.1. The sequence goes on along the minus strand of QFQM01000010.1, from coordinate 41,602 downwards.
GATATACGAATTAGTTAGCTGAAGGAGCAACAGCCGGAGCAGCCTCAGTAGCAGGAGCTAAAACTTTACCTTTGATAGTAAGGATTTTGTTAACGTCGCTGTCATTAGTAGTAACAGTTACGTTTTTAGTGAAGCTTCCCGGAGATGCAGCGTTAAAAGTTGCAGTTACAGTAGCAGACTCACCCGGTTTAACAGGAGTCTTAGTGTAGTTTGTAGCTGTACATCCGCAAGACGCTTTTACGTTAGTGATAAGTACAGTCTGCTTTGTAGTGTTTTTGAAAGTAAACTCGTGAGAAACCGGTTTACCTTTTTCAATATCACCAAAGTTGTGAGTGTCTTCTTTCCATGTGATTCCAGATGGAGTCATGTTTTTTGGAGCTTCTTGTGTAGCAGCGGCAGCAGGAGCAGCAGCAGCTTTTTTTGCAGTAGCTGTTTGTGCAGAAGCACCCTGAGCAACAAAGAAGAAAGCACCTACAAGTGCAAGAGCAGATAATTTTAAAGTTTTCATAATCGTAATCAATTAATATTAGTTATTAAATTTTTTTCAGTTTCAGTTACACAAATATATTCAGTAAAACCTACAAATTTGTTAATCGCTTTCAAAGTATTGTTAATGACATGTTAACGGGCACTGTTTCAGCGTTTTTTATATGCAGGGCTTTACTAATTTTATGCTGCATTATTGTTTTGTTACTTTTGGCAGCAATATACTATTTATAAATAAAACCGTAACCGGTTATACAAATAACATTCCAAAATTGAAATTCAATACGTTAAATATAATAGTTTTTATTGGGTTGCTCGCCATAATAGGGGTTTTGAGCATGCAATTGGTCATGCTTAACCAGGCTTATACCTTTGAAAAGAAGGAGATGGGAGAGAAAATCCATTTTGCGCTTCAGGATGTCGTAAACAAGATTTATAAGGACAATGACAATGAACTGCCTGCCGAGACTCCAATAAAAAAAGTGTCCGAAGATTATTATGTAGTTAATGTCAACGACGTTTTTGAGGCCGAGATACTTGAGGTATACCTGCAAAACGAATTTCAGAAGGTAAAGCTGGATCTCGATTATGAATATGCTATCTATGATTGTGGTTCGGATGAGATGATGTATGGTGAATATATTGCCGCATCAGGAAAGAAGAATGAAAAGATGCAGTGCGAAAAATGCTTTTCTAAAAAAGAAGGACTGGTTTACTACTTTGCGGTTCGTTTTCCGCAGCTGCGGTATAGTTATATCACTTCATTGCAGCAGTACTGGATCTATACAGGTGTATTATTTCTGGTATTGATAATTTATGTGTACTCGGTTTTCCTGATGCTGAAACAGAAAAAATATACCGAGCTGCAAAAGGATTTCATCAATAATATGACGCATGAGTTTAAGACACCATTGTCATCTATACTGATTGCATCTAACTATGCTGCAAAGCAACAAGCCATTGAAAATGACCCAAAACTGAACAAATACCTCAAAATTATCATTGAACAGAGTAACAAGCTCAACCAGCATATTGAACGCATACTTTCGGTGGCCAAAACAGAATCGTCATTAGTATCGTTAGAGAAAAAGCAGTTCAATGTGGTAGATAGCCTGGAGCTTGTGCGCGAAAATGCTTCAATAAAGTTTGAAAATGCTATTGTGAATTTTCACCGCAGTAAGCCCGAATACATTATTAAAGCTGATGAATTCCATTTTTATAACATCGCTTATAATATTGTAGAGAATGCCGTGAAATACAATACCGGAAAACCGGTGATCAACATCGCTGTTTCTGAACAAAATAAAGGACTTGCCCTAAGCTTTACCGATAATGGCCCGGGTATCGACCCTGAACATATTGATTATGTGTTTGATCGTTTTTACAGGGTGCCCCGTGAGAACAAAACCGAGGTTGAAGGCTTTGGTATCGGACTTTTTTATGTGAAAAAGATATGCGAACTTCACGGTTGGAAAATAAGCATCCATAATAATGAGGGTAGCGGAATTACCATTACTATTCATATTCCTAAAAGCAACATAGTATGAGCCGAAAGAAAATATTATATGTAGAAGACGATAATACGCTGGCGTTCTTAACGTCAGATAACTTAGAGCAATACTATGATGTGGTACATTTTGCCAATGGGGCAGCCGCTTTTGAAGCTTTTAAAAAAGAAGAATTCGACCTGTGCATACTCGATGTGATGCTTCCCGAAATGGACGGTTTTGAACTTGCTGCTGCCATACGCGAACGCAACCTTGCCGTGCCAATTATTTTCCTTTCGGCTAAAACCCTTAAGGAAGACCGTATAAAAGGGCTCAAGCTTGGTGCGGATGATTATCTGATAAAACCCTATAGCATCGAGGAGCTTATCCTGAAAATTGAGGTTTTCCTGCAACGCAGCCAAAAAGTTACACCAACAAAAAGTACAGCCTGTACCATAGGTTCATTTACTTTTGACCCCGAGAATTATGTAATAATGAAAGGTGATGAAAAGATAAGCCTTACCGAAAGAGAATCGGCATTGCTAAAGCTTTTTATTGATAATAAGAATACCATATTGAAACGCGAAAAGATACTTACAGCACTTTGGGGAACCGATGATTATTTCATGGGTCGAAGTATGGACGTTTTTATCTCACGCTTACGTAAAATCTTCAAAGACGACGAAAGCATCCGCATTGAAAATATCCCAAGGATAGGTTTTAAGCTTGTAGCGCCGTAGTTCAGTGTTCAGTGTTCAGTGTTCAGTGTTCAGTGTTCAGTGTTCAGTGTTCAGTTTAAAAAAAGAGCCACAAATTACTAATTTCACCAATTCAATTTGTGATAATTTGTGCAACCTGTATGCCGACAGGCAAGGTTCTTGGCTGAAATATTTTAGAGGTATGGTAAGAACTGCTGACTGTTACCTGCCTGCGGCAGGCAGGCTGCGGCTGAAAACTATTTGGCGAAACTCATAAAGTAGTCCTCGAGAGCTTTTAGTTCCTCATCGGTAAAATTCTTAGTGATGGCAAAGTTGGTTTTCATCACTTCATATTGTGAAGGGTCTACTAATGGTTCGCCATTTCCTTTTAAGAACTCAACCATATTACCTTTTTTCTCTTTGTATATTTTAGCGATTTCCATTACGCTCGGACCGATGATCTTCTGGTCGGGTTTATGGCAGGAAAAGCAGTTGCCTTTGCCGTCAAAAATTTCCTGTCCCAATTGTTCCGATGGAGAAAGGTTGGCCGTTGCGCCTTCAGAAACTGTTTCGCTTGTAGTGTATGTTGATTCTTTTTTCTCCTCTTCTTTTTTGCAGGCACAAAGTGAAATTGCCAGGAAAGGGATGATTAGCTTGTGTTTCATTTCAAAGTTTTTGCAAAGATAAAAACAACCGCCCCTTCATTTACGAAGGGGCGGTGTTAAATTATTTATTTAAAAGTATTGCGGCTTCTTTGGCAAAGTACGTCGATATAATGTCAGCTCCTGCACGTTTTATGCAATGCAGCTGCTCGATCATGATCTTGTCATTGTCCAGCCAGCCCCTTTCGGCAGCAGCCTTTACCATCGCATATTCACCCGATACCTGATATACCGACACCGGAACATTTACAGCATCTTTCACTTCACGAACGATGTCAAGGTAAGCGATACCCGGTTTTACCATAACAATATCAGCGCCTTCCTCCACATCATGCAATGCTTCCCTTATGGCCTCGATGCGATTAGCATAATCCATCTGGTAGGTCTTTTTATCTTTAGGGACTTTCACTTCCGATTCTTTCGGGGCACTATCAAGCGCATCCCTGAACGGCCCATAGAAAGATGATGCATATTTGGCACTGTAGCTCATAATACCTACATGCTGAAAGCCGGCACTGTCCAGTCCTTCACGAAGACGCAACACCCTGCCGTCCATCATATCACTTGGTGCGGCAAAATCGGCTCCTGCCTCGGCGTGGGAAATTGCCATGCGTACAAGAGCGTCTACGGTTTCGTCGTTAGCTACATCACCATTTTTTATTATCCCGTCATGTCCGTATATAGAATAGGGATCAAGAGCTACATCGGGCATTACAATAATTTCAGGGACAGCATCTTTAATGGCCTTAATGGCGCGCTGCATCAGTCCGTCAGGATTCCAGGCTTCTTTTCCGGTATTGTCTTTTAACTTGTCGTCTACCTTTACATAAATGTTTACGGCTTTTATGCCAAGGCTCCAAAGTTCTTTTACTTCCTTAACGGTAAGGTCGATGGAACGGCGGAAGATTCCCGGCATAGATGGGATAGCCACTTCTATATTTGTTCCTTCAGCAATGAACATGGGGAACATAAAGTCGTTTGGTGTCAGTATAGTTTCACGTACCAGCGAACGAATGGATTCGTTGGTGCGTAGTCTGCGATTGCGATGTATCGGGTACATGATTATTATGTTTTTCCCACAAAAGGGAGGTTACTAATTTTTATATGTCGCCCCTCCGGGGCTTTTTAACGATTGGTCTGATTCGATCTATAAATATGCCGCTTCTCCGAAGCTTATCTATTGTAGATAATGGGTTTTGAGCACCAGCGGTGCGACATATTTATAGCAAATTAATAAGGCAATGACATTGAGCTCCGGAGGAGCGGCATATCATACATCCTCAAAAATAAATTCATTTTTAAAATCAATATTATATAAATTCAGGAACTCGATGTACTCTTCCCTAAATGTTTTTGTTTTATGATGCTCTTCCTGATTTTGGATATAGGTAATAACATTTGTCAATTGTGAATGGCTATACGAAAAAGCACCAAATCCCTGTTGCCATTCAAATTTGCCTGCAATCCATTTTCTTTCGTTTATAAATTTTGATGAATTGGCTTTAATATCTCTAACTATATTGGACAAAGTTGCTGTTGGTTTAAGCCCTATCAGTATGTGTATATGGTCAGGCATTCCGTTTATGGCAAGTAACTTTTGGCCTTCGTTAGTAATAATCCCGGTTATATATTTATACAATTCATCTTTCCATCTTGATGATATGAGATTATCTCTGCCTTTTACGGCAAAAACGATTTGTATATATATTTGAGAATAGGTATCAGCCATTTTTATGCCGCTCCTCCGGAGCTCTTTATAATTTCGTTTTTAATTGTTCTATAAATATATCGCTCCTCCGGAGCTAAACCGTCAACTTACAACTTATACTTCTCCTTAATTTTATTCTTTTCTCTCGTTAAAGCATCCGGGGCATTAAAACGGTAGCCAAAAAATATCGTTCCATAACTCACGGCATCATTCATTTCGACTTTGCTTTCGGTGTTATGGTTCGATGCGGTGCCCTTTGTGTAGAGGCCACCGTAAAAGGTGTCGGAATTATATCCTAACGATATGCTTAGTGATGCTGTACTCAAAAAATGGGTTTCATCGTCGCCCTCATCATTCATATACGTTATTCCGCTGCCAAGTGAAAATCCGGCTCCAACAAGAAACTTTTTAGCGATAACCCAGTTGTAATTATATGCCGGAGACAGTGCAATATCTATAAAGTAAGACTTACCTTTAAGATCTTCAGTTTTATTACCGTTCAGTTCGGTGTAATAATAAGAGAGCTGCGGGGCAAAACTTCCGGCACTTTTTAGCTGTCGCTCACTCTGGAAAGCCAGTGCCCTGAAAGAGTAATTCTTATTGAAGACATAAGAGGTGCTTCCTCCTAACTTAAAGGTCTTTAACCCGGGATAGTATATAGATGCTCCGGGAACCTCCAGCGAAATCCCTTTTTGGTAGATGAGATCAAAATGCTGCATCCATCTGCCGGGGAAGAAGGACAGGCTGTAAGCCGTCATTTTAGAATCCTTGTTGTCTTTGTTGTCGGCAAGGAAACGGGGTGCTACACCAAAGCTAAACGAAATGAAATCGTACTGAACCGAAACGCCTAAAGTTGTTTTTTGGTTCGGAACCATATCCAGGGTTATATTTTCCTGTTCATAGTTCAGCGAAAACTGGTTTGAGGTATTCAGCATGAACAGCTGTGCCGATATCTTATCTTCAAATTTTTGGATATAGGGATTACTCAGGCTGTCGGTTTGCGCAAAACAACCGCCGCCCGTAAACAACATAGCTGTTATGTATCTCTTTATACCCAATCTATCGGATTTGCCAGTATTTTTATCAGTCGCTCTTCTTCGCTGCCTGCTGCAGGATGATGGTCGTATACCCATTGTACGTGCGGAGGGAGGCTCATTAATATGCTCTCCATACGCCCATTTGTCTTAAGCCCGAACAGCGTGCCTTTATCATGCACGAGGTTGAACTCCACATAACGCCCACGGCGAATTTCCTGCCAGGTACGGTTTTCTTCAGTATAAGCTATATCTTTTCTTCTTTCAACAATTGGTACATAAGCCTGAAGGAAACTGTTGCCCACTTCGGTCACGAAATCATACCAGTTATCCATACTGAAATCTTCTGTTGCCTTGCAGTGGTCAAAGAACAGTCCGCCGATGCCGCGTGCTTCATCACGGTGAGCGTTCCAGAAATATTCATCACATTGTTTTTTGAACTTTGTGTAGAAGTCAGGGTTATGTTTGTCACAGGCCGTTTTACAGGTCTGGTGAAAATGTTTTGCATCCTCATCAAACAGGTAGTAAGGTGTAAGGTCCTGCCCTCCGCCAAACCAGCTGTCTACTACATTACCTTGTTTATCATACATTTCAAAATAACGCCAGTTGGCATGTACTGTTGGGACAAAAGGATTCTTTGGGTGAATGACAAGGCTCAGTCCACAGGCAAAAAAATCTACATCACCCACCTTAAAATAAGCCTGCATTGCAGGAGGTAATGGTCCGTGAACGGCAGAGATATTTACCCCTCCCTTTTCGAACACACTTCCGTTTTCGATAACACGCGTACGTCCGCCACCACCTTCGGCACGTTCCCAGATGTCCTCACGAAATTTTGCAGTACCATCTACCGCTTCAAGTCCTGAAGTGATTGTGTCCTGTAATTGTTGTATGTATTGGTAAAATTTATTTTTCATTGTTAAGTCCTGCTTTAAAAAATGGAGTTGGCAATGGATTGCTCCAATACTAATTTTGATAATGGTAATCTTTACCTCCGTCCTGTAACTCAATTTTGGCAATGCTGTCAAATGGTATTTTTTTAGGCATTCCAAGATATCTTGACCTGCTGCCAGATAAAGTATCATTTCGCAGTTCTACGGTGTCAAAATAGACAACAAATCTTTTTCCGTTCTTTTGAGTTATTCTCATCTCGATGGATGGAGAATTGTCAAGATGGCTGGTAAGTCCCTGTTTGTCTGTTACGGCAATCTTTTTTATTCTGTTGGCACTGTAATTTATCTTGCTGGGATGAAAAAGAGGATCATTTATTTTTACGTCGTCAATTTGTGGGTCAGCAGCAAGAAATTGTGCTTTCAGTGATTCTGGAGTTACAGTATAAGTACTACATGATGTAGCAAAAACCATTATTGCAAAAAGAGCTAAAACTTTATTCATTATTGGTTAAGCGCATTTATCTTATTAAAAATATCAAACGAGAACATCTTGCTTTCCGCCTGAGTGAAACTGTATAAAGCGATTGCCTTATCCTTAAATGCAGGGTTGGCTGCCAGCATATCGGCAAGGCGTTCCATATTGGCAAAGTCAAAATGCAGTTTGGTTACATGAGCATTAAGTTCATCACCCGTCATGGCATCAAGGCTTTCATATGATAATGCAAGCTGCGTAAGCAACGGTTGTGCCTTATCTTTCAGCCAGCCTTCAGGAACATAAGCCAGTTCCATAAGCTTGTTCAGGATGTTGTTTATCCTTTCATTTTCTTCATCGCGTAGTCCTAAGCTTAGAGGCATTTTTATAGTTTTAAGTTAACGGTTTACAGTTTACAGTCATTCAGCAACCGTGGCAGCTGTGAACCGTAAACTGTAAACTTGTAGCTTATTTATATTCCTTCACAGCGTCAATAAACGCTTTAGCATGGTCTACCGGAATGTTTGGTAGTATGCCGTGGCCTAAATTTACGATATAATTGTCTTTGCCAAACTCATCGATCATCTGGTGTACCATTTTTTTAATGGTTGGTATAGGTGATAACAGTCGTGACGGGTCAAAGTTACCCTGTAGGGTTATCCTGCCACCTGAAAGGTAACGGGCATTGCGTGCAGAGCATGTCCAGTCAACACCCAGTGCCGATGCCTTGCTTTGTGCCATATCGTTAAGGGCAAACCAACAGCCTTTTCCAAACACGATAACGTGCGTTTCAGGAGCCAGTGCTTCTACGATCTGGTTGATGTATTTCCATGAGAATTCCTGATAGTCAACAGGAGATAACATACCACCCCAGCTGTCAAACACCTGTACGGCATTTACACCTGCTTTTACTTTTTCTTTAAGGTAAGCAATGGTAGTATCGGTAATTTTCTGAAGTAGTGCGTGTGCCGCTTCAGGCTGCGAAAAGCAGAAACCTTTTGCGGTATCAAAACTTTTTGAGCCTTTTCCTTCTACCGCATAACAGAAGATAGTCCATGGCGAACCTGCGAAACCGATAAGCGGCACTTCGTCGTTCAGCATTTCTTTTGTCAGCTTAATGGCATCCATCACGTAACCAAGCGTTTCGTGAATGTCCGGTACGCGTACTTTCTCTACATCCTGAGCTGTGCGGATAGGGTTTGGTAAAAACGGGCCTACGCTTTCTTTCATCAATACTTCGATACCCATAGCCTGTGGTACCACAAGGATATCAGAGAAAAGGATGGCAGCATCCGGCTTTACGATTCGGATAGGCTGTACTGTAATCTCGGCAGCAAGCTCAGGTGTCTGGCAGCGGGTAAAGAAATCATATTTATCACGCAGTGCACGGAATTCAGGTAAGTACCTGCCTGCCTGGCGCATCATCCATACCGGTGGGCGTTCTACTGTCTCGTTGCGTAATGCTTTTAAGAAAAGGTCGTTTTTTATGCTCATCGTTGTTTTATTTTTTGCCACTAATTACACCAATTCTCACTAATTAAATTTGTGCTGATTCGTGAAATTCGTCGCTGAACTAATTCGTCTCTTTATAATAATTTATACACTGTATGATCACATTTTCAACCGATGGCTGATTAGCAATCACTACGTTTTGTGTTATATCCTTTAATGCGTTTGCCGTAGTTGTACCAATGCAAAAGCAGGTTTCGTTTGTTATGTTGTTTTCTTTCAGGTAACTCTCTACGCCGCTTGGGCTGTAAAAAAGTATACCGTCAAGTATACTGTTTATCTTATGTGGCGTAAGCACGGTTTCATACGCCTGTATCTCGTTCATCTCAATTCCGGCGGCTATTAATGCTTCCGGTAGCGTATCCCTTCTCAGGTTACCCGAGAAAAAGGTAAAGCTTTCATGGGCATAACTTTCGGAAATTGTCTTTGCTAGCTTTTCGGCATAATCCGTGCAGACTTTTACGGTGTAGCCGTAATGCTCAAGGGCTGCTTTGGTTTTTATGCCTACGCAAAAGATACCTTTATCCTTAAGCTGTGCCGACGCTCCATTGTGCAAAAAGCTAATTACCGCATTCTGACTGGTAAATATCAGATTATCCTTTGCCGTGCCAATCTCAAAACGTTTCAGGTTAACCGAGATAAAATCGGCTTCCACTATCGACAATCCTGCATTGAGCAGAAATTGCTTCTGGTTTGCCAAAAGCTTTTTGGTAGACAGTACACGGAAAGATCCCATTATTTATTCAGTTGCTCCTTAATCTTCGCCATTAACTCGTTTCCGCCATTGTTCAGCACTTCATTGGCACATTTATTACCAAATTCAATCGCGTCTTCATCGGTACCCATTACTTTTTCGATATGGATACGCTCCTTGCCATCTATAGATAACAGCACACCCTCAAAACGGATTTCCCCGTCTATATTGGTTGCCAAAGCACCAATTGGAGCAGTACAGCCACCTTCAAGCGTACGCAGGAACTGACGTTCTACACGTGTACACAGTTCGGTTTCGGCATCGTTCATTTTGGCTACAGCTTCACGGCTGTAAAGGTCGTTTTCCATGGCAACCACTACCATAGCACCCTGCGCAGGAGCCGGAATCATCCAGTCGAGATCAATATGATTTTCAGGAAGCAGGTTGATGCGCTCCAGTCCGGCAGCGGCAAAAACAGCCCCGTCCCAGTTGTTGTCTTTCAGCTTTTGCAGACGGGTATTCACATTACCGCGAAGGTCGGTTACAGTATGGTTAGGGTAGCGGTGCAGCCATTGTGCCTGTCGGCGAAGGCTTCCCGTTGCTATCGTTGCGTTATCATGAAGGAAATCGGTATTGCCTTTATGTACCAGGATGTCGTTTACATTGGCACGTTCTAAAACGGCTGCCTGTACAATGCCTTTAGGCAATGCAGTAGGTACGTCTTTCATAGAATGCACGGCAATATCTACCTCACCTTTCAGCATGGCAACATCCAGCGTTTTGGTAAAAATACCTGTAATGCCAAGTTCGTATAACGGAACATCAAGAATAATATCGCCGGTAGATTTTACGGCAACAATTTGTGTGGGATACCCTAACTGGTTCAGTTTGCGCTCAACGGTATGGGCCTGCCAAAGGGCAAGTTCGCTGTCGCGGGTACCTATTCGTATTGGTTTTTTCATTTGGATGAAGCTTCAATCTGAAAAACCTTTTCGATCCATTCGATGCTTTCATCTACCATGGTATCGCGGTCTTTAAGATGATTTGCAAAATGTGTCGTAATCTTATGAATAATGCGCTGGCTGATAATTTCGGCCTGTTCTTCATCAAAATTACTTATTTTTTTGCGTTGAAAGTTAAGCTCAGTATCTTTTATGGTAGTAAGCTTTTCTTTAAGGGCATTTATAGTTGGGGCAAATTTTCGGGCTGTGGTCCAGTCGGTAAATTCGCTTTTAATATCTTCAATAATGGCCTCGGCAGCAGGAATATGTTTTTTGCGGTTTTCGAGGGTAGTGTCTGTAATTTTAGACAGGTCATCAAGGTGCACTACAGTAACACCATCCAACTCCGTTACATTGCTGTGTACATTTTTAGGAATAGAAAGGTCAAGGATAAGCAATGGCTTGTTGATGTCCAGAATATCTTTGTCGATGGTAGGCATAGGTGCTCCTGTAGCTACTACAAGCACGTCGGCTTTTGCTACTTCCAGCGGAAGCAGGTCATAATCCTTAACGATGAGGTTGAATTTACCTGCCACCTGTTCCGCTTTTTCACGGGTGCGGTTAATAAGGATAATATGGTCGTTCTTGGTATGCTTAACAAGATTCTCGCAGGTATTTCGGCCTATCTTTCCGGTACCGAAAAGCAGTATATTCTTGTTTTGGATATCGGCTACATTATTCATTATGTACTGAACCGATGCAAACGATACCGATGTGGCACCCGAGCTTAGCTCAGTTTCGTTCTTGATCCTTTTGCTTGCCTGAATTACGCTGTTTACAAGGCGCTCCATAAAAGCATTGGTAAGGCCTAACGATTTAGACTCGCTAAAGCTGTTCTTGATCTGGCTTATGATCTCGAAGTCACCCAAAATCTGGCTGTCAAGCCCTGAAGCTACCCTGAAAATATGGTCTATCGCTTCAGAATTTTTATATACAAAGGCAACACGCTGAAATTCTTCAACCGTTCCCTGGCTGTTATCGCAAAGTAGTTTTATTAATTGAAAAGGGTGTTGGGCATAACCGTATATCTCGGTTCTGTTGCAGGTAGAGATAACAACAAGGCTCTCAATACCTTCCTGTTTTGCCTGCTCGAGCAAAGCTGTCTTTGCTATATTCCCTAAACTGAATTTGCCCCTTATCTCGGCATCGGCTTTCCTGTAACTCAGACCCACCGCATAAAAATAAAGATGCCTTGATACGTTATTGTTCTCCATAGTGCACACTTATCCTAAAAGTTCTACAAAAGTATTGTGAACGTTTTTTAAAAAATAACGCTCAAAGTCCTATTTGTATCGCTACGGGATATTTTGGCACGAAAATGTATTTATTTGCCCAAATAATCTAAATTTGCAATAAAATCAGCACATTGCAAAAACATAGTTTAGAACAATTCTAAATAAAGCAGTATCGCATTTTTGCAATTGCTCAAAAAAAAATACCGCTATGGGTTCTCATGAGGAAATAAAAATTGAGGATGATTTTATAGTGCTGCGCTTTCAGAACGATAGTGACGAAACCTCTCATTATGAAAGGGAAGTAGGGACAGACCTCATACAATTTCACTTCGGCATAAAGGGCCGTGCCAAGTTTATTTTTAACCAGGGGCGCTATGCACTCGACCTTCGCGAAGAGCTGTCATTGTTTTTATATAACCCACAAAAAGAGCTTCCGGTGCATCTTGAAATTGCCCCGCACAGCTGGGTAATATCGGTATTGGTTTCGATAAAAAAATTCCACGGATTTTTTTCCGAACAGGCCGATCATATCCCTTTTTTGAGTGAAGACAACATCGATAAGAAATATTATAAAGACGAAAAAATAAACCCGTCTATGGCGGTGGTATTGAGTCAGCTTTTCCATTTCAACCTGCATCAGAGTATCAAAAAACTATACTTTAAAGGCAAGGTGTACGAACTGCTGAGCCTGTACTTTAACCGTGCCGAAGATACCAATGCCGAATCGTGCCCTTTCCTTGTAGACGAGGAAAACGTAATAAAAATACGCAAGGCTAAAGATATTGTAATCGCCAATATGGCCGAACCACCCGGACTTGAAGAACTGGCCGATCAGGTGGGCATCAGCCTTAAAAGGCTCAAAATGGGCTTTAAGCAGATTTATGGCGACAGCGTATACAGTTTCCTTTTTGACTATAAGATGGATTATGCCCGTAAATTGCTTGACAGTGGTACTTATAATGTAAATGAAGTGGGACTGAGGATAGGATATAGTACGGCAAGCCATTTTATCTCGGCATTCAAGAAAAAATTTGGCACTACGCCTAAGAAGTATTTAATGAGTATAAACGAGAAGGTGTAAAGTTAGAGTTATACCGCAAAGGTGCACAAAGAAGGCGCAGAGATACGCAAAGTTTTTAGCTATACGCCAAAGGCGTGAGTTCTCTGAGAGCTTTACAAGTACGAATTCTCTGTGGATCTTTGTGTAGTAGCTAAGATGTTTTAATCTAAAAGAAATGAAATTATGTGGGAACCAATTTCTTTAAAAGAATTACAGGCTGAGATTCACAAAACGGAGCCCGAACTTAAGGATGAACTTCTTGTCTTTTGGAAGCTGATCAAAATTGAGCCTGAAAAATGGGAGGAACCTGAATATGGAAATGAAGGAGGAGGTTTTTGGGTTGTGTCTGTTTTTGGGAAACAGGTAATTTGGTATAATGATATAGAAGATGGATTCAATATTTCACCCTATACTGCGTATGGAAAAATAGACGAATACGGAGCGGAGCAGGATGAACTTAGCTGGTGCATAAACAAAGTTTTAATGAGTATAAACGAGAAGGTTTAATAGACCTCACCCCGCCCTCTCCAAAGGAGAGGGAGAAGCTTCACTCAGATTTTTAAAGTTTGAGTAAGTCGGATTGAGTTCCCCTCTCCTTTGGAGAGGGGCTAGGGGTGAGGCCTAAGAAAAAAACAACAAAACAAACCGCCTTTCGCATGGTTTTTGTGAACTGCTAAAGGCTTTTAAAATAGCAAACAAAGAATAACATAATGAGAGGAGTACTGTTAGTAAACCTGGGTTCGCCCGAAAGCCCTACACCAAAAGACGTAAAACCATATCTGGATGAGTTCCTGATGGATAAATATGTAATAGATGTGCCTTATTTGTTGAGGGCACTTTTAGTACGCGGAATTATTTTGCGCAAAAGGCCTGAAGAATCGGCGCATGCCTACGAAAAGATATGGTGGTCTGAGGGTTCGCCGCTTATCGTGATCTCTAAAAAAGTGCATGAACTGGTAAAAGAGCAAACGGATGTACCGGTAGCACTTGCCATGCGTTACGGTAAGCCATCAATTGAAAGCGGACTGAAAGAGCTTGCTGCAAAAGGCGTTGATGATGTATTGTTGTTACCATTGTATCCGCAATATGCAATGGCTTCTACACTAACGATTGAGGTATTGGCAGAGGAGATCAGGAAAAAACAGTTCCCAAACATGAAGATTACCAATGCTCCGGCATTTTACAATAACGCGGATTATATTGATGCCTTGGCCAATTCTATAAAAAGAGGGCTTGAAGGCTATGATTACGATCAACTGGTATTCTCCTATCACGGTATACCGGAACGCCATGTACGCAAAACCGATAAGACCAAATCACACAAAAAGTTTCAGACCGATGTAATGTGCTGTACTCCGGGAACTCCGGCAGCAGAATTCTGCTACCGTACACACTGCTACGAAACCACAAGATTAGTGGTAGAGAAACTGGGATTATCTCAGGATAAATATTACCAGACATTCCAGTCGCGCCTTGCGGGTGACAAATGGCTGGAGCCCTATACCGATGTTGAGATCAATAAAATGCCGGGTAAAGGCATTAAAAATATAGCAGTGGTAACACCTGCTTTTGTAGCCGACTGCCTTGAAACCCTTGAAGAGATCGCTATGCGTGCCGATGAGGACTTTAAAGAGAACGGCGGGCAGAACTTTAAGGCAATACCGTGTCTTAATGATGATAAGCAATGGGTAGACACGCTTGTGAAATGGGTTAACGAGTGGGACGCAACCGGAAAAGCTATTAACTAAATGGAGGCTACATCCCGCGAGCTTGCAAAAAAAGATATTAAGGGCCTGCTGATAAAACAGTCGGTTCCGGCCTCTATTGGTATACTGTTCATGACGGTCAATATACTTATAGATACCATTTTTGTAGGCCGTTGGATAGGATCAATGGCTATAGCCGCCCTGTCGGTGGTTATGCCGGTAACCTTTTTCATTTCGTCACTGGGTATGGCGATAGGCACAGGCGGAGGATCGGTACTGTCGCGTGCTCTGGGTGCTAAAAACAAGGAAAAGGCACTGAACACTTTTGCCCACCAGATCATGATGACCTTTGGGCTGTCGTCGGTTTTTGTCGCGGCAGGATTGTTTTTTGGTGACGAAATACTATATGCCTTTGGCGCTAACGGTGCTATTACAGGGCCGGCACGGGAGTTCTTTTTCCCGATGCTGCTGGCTGTCCCGTTTCAGGCACTGAGCATGATGGGGAACAGTGTTATCCGTGCGGAGGATAAATCAAGGCACGCCATGATATCGATGATCATATCGGCATCGTCTAATATAATTCTGGATATCCTGTTTATAAAGATACTGGGGCTTGGAGTTTTGGGAGCTGCTATAGCAACAGCATCATCTTTCTTTTTATGTTTTGCTTATATCCTTTGGTTCTTTATTTACAGGAGCGAGCTTCGCCTTAAATGGAGTCATTTTTCATGGCAGAATTCCGTAGCCGGAGAGATCACCTCGCTGAGTTTTGTAACTTTTGCAAGGCAGGGGGTAATAAGCGTACTGGCAGTAATACTTAATCATACTTTGTTTGCACAAGGAGGTGAACATGCCGTAACCGTATATGGCATCATCAGCCGTATGCTCATGTTTGCACTGTTTCCTGTACTGGGCATTACGCAGGGCTTTTTACCGATTGCAGGTTATAATTATGGAGCAAAGAACCATGAAAGGGTGCGCGAATCGGTTTTCCTTTCCATCAAATATGCCGGTGGACTTGCTATACTCATATTCATTGTGATACTGGTTTTTGCAAAACCGATTACAGCAGTCTTTACAACCGATCCTGATGTTATCCGTGATACGCCGGGAGCTTTGCGCTGGGTATTTGCGGCATCGCCCATTATTGCGGTACAGCTTATAGGTGCTGCCTATTTTCAGGCGGCAGGTATGGCCAAAAAAGCACTGATGCTCACGCTCTCAAAACAGGGCTTTTTCCTGATACCGCTGGTTCTGATTTTGCCACAGTTTTTTGGTATTTTTGGAGTATGGGTGGCTTTTCCTATTGCCGATGTGCTATCGACTATAGTAACAGGGATATTTTTAAAAACGGCAATGGCCGAACATGTTAACGAAGAATAAAACAAGATGAGTTTAGAAATTATTGTCTATTGCAAAGAAGTTTCGAATGATTTGATTCCTCAAATGATGAAGAGGCTTAATGATTATGATATGGTTACTGAAGTTCACCCTGAATTTAACTTTAATGGAGAGAATGCAGGTTTTTTGCCGTTTAAATTCAGGTTGTCAAATCCACATCTTGATACATTAAAGGAAAAAGATCTTATAAGCGGCTTTGAATTATATATTGGTGATTTTAATCTTCAGAAGGCTAAAGAGGATATGAGACCAAAGCAATCTTTTTTTGAGAAACTTATTGGTAAAAAACAACCTGAAATTCAATTTGCAGCTCAGGAAATTGAAGACAGGTTAAAAGATTGTAAAAAAGAAGTGCATTTTGTTTGGCATTCGGGAGATAGCTTTCAGTTACGCTTCGCCTTATTAACAAGTGCTATATTTGCCGAATTGACAAATGGTGTTTGTACATATCCAGCAGATGATATTTGGTACGATAATCAGGGGTTTACAGATAAAACTTTTAAAGAAATTTTAGAATATGAAAACTCTTTAAATGCGTCGAAAATTAAATTTTTTGAATTTCAAAATTGGTAATGGAATACTACAACTACATAAAATCACTGCACCTTATATTTGTAATCACCTGGTTTGCCGGGCTGTTTTATATTGTGAGGCTGTTTGTATACCACATAGAGGCCAATGATAAGCCCTCACCCGAAAAAGAGATCCTTATCAAACAATACAAGCTGATGAGCTACAGGCTTTGGTATATCATTACCTGGCCGTCGGCGGTATTGGCAACTATCTTTGCGATAACACTTTTATGTATCATGCCGCAGTGGTTACAGCAACCTTGGATGCATGTAAAACTTACATTCGTTTTTCTGCTGTTTTTGTACCACTTTAAATGCCACAGCATTTTTAAGCAATTGCAAAACGATGAGGTAAAATACAGCACAGGTTTTATGCGACTATGGAACGAAGGGGCAACCATCATACTTTTTGCAGTTGTGTTTTTAGTGATACTAAAGAGTGCCATCAACTGGATATTTGGGGTAGTGGGCATTATCGTATTTTCGATATTGCTGATGCTGGGCTATAAATTTTACAAACGCATAAGGGAGAAAAACAACTCTTAATGAAGGAAAAATTCAAGATAAAGCGGTGGTCGTTACGGACAAGGATTTTCCTGTCCATGATTTTTATTACCCTTATCGCATCGTTGCTAATTGCTGCGGTGAGCATTTACCAGTTTAAAAAAGAAGCTAAAGACTACCATCAGGACAGGCTGGAACGCAAGGAACTTGCCATCAAGGCACACATTAATTGTATACTTGCGAATACTACCTATCCGCTGAATACCGAAAACCTTCCGTTGATCTTTCGTGAGCGCATCCATGAGCTTGCCAATATCCACGGGATGGAAATCAACATTTATGACCTTAACGGACATTTACTGAAATCATCCAAAGCAGCATTTTCGGTAGATACTATTTCTATGAACATACCGGCACCTATACTGAAGGTGCTGCGCTCTACCGCCGAAAAAAGGTATGTCGACCTGAAGGTGATGGATGGCAAACGTTTCCGCTCGTCATACAGTTATATAAAGGATACGAAATTCAAGCCACTGGGAATATTGAACCTGCCGTATATAGAAGATGACGGTTATTACGAAAAGGAGACCAACAACTTCCTTATCCGCTTTGCGCAGGTGTATTCCTTCATGTTGCTTATATCGGTAATTATTGCCTACTTCCTCTCGAGTTATATTACCAAGTCGATAAAAGAGGTATCCGATCGCCTTAAGGAAACCCGACTCAGTGAAGAAAATGAAAAACTCGATATGGGTGATACGCCTCAGGAAATCAGCCTGCTGGTAGATGCCTATAACAATCTGGTGGATGATCTTGACGAAAGTGCAACCAAACTCGCCCAAAGCGAGAGGGAGCAGGCATGGCGCGAAATGGCCAAGCAGGTAGCGCACGAGATCAAGAATCCGCTAACGCCAATGCGCCTTACCGTGCAAAGCTTCCAGCGCAAATTTGACCCGAACCATCCGGAGATAAAACAAAAGCTTGACGAATACTCCAAAACGCTGATACAGCAGATTGACACCATGAGTTCGGTAGCATCAGCATTCTCGAGTTTTGCCTCGATGCCGGCACAGCAAAACGAAACGCTGAATGTGGTAAAGATCGTGCAGCTGGCATTGGAAATTTTCAACGAGCCATATATTACCTACCATGCTGATGAGCCATATATCATTACCCGTATGGACAGGACACAGCTTATCCGTATCATAACCAACCTGGTTAAGAATGCCACACAGGCTATCCCGGAAGATGAGGTTAACCCAATGGTTGAGGTAAGGGTTTTCCGTGAAGCGAATATGGCTAAGATATCGGTTAAAGATAACGGTAAGGGTATAAGCATTGAGAATAAGAGACGTATTTTTGAGCCGAAATTCACCACCAAAACAAGCGGTATGGGTCTTGGGCTTGGAATCATTAAAAATATTGTGGAAAATTACCACGGTACGATTACCTTTGAAAGCCGTGTTGGCGAGGGAACGGAGTTTTTGGTTATCCTGCCCATAACAACCGCCGAAGGCGAAGAAGAAGAGACAAACAACAAACATACATAATACCATGAATTACGAAAACATACTTACGGAGCTGGCCGATGGCCTTGCCGTAATTACCATTAACAGGCCTACAAAACTTAACGCGCTTAATAAGGCTACGATACAGGAACTGCATGAAGCGTTCAAAGCGCTTGACAGCGATAAATCGGTTAAAGCAATTATAGTAACAGGAAGTGGCGAAAAGGCATTTGTTGCCGGAGCGGATATTTCTGAATTTGCTGATTTCTCTACCGATCAGGGTGAGCTATTGGCTGCTAAAGGGCAGGAATTGCTGTTTGATTTTGTACAGAACCTTTCAACTCCTGTTATTGCAGCGGTTAACGGTTTTGCACTTGGTGGAGGTCTTGAATTGGCTATGGCAGCTCATTTTAGGGTAGCTTCAGATAATGCCAAAATGGGCCTTCCGGAAGTATCGCTTGGGGTTATTCCGGGTTATGGTGGTACGCAGCGTTTGCCGCAGCTTGTAGGCAAAGGCCGTGCTATGGAAATGATTATGACAGCAGGTATGATAAATGCGGAAGAGGCTAAAGCTTACGGGCTTGTGAACCATGTAGTGCCTCAGGCAGAACTTGTAGATTTCTGTAAAGGTATCGCAGCGAAGATCATGAAGAACTCACCGGTAGCAATATCGGCTGCGATAAAAGCTATCAATGCTAATTATGAAGATGGCGTAAACGGTTACAAAGCAGAGGTAAAAGCCTTTGGAGAATCGTTCGGGACAGCCGATTTTAAAGAGGGTACTACTGCATTTCTTGAAAAGAGAAAAGCGGAGTTTCCGGGGAAATAAAATATTGATATAAAAAGAGAGGAGGCAATTACCTCCTCTCTTTTTATTATTTACAGCTGTTATACTCGTTTATGATGTTGATAAGGTTGTCCTGCACCTTAAGGTCAAACGTACCGGTGCTTATCTCTTTTGATAACGACTTACACGCAGAAAGATATTCTGCAAGTTCAACAGAAAGCTTTTCGTTCTTTCTTTTGTCAAGCATCTGGCCTTCTTTTTTGTCTTTAAGCTTAACTACATAAATGTTTTCTTCAACCGGATCTTTAAGGACCATGTTTCCATTAGCCTCATATACCAGCTCGTAGAAATAAGCATTACTGAATCCAAGCGACATAGCATTAGAGATTTTTTTCATCGAATCTCCTTTTACTTTCATACCTATGTAGCATGTTTCGCCACCAGCTTTATTTTTTACGCAAAATTTAGTCCCGTCTGATGCATTTAGCGTAGTGGTTCTCTCTTTTTTCTTTTCATTCAGGTATTTAACCGTAACTTTTTTACCGTAATTATCAATAGCGTCAACAACTTCGGTGTTACCGGTTTCATTAACGTCAAGCTTTTGGAACTGAGCTGTAACGGTACCTTCATACTTTACCCCTTTCTCGTCTATTGCATAACCATTTAAGTTATAAAGATTGGCACTTCTTTCTTTAGCAAGCTTTATTTTCTCATTCTTAAGATTATTATTGTACTGAAGTGCCTGATGGCCAAGTGTAATATCTCTCGCAACCAGTTCTTCTATAAGCTGGCCAATGAAAAGATTGCTTTCAGTATTGGTATATCTTCTTTTAGCCTTGTAGGTAAATTTATTATCGTTAAAAAGGGTAACGTTTACGTCATTATCAACATTGCCTACAAGTTCTGCGCTGGCTACCTTAATCCTGTCCAGGTCATAAACTTCGATAGGGCTGTTGTTGCCAAATGCCGAATAGTTACTGATAGGTACAGCCTTACCTATAATGGTTGTGCCTAAAGATCCTCCTGAAACAATGGTGAAGTCCTTTTTTACAAAAGGCCTTAACGCACCAACTTTGGCATCATATTCTGCTTTGGTAGCTTTAGCTTCTTCTTTGGCAGCGACCACATTTTTAGTGTATTTTTCGCTCAGGTTTTCCCTTGGTGTTGCAAAAAACTCTTCCAGTTTTTGCTGGTTGATACCCTTGTTGTCAATCAGCCCGTATTTTTCCGAAAGCAGCCTTAAAATAATTTTAGTTGGGCTAAATGCTGTCTGAAGCACCTCATATGGTATTTCGCTTTGTTTGCTGCCATCGGCAGATGTTACGGTTAACCATTGATATAACACGGTCTGGCCTTCTGAGAGCCCCTGGTATTTTGCACTAAATTGTTTTTTGCCGTCAAGCGTATAAAAGTCGTATACATCATTAGACGGTTCTTTTAGGATGGCTACTTCTTTTTCATCAAAAAGTACTTTATCTTTTTTTGTTTTTATCTTTTGCGAAAAGGCAAAGAACGGAACTAGCAGTGCTAAATAAATGAGGTTTTTCATGGTGGGTGATTATTGTTACGTGGCAAAAGTAAGACAAATTATACTATTCATAATGAGATGAATAGTATTTATTTTCTGTTCTTAACCACATAATCTTTTATAGGCATACCGTCTATAATAACATCTTTCAGTACGGCATCACCATCTTTAACAGCCACTACCGCATAGGCAGGTTTTGCCTTTTCGTTGCTGCTATATTTTCTGTAGGCAACCTCGGCATCATAGGCTTTGCTTTCTTCCATATAATAGCGGTCAAAAGGCAGGACTATGTGCAGGCTCTTGTTATAATCATAATAGTAATCTACTTTAGTGGCAATATAATCGCCTGTTTCAGGCTCTTCCCTCGACACGTTGTTAATCCTGGCAAAACCTTTGTCGTCTGTACCCAGCGACACATAAATTTCTTCATTGCTAACCCAGGTGCTGTCCTTGGTAGGTATCACATCTATATCATAATTCAGTACAATATATTTGCCCCTGAACGGGTCGCTAGGATCTATAGGCGCGGTCCTGAATTTATATTCAGTCCCTTCCCTTTCGGTCATTTCGCTGTCGTATACCATTTTTAGCGGAATTGCCAGCTGTGCCAGTGCCGTCAGGGCAAAAGCGATAAGTATATTTTTAGTTTTCATGGGTAGCAGTTTCAAGGTTTTTCTTTTTTCGGATTAGGATATAGTTGGCAGCAAAGAAGCCTGCGCCTACAGCTACAAACAGCAGTCCGCGGATGGCAAAGGTCATGTAGGTGTCAAAGAATCGGCAGATGATAAGCACCGATACGATAACCAGCCCGAAATTCAGCAGCGGCAAATCTATTTTCGCTACACCCTTGCGGATTATGGCAACACCTAAGGCAAGGGTAATGATGTTTACAAATGCCATTGCAGCGAGTGGATTTAAATATCCCACAAAATAGAACAGGGGCGAGGCAAGTATGGCAAGTATAAAAGGATCGGCACGTTGCAGTAACTCATATTTGTAGGATATGCCGATAGTAGCTACCAGTATTACACACCACAATATTCCTGTAAAAGGAGCTATCCCAAGCATGTTATCCATTTCCCAGAACCATTTGAAGGACATCAGCATCATCACGAAAATGATCCCTGCCTGTGATACGATATGATAACCGTTGCCTCTGAAGCCAAAGTTCCTGAAGAAAGGCAGTTGTCCTACGGCATATAATAATCCAAAGAAGCCCAGGTAGGTAATAAGGTTAAAGGCATATTCATTATCCAGGAATGTACCCAGCACGATAGTGCCGCTCACAGGTAACAACAGATTCATAAAACCGGTAAAGCCTGTGTGTCCGCTACGGTGCCTTTCGATGTAGAAAGGGATAAAGGCTGCGATAAAAGCAACATACATCCACGGGAGGTTGTCGTCTTCATATCCGGCAATGGCTGCATACCATGTGGCAAAAATAATGTGGAGTATACCCAGTATATTGGCACGCAATATATAAACCAGCGGTAGGCACAAAACTGTCCAGGTACACAGGAAGGACGCAGTATTGCCGGGAATATTATATATCTGTGCAATGAGTGCTATGGCAGCACCTACTGAAAAGAAAAGCAGCGTACCGGAAGTTTGTTTCCATACCGTACTCTTATCTTTAAGTATGGTATAGGCTGTAAGCGCCTGAAAGCTGATCAGCGGCAATAATGCTAAGGCTGTTTTTACCGTTCGGGAGAAATTGTCCCAGTTATGGGCGAAAATGAGTATGATGCCAAGCCCGACAAGCGTTGCGCCAAGTACCCCGAATATCGCCATCAGGTTATTGCCCTGAGGCTGTTTTTTATGGATATAATAGTTCTCTATATCTTTTGCCGTTTGCGGACTGATAACATTGTTCGTCACCAGTTCGGGCAGGTCTTTTAGTAGTGAGGTCATGATGTTGGTTTTTAGTTAAATATAGTAATTATGATCGGTTTACATCAATGAAAATGTTTGCCAGAAGATGAGTAATGCCGTGAGTCCGGCAAAAACTATTGAGATGACTTTCAAATAATTCACTTTAATGGCCTGCACGAAGATGAAACCCGAAATGCCAAGCAGAAATATCTCCATCGCGGTAATGATCCTGGCGTTTTGTAACCATGCAGGGAATACGCTCAGGTAGGCGGGTACCATTTGTTCAAAGGTGTCATACTGTGCCGTAATGTGAAACCAATGAATAATATCGGCAATAACGATAGCCAGCAGCACTACAGCTACCATATACATCGGGAATCTGTATTTTGTTTTCATAGTAAAGTAATTAGAAAGCCCCGCAGCCATCCGCTAAACCGGGAACAGCCACAGGGCACCGCTAAGGGTTATATATTGTTAGATTCAAATTGTTTCAGGTCACGGGTGTTCTTTTGTACGGCAATGGCCGAGAAAAGCCCAAGGGCAAACGACATCCCGAAGAATCCTTTTTCGCTTAGCAGTAAGTTGGCATTCCATAATCCTATTATCAGTAGGGTCAACGAGGCAATGGTGCTAAACCAGCTTATGCCATAATACAGGTCGGTTACCGGTATGCCTTCCAGCCTGTCGCGCACGCTTTTTTGTACTGATATTACAGAGAACAATCCAAAAAGCAATATGGTAAAGTAATAGCCTTTTTCATTATAAAGCATATCCGAATTAAAAAGCCCGATGCAATAAGCTCCCATTCCAATGATGAGTGTCATCCATGAAGCACCCACAAAGGCAGCACTCGGCTTTAATGGCGATTGTACATTTTGTTTTGAAGTTCTTGATTCTGAAGTATTGTTTACTTCTGTTGGTTTTAGCGGTTCCATAATTTGTTGTTTTAAAATTATGAAGCAAATTTCCTTCAAAGTTGCCTGTGGTAAAAATCAATATCTTAAAAAAACTGACGATATAAAATAGCATTTTTTATATATTTATGATCTTAAAATCAGTTGGTATGAATGCGATTCAGGAAGTGATACATCTTATGAATGATGAAGATATAAAGGTATTTAGCCTGTATCTTGACAAAAAGAACAAGCGTAAGGATGTACGCAATACAGAATTGTTCAATTTGCTAAAAACTGACGATATAAAAGTTAAAAAGAAGTCTTTTCCCGATAAAAAATCTGCCGATGCCTATCATGCCCTGAGCAAAAGGCTGTATGATACGCTGGTAGAATTTATGGCGAACCGCAGTTTTGAGAACGATACTTCCGATGAACATGCTGTACTGCGCCTGTTGGTAGTGAGCCGCCTGTTCTTTGAACACAAGCTCACTAAGGCTGCTTTTAAATCGTTGGCAAAAGCCGAAAGTATCGCCACCGAATTGGAACACTTTAGTCTGCTGAATGAGATCTATCATACCCAGATACAGTTTGCCCACCTTAACCCTGCATTGCCATTAGATGAGGTTATTAAAAAATTTGCAGCCAATAAAAAGAAACTCGAACAGGAGGAACAACTCAATCTGGGGTATGCTTTACTGCGAAGGGAGCTTGCACAGATGTATCACGAAGGCAAGATTGTCGATTTTCAGGAACTTATAAAGAATACTATTGCCACGCATGGAATTTCGCTAAGGCAGGTACTTACCTTTAAATCGCTTTACCAGATATTGTTCATTGCCAACGAATATGCCTCCCTTAACAGCGATTACGGAAAGATAGCCCCTTTTATTGCCAAAAGTTATATGTTCATTAATGGCAATGCGGCACTGGCCGAAAGACATCTGTACTACCATATCTACATCTTGTATTTTATGGCCAACTTCCATTTCAGGAACGGTCGCTTTTCCGATTCGCAGGAGTATCTTGAAAAGATGAGGGAGCAGCTGCAAAAGCAGGGAGGCAAGTATTACAACCGTTTTTGCCTGCGCTATTTTTTGCTGAAGGCACTCAACGAAAACTACTCGGGCAATCCCGGAAAGGCTGTCGACATTGCCGAAAGAGCCTTGGCACAGCATAAAAAAGCGGATGCCAATGATATTGCCGACCTGAGGTTGCTGCTTATTGTAATTTACCTTCAGCAGGATGCCGGGCGTGATGCCGCGAAAGAAATGGTAAAGCTAAGCCATTCCGATAGCTGGTATGAAAAGAAAATGGGTATGGAATGGGCGATAAAAAAATGCCTGGTGGAGATATTGCTGCATGTACAGCAGGAATATACTGAACTGGCACTATCACGAATAAAAAGCTTTAAGCGCCGTTACAAAAAATACCTGGCTTCGGTTAATGAAGACAGGGTAGTGCAGTACCTTGCCCTGATAGAACGTTATGCGCTTAAACCTGAAATATTGGCAACCCCTAAATTTAAAAATACGGTTAAGGAGTTTATCGAACAGGCACGATCAGGGCCGCAAGATATTTTTGTAATGAGTTTTGTTGCCTGGCTGCTGGCAAGGGTAAATAAAAAACTGGTATATGATACTACGCTGGGAGTGCTGGGAGGTTATTTCTCACCCTCCCACTCGGAGTAAAACTGCTCAAGGAAATCAACCATGTACTGGTGGCGGCTTTCGGCAATGGTTTTGCCCGTTGGCGTATTCATACGGTCTTTAAGCAATAGTAGTTTTTCGTAAAAGTGATTAAGGGTTGGGGCAGTAGTGGCCTTGTATTCCTCTTTGGTCATATTGAGGTTTGGCGGAATAGAAGGGTCATACAATGCCCTGTTCTTAAAGCCGCCGTAGTTGAATGTACGTGCAATTCCTATCGCGCCAAGGGCATCGAGTCTGTCGGCATCCTGAACGATATCCAGTTCTATGGAGTGGAATTTCATTTCGTAGTTGCCACCCTTAAATGAAATGTTCTCGATTATATTCACCACATGGATGATAGTTTCTTCTTCTACGTTTTGCGCCTGGAGAAACTGCCATGCCATTGACGGGCCAACGGTTTCATCACCGTCGTGGAATTTGCTGTCGGCAATATCGTGCAGCAAAGCCCCTAACTGAACCACCTCAAGATTACATTCTTCCCCTTTTGCGATTAGCAAAGCGTTATTGTACACCCGCTCAATATGAAACCAGTCGTGACCGCCTTCGGCCTGTGCGAGCTGTGCTTTTACAAAAGTTTTAGTGATGTCGATGAGGTTATTCATGCAATAAAGTTAGGAGTAAAGAGTGAATTGTGCTAATTAAATTTGATTGGTATAAGAAAGAGTTGTCATTGCGAACGGAGAGCAGCGAAGTGTGGCAATCTAAATTTGAGATTGCTTCGTCGTACCTCCTCGCAATGACAGAACGTTATAAGAGCATTATTAAATTAAATGTGTGAAGCTACTCCCCTCTCCTTTGGAGAGTCCCGATAGCTATCGGGAGGGGGTGAGGTCAAAAAAAGCCACTCTTTCGAGCGGCTTTATATTATTTTACAAGGGCTGGTGTAACCCATTTAAATATATGCGATTCATCAGGGATAACGATCCTTTCAGAAATTCTTGTCATCCTGTCCGGAAGCTTCATAAGGAAATCACGTGCTTTTTCGGCTTCTGCCGTAAGGCCGTTGATCTTATCGATCTGCCATTTGTCAATCAGTTTCTTAAGGATGTCTACATAGTCGGTAGCGGTATAAACCCCGATACGCTGTGCAGAGTCTGAGAAACTTTCGAAAGCATTACCCAAAGCATCGCCCGACTCTCTAAGGAAGTGCGCCGGCATAACGATCTTAAGTTTCATCATGCTCTGGAAAGCAAGCATCATTTCGCTTGGGTCTACCTTAAATATCCTGTCTACGAATTCGCTGTAGGCCATGTGGTGACGCATTTCGTCTCCGGCAATAAGCTTACACATTTTAGACAGTTTGTTGTCGCCAAATTTCTTGGCAAGCTGCGATACACGGTTGTGCGATATATAAGTGGCTAGCTCCTGGAAGCTGGTATATACAAAGTTTTTGTACGGGTCACGATCGGTACCAATATCAAATCCGTCGTTGATAAGGTGGTGCGTAGTGATCTCTACTTCGCGCATGTTTACGCGTCCGCTCAGATAAAGGTATTTGTTAAGCAGGTCACCATGACGGTTCTCTTCGCCTGTCCAGTGGCGAACCCATTTCGACCATCCGTTACCGCCTTCTGTTACCTGGTCAACACCTTCTACATCCATAAGCCATGACTCATAGGTAGGAAGCGCCTCTTCGGTAATAGTGTCGCCTACAAGCACTACCCAAAAGTCGTAAGGCAGGTCTTTAGCTATTTCGCGCAGTTCTTTAAGATCCTCAAAAAAGGTCTCTTTTTTTGAGTCAGGCAGCATGTCGCTTGGCTGCCAGATGGTTTCGACCGGGATAAGGTAATTTTCCACGAAAGTGTCAATATCCTTTTCAAGGAATTTCATTACTTCCAGGCGAACGTTTTTAGTAGACATAGTTTCTTAATTTTTTATTCCTTGTATAACGGCATTCTCTGTTCTCTCCATCACTTCCTCAAAAGGAATATCTTTGATAGCAAAAGGCTCCTGTACGGTAAAAGTCAATCGGTTACCCAATCCCATAGGGAATTTACCAAAACGGTCAAGTCTCCATGAGTTATTTATGCTTACAGGTACAATGTACGCAGATGGGGCGGCTTTGCAAAGCACTTTAAGTCCGGTTTCACTAAATTTCTTAGGTTCTCCGGTTTTGCTCCTTGTTCCTTCCGGAAAAATTACTGCCGAGCGGTTGTGCTTCTGTATGTATTCTCCCAGCCCTTTAATAACAGGCAGTGACTGTCTTGCGTCTTTCCTGTCTATAAGAACGGAACCTCCATGCCTTAAATTGTATGAAACGCTTGGTATTCCTTTGCCTAATTCTTTCTTACTGATGAATTTAGGGTGAAATTTGCGCATAAACCAAATGATTGGCGGTATGTCGTTCATGCTCTGGTGGTTTGCCACGATAATAAGCGGCACACCTGCCGGTACCTTTTCCCTGCCTTCAAACTTATAGGTAGTACCCAGTATAAGGGTTGCCCTCACAAGGAAACCGTTAAGGATGTCAACGCTTTTTTTGTGGGCCTGGTAACCAAATACATTAAAGCATATCCACTGTATCGGGTGAAATATCACCAAAAACAGAAAGAATACTAAATAATAAATTATGGATAAGGGATAGGATAAGATCTTTTCCATGAACGTTTCTAAAAATTCGCGTAAAAGTAGTACCTTTTTAGTTAATACTAAAAAGTTTTAGTATGCCTGCATAGCACCTGAAACAATAAAGCCACGCTGTTGGCGTGGCTTTAGGTTATTTTGGAGTCTGTAATTAGCAGAACTCGTTATAAGCATCTTTAAGATTTTCAGCGATCATATCCGCAGGGCGGCCTTCAATGTGGTGACGCTCAAGCATGTGTACAAGCTCACCGTTTTTGAATAATGCCATGCTTGGTGATGACGGTGGGAATGGGAACATGTTTGCTCTTGCCTCATCTACCGCTTCTTTATCTACACCGGCAAATACCGTAATAAGATTATCCGGTTTTTTACCGTTATCAAGGCTCATTTTAGCGCCCGGTCTTGCATTACGTGCAGCACAACCGCATACAGAGTTTACTACAACAAGTGTAGTTCCTTCTTTAGAAATAGCATCTTTTACCGCATCGGCTGTATATAGTTCCTGAAAACCTGCGTCAGAAAGTTCCGCGCGCATTGGTTTTACTAATTCTTCTGGATACATAATATAGTATTCTTTAATAAGTTAATTATCTACTGCAAAGATAATGCATTTTTTGTGCCAAACTCATAACCGCAAACTTTTTTGTTACAGATAGAGAGAAACCTGACAAAACCGCGAAATATTTAGTCTTGCCTAAAAAAGTTTTTAAACTAATCAAATTATACTATATTTGTAGGTATAATGCACAGTGAGAATGACCTACTCTGAAGAGAACTACCTTAAAGTAATATACCACTTGTCCCTTAACCAGGCTAAAGGGATAACGACCAATGCCATTGCCAGCCAGATGGAAAGCAAGCCATCATCGGTTACCGATATGGTGCAGAAACTGGCCGATAAAGGCCTGGTGGTCTATAAAAAATACCAGGGCGTTTCACTTACCGAAGAGGGCCGATTTATGGCACTGATGATAGTGCGCAAACACCGCCTTTGGGAAGTATTTCTTTTAGAAAAGCTTGATTTCTCATGGGACGAAGTGCATGATGTAGCCGAACAGCTGGAGCACATCAAAAGCGATAAGCTAATGAACAAGCTGGATGAATTTTTAGGTTTCCCTACCGAAGACCCACACGGCGACCCAATCCCTGACCGAAACGGAAAGATTGCCAAAATTGACAAAAAGCTGCTGAGCGAAATTGCTATTGGCAAAAAAGTGATCTGCGTGGGGGTTAAGGACAGTTCTTCGGCATTCCTTCAGTATCTCGATAAGCAACAGATAGCACTTGGCTCTGCCATAGAGGTTATCAGTAAAGAAGATTTTGATATGTCATTAACGATTAAGCTTGGCGACAAGCAGGTTACCGTATCCAATAAAATAGCGTCTAACCTGTTTGTAAAACCTTTATAATATGGAGCACCGCAACAGTCATTCGCTTGAAGAAGTACATGAGTCGGTTGCCGTAGGGCAAAACACTTCGGTATGGAAAAAGGTGCTTGCCTTTTTTGGACCTGCTTATATGATAAGCGTAGGCTATATGGATCCCGGTAACTGGGCCACCGATATAGCCGGAGGTAGCCAGTTTGGGTATTCCCTGCTTTGGGTACTGTTGATGAGTAATATTATGGCGCTGCTGCTGCAAAGCCTTAGTGCCCGACTGGGTATCGTAAGCCGCAGGGATTTGGCACAGGCATCGCGTGAAACCTATTCTAAAGGGATCAATTATTTTTTATACGGCCTTGCCGAAATAGCTATTGCTGCCTGTGACCTAGCGGAGGTGCTGGGTATGGCAATAGGATTAAAATTATTATTCGATATTCCATTATTGTGGGGTGTGGGAATTACCATGTTTGATACCTTCCTGTTACTGTTCCTTATGAACAAGGGCATCAAGAAAATGGAGGCATTTATTATAGGACTTATCGCTATCATAGGTCTTTCTTTTCTTGCCGAGATGTTCTTTGCAAAGCCCGATATGGCCGAAGTAGCCAAAGGACTCATTCCATCTATCCCGAGTGATGCGGCTTTGTATATTGCTATAGGTATTATCGGGGCAACGGTAATGCCGCATAATCTGTACCTGCATTCATCATTGGTGCAGACACGAAAATTCGACCGTACTTTTAAAGGTATAAAACAGGCCATACGCTATAACCTTATCGATTCTGTTATCGCACTGAATATGGCGTTTTTTGTAAATGCCGCGATATTGATATTGGCAGCAGCCACCTTCTACACAGCCGGAAGGCACGATGTAGCCGATATTCAGGATGCACACCAGCTGTTGGCACCTATGCTCGGTTCGGGCTGGGCGGCGACACTGTTTGCATTGGCACTAATTGCTGCGGGACAAAGCTCTACCATTACCGGAACGCTTGCCGGACAGATAGTAATGGAAGGTTATCTTAACCTGCGTATACAACCGTGGGTGCGACGTATCATTACAAGACTTATCGCCATTGCTCCGGCCTTTTTTACGATACTTTATTTTGGTGAAGAATCTACCGGAAAGTTATTGGTATTCAGTCAGGTGGTATTGAGCCTACAGTTAGGCTTTGCCATTATTCCGCTTATCCATTTTGTGAGTGATAAGAGCAAAATGAACGAATTTGCCATTGGAAGGTGGACGAGATTAGCCTCATGGGCTATAGCATTGGTTATTGTATCGCTTAACGCCAAACTGGTGTATGACGAAATTGAAGGCTGGATTACCGAAGCCGAAAATCCGGTTTACATCTGGGTATTTGTCGTTCCGGTAGCTATTGCGGCAGCAGCGGTACTGTTGTATATTATCATCAATCCGTTTGTAAGGAAGAGCAGGGCACATGTTCCGCACGTACCGCACATTGACGAGGTTATCGTTCAGGAGCAATCAGGAACTAAAGTGTACAATAATATTGCCATTGCGCTGGATTTCTCTAAAATAGATGTAAAAAGTATTGGCAGTGCCATGCAGATGGGTGGTAAACATGCCAATTATACGCTTATCCATGTGGTAGAAACCGTAGGGGCTATGCTTCACGGCGATCAGGCCAGCGATTTCGAAACGGCATCGGATATGAAATACCTTAACGACTACAAAGCAGCACTTGAAGAAAAGGGCTATAAGGTAACTACACAATTAAGCTTTGGCAGCCCTAAAAAGCAGATTCCGCTTATTGTAAACAATGCCGGTAACTTTGATATTCTTATACTGGGTGCACACGGGCACAACTGGATCAAAGACCTTATACTGGGTACTACGGTAGATGCCGTTAGGCATAAGGTAGGTATACCTGTACTTATCGTTAAAGATTAAGGTGAGCTTTTCAACAAAGTAAACTTGGGCTTTTCAACAAAATGAAAAGCTGAAAACCGCACGAACTTTGTCTTGTTAATCTAAAAGAAAAACAAGATGAAAACAATAGACAAAATGTATGTAAACGGTGAATTCGTTACTCCAAACGGCACCGAACTTTTTGACCTTATAAATCCGGCAAACAACCAGCTTATAGGGAAAGTCGTGCTTGGCAACGAACAGGACGTGAACCTTGCCGTGGCTGCTGCCAAAGAAGCCTACAAAACGTTCTCCCTTACTACTAAAGAAGAACGCATCGGTTACCTGCAAAAGCTGCACGATGCCGTTGCCAGAAGAGAACAGGACCTTATCGATGTCATGGTTCAGGAATATGGCGGCACCTATCAGTTCAGCAAAATGAGTGTGAGCTATGTGATTAACGGATTCAATACCGCTATTGAAACCCTTAAGGCTTTTGAATTCGAAAGAACCCTTGGCCATTCTAAAGTACTGATGCAGCCGCTTGGCGTTGTAGGTATCATCACTCCGTGGAATGCCAGCAACAGTTTTATTGCCAACAAACTCGCTACGGCAATATCAGCAGGAAGTACAGCCGTTATCAAACCAAGTGAAATGAGTGCGTTGCAAACGCAGGTGCTGTTGGAATGTTTCCATGAAGCCGGATTGCCTAAAGGGGTGTTCAATGTAGTGAACGGATTAGGTACTGTGGTAGGTAATGCCATTACTGCACACCCTGATATTGCCAAGATATCATTTACAGGCTCTACCGTGGTGGGTAAATCCATTGCCCGTGGTGCTATAGATACCCTTAAGCGCGTAACCCTTGAACTTGGCGGCAAATCGCCTAATATTATCCTTGATGATGCCGATCTTGAAAAAGCTATCCCTATGGCTATTGGTGCTGCCTATATGAACAGTGGGCAGGCATGTATCGCAGGAACAAGGCTGCTGGTTCCTGAGGATAAACTTGATGAAGTGAATCAACTGATAAAAACAGCTGTAGAAAATGTAAAGGTTGGTAATCCGGCAGATGCCGATACGGCTGTAGGGCCTATGGTAAGCAAAAAGCAATACGATCGCGTTCAGGGGTATATTAAACTCGGTCTTGAAGAAGGTGCCGAACTCCTTGTTGGTGGACAAGGTCAGCCTGAAGGACTTGAAGCCGGAAACTTTGTAAAACCTACTGTATTTACCAATGTAAATAACAACATGCGCATTGCCCGTGAAGAGATCTTTGGCCCGGTGCTTTCTATCATCCCTTATAAAGATGAAGCTGATGCTATAGCTATTGCTAACGATACCGATTACGGACTTCAGGCGTATGTGAGTTCTGCCGATGAGCAAAGGGCAAAGAGGGTAGCGTCTCAAATTGTAGCCGGTCGTGTAATGATCAATGCGCTTAGCCATGATCCTCAGGCGCCATTCGGCGGATTCAAACAATCCGGATTGGGAAGGGAATACGGAGCTTTTGGCCTTGAAGAATATGTTGAGCCTAAAACATTGCTGGTGTAAATTTTATTGATTCCCTACGGGAAATTAACCATTCATGTTTCACGATTTACTACCAACATATATTCCCTAACGGGAAAATCAGGGAGGCTTATAAGTTTAGCTTACCTTCAGTATATCGCGTAGCGATTTAATTTTGGTAGAAAAAGAATTAGAACGAAGGTGTTTCTTTCCCGTAGGGAATTAATTCATAACAAAAACACAATAGATTTTTTACCTATACTATGCAAACAATCCAGAGAGCACCCATACAATTCTCATGTTATTATTCGAGCAGCAGGGCAGGCGAAAACTTTGTCCCTGACCATGCCATAAGCTTTATCGTATCGGGAACCAATATTCTTGACAATGGAACCAGCCAGCAAACCTTTGACGAGGGCGAGATGTATTTTTGTCACAGGAACCAGTTGCTGCGGTTTGTAAAGAACCCACCCGAGAATGGCGAATACCGCTCGGTAGCGATGCTGTTTACACAAAATTTTTTACGCGAGTTTGCCCTTAAGTATGGTTACTCTTCTGCAAAGAAAGCTGAGGTTCCGTCTTATATACCACTAGATGGTAAATCGGTACTGGCTAATTATATGAATTCACTAAGGGAGTATGAGGAACTTTTTAATCAGCAGCCGGACTCGCCCCTGTATAAGATAAAGCAGGAAGAAGCGGTTTTGCTGTTGCTGAAAATAAAACCTGAACTGACCGATGTGTTGTTCGATTTTTCAGAACCGGGTAAGATAGACCTTGAGGCTTTTATGCAGCAAAACTATCATTTTAATGTAGACATAAGCCGCTTTGCCTATTTAACAGGCAGGAGCCTTTCCGGCTTTAAGCGCGATTTCGAAAAGATATTCAGCATCTCACCCGGCCGATGGCTGTTACAGCGCAGGCTTAAGGAAGCCTATACCTTGCTTAAGGATCACAAAAAAGCGGTGAGCGATGTGTACCTCGACTTAGGTTTTGAAGATCTGTCACATTTCTCTTTTGCCTTTAAAAAACAGTATGGTATGGCACCGTCGCAGATTTAATAAGGGTATTATTAACCACTAAGGTCAGAAGGATATGAAACACTATCCCGATAGCTATCGGGATTGCGGACTTTGTGTTAAAACAGATAAGATCAGTATTAACTACACCCGCAGTCAGGGCCGCAATCGCCCTTTTTTTTCTTTTTAAAAAAGTACTTTTTTATCAGGAAAGCCACAGCACCTGCAACAATGATATATACTATTATGCTTTGTATGTCCATAATCTTACTTTAAAAGCTGGTATGCAATAAGCGATACGATATAGGCAAAACTACTCATGCCTATAAGTTGTATTAGTGGCCATTTCCAGGAATTGGTTTCCTTTTTGGTAATAGCCAGCGTACTGATACACTGCATTGCAAAAGCATAGAACAGCAATAATGATGCCCCGCTGGCAAAATTAAATACTTTTTGCCCTGTAAGAGGATTCACCTCACTCGCCATGCGCTGTTTTATGGTAACTTCTTCTTCGGCGCTGCTGCCTATATTGTATATGGTAGCAAGCGTACCTACAAATACCTCACGGGCGGCAAAAGATGATACTATAGCAACGCCAATTTTCCAGTCGTAACCCAACGGACGGATAACAGGCTCAATGGATTTACCCATGATACCGATGTAAGAGTTCTCCAGCTGGTAAGAAGCAATCTTGTCGTTAAGCTGATCTTCAGGGAGGACTTTATTTTCCGGCTGGTGCGAGATGATCTCTTCGGCATTGGCAAATGCCTCACCCGGTCCATGCGATCCCAAAAACCAGATAATAATGGATAATGCTAATATTATCTTACCGGCTCCTGCTACAAAGGCTTTGGTCTTTTCGAGCACGTTAAGTCCAACATTCTTAAATAGCGGAAGCTTATAGTTTGGCATTTCTGCCACAAAAAAGCTTTTGTGTTTTAGCTTCAGTATCTTGTTTAATATCCATGCTGAAATTAATGCGCCTCCAAAGCCTA
This sequence comes from Flavobacterium psychrophilum, assembly GCA_003243255.1. The sequence continues at coordinate 6,819 of QFQM01000010.1, read as the reverse complement.
AAAGGTACAGCAGCATAAGCGTAAGTCCCTGTAGGTGAAAAATTCCTGCAACAATTTTATCCGGAATTACGAGCGATATCAGGATAGTATATACCGGTAGCCTTGCCGAACAGGTAGTGAATGGCGTAACCAGTATGGTGATGAGCCTTTCACGCCAGTTCTCTATATTACGTGCCGCCATAATGGCTGGGATAGCACAGGCAGTACCCGAAATAAGCGGGACCACACTCTTACCGTTAAGGCCGAAGGGCTTCATAACCTTATCCATCAAAAATACTACACGGCTCATGTAACCGCTTTCTTCGAGGATGGATATAAAGAGGAATAAAAATGCGATTTGGGGAATGAATATCACCACGCCTCCAATACCCGGAATGATTCCCTGGGTGATAAGGTCGGTGAGCTTGCCGGGAGCCATATTCGCTTCGGTGAATGATGCCAGCCATGCAAAGCCCTCATCTATAAGATCCATCGGTATGCTCGACCAGGTAAATATCGACTGGAATATCAGCATTAATATGCCAAGGAATATTACGTAGCCAAACACTTTGTGTGTAAGAACCCTGTCGAGTTTGGCACGCAGGTCTTTCGCTTTTGAGTTATCAATGATCTGACCCACCTTCAGTACATCATTAATGAACTGGTAACGCTTAATGGTCTCCTTTTGCTGCATGCGCTTCAGCTCTGGTTTGCTTTTGGCAAACGAGCTGTTGCTCTCAATTTCTTTGCGCTCCAGATGGCCAAAGTTTACATCCTGTGTAATAACAAGCCAAAGTTTATACAGCAACTGCTGCGGAAAGGCATGACGCAGGCCGTTAAAATATTCGGGGTCTATGCTTGATGCGTTAAGGCAGGGTTCGGTAGGGAGGGTGCCATAGTTAACGATCAACTCTTTTATCCTGTCAATACCGGTGCCTTTACGGGAACTTACCAGAGCAATCTTTGTTTTAAGCTGTTCTTCAAGATAAGGAATGTCGAGCGTGATGCCTTTTCTTTCCATCTGGTCGCTCATGTTGATCACGAGTATGGTAGGCAGTTCCAGGTCTTTTATCTGGGTAAACAGCAGCAGGTTTCTTTTAAGGTTCTCCACATCGGTAACCACAACGCCTACATCGGGATAATCTTTGTCGTTTTTGTTGAGTAAAAGTTCGATAACCACATTCTCATCCATCGAACTTGCATTAAGGCTGTAGGTTCCGGGCAAATCCATAATGGTTCCTTTAGTGCCGTTTGGCAGCTTGCACGAACCTGTTTTGCGCTCTACCGTTATGCCGGGATAGTTTCCTACCTGTTGGTTAAGACCTGTAAGCTGGTTAAAAACCGAGGTCTTACCGGTGTTTGGGTTACCAATTAATGCAATTTTTATGTTCAGTAGATTGTGGGCAGCCATTAATGAGAATCGGTTAGGATATCAACCTCAATCTGGGCGGCAGTCTCCATCCTGATGGCGACATGGCTTTCGTTGACATTGATATATATTGGATCGCCCAGAGGGGCAACCTGTAAAAGTTCCACAGTATTGCCGGGAAGGCATCCCATTTCAAGAAGCTTTAACGGAACAGCATCAATATTAAGTTCGGTAATAATGGCTGTTTGTCCTTTTTTAAGTTCTGCAAGTGTGGTTTTCACTATTATTTAGAATGAGTTTAGATTGCAAAAGTATGAATTAATATCCAAACTGCCTTTATTTTTCATTAGCTGAAAGCCATTTAATATCCTCTAAAAGCTGCTTCATGTTTTTCTCGCCTTCTACTTGTTTGTCAAGGTTGGTGCCGTTATAAAATCCGCGAATGCGGCCTTCTTTATCAACAAGTATGAAGTTTTCGGTATGCACCATATCATACAGTTCGCTTGAGCTGGATGTCTTTACGGCAAGGTATGACTTGCGCGCGATGTAATAAATGTCCTGTTTTTTACCGGTAACCAGGTTCCATTTGCTGTCTATAACGCCTTTTTTCTGAGCATATTCTTTTAGTACTTCGGGAGTATCAATATCTGGAGTAACCGAGTGCGAAAGAAGCATAACATCGGGCATATTCTTTATCTGATTCTGCAGCCATCCCATATTGTCGGTCATTTTTGGGCAAATGGTAGGGCAGGTGGTAAAAAAGAAATCGGCTACGTATATCTTTCCTTTATAGTCGTTTTGGGTAATGGTCTTACCGTTCTGGTTGGTAAAGGCAAAGTCGGCAATTTTATGATCGCGTGCAATATACTGCACGGTACTGTCTACCAATTCCGGATTTACATCAGAAGGGCTGTATACCTTAAGGTGTTTTCTTGGCTTAAGCGCACTGTTAAAGAGAAAAAGAATGATTGCAGACAGTACGACAAGCACTATCAGGAAAAGCCTGTATTTTTTTAGGAACTGAACCATTACAAATAATTTTTTGCAAAATTAAGCAACAGGGGGCTATTAAACGCATAATAATATGATTTAGAAGCACTGTAAAATTACTTTTTTGCATTTTTAACAGATTTGGCACCACCCATTAGGGCTAACTTTCTATTTTTGTAAGCACTTGAATAAAAAAACCGAACTTATGAAATTAACCTACACTGCAAAATGTGTGCTTGCTGCTATGGCTATGGGTACCGTTTGCACTGCACAAACAGCAGCCCAGCAAAAACCGGGCATCAACCTTTCTTATATGGATAAGAAGGTAAAACCGCAGGACGACTTCTTTAGATACGTTAACGGAACCTGGCTGGACAATACACAAATACCTTCAGACAAGACCCGTTGGGGAAGTTTTGACGAGCTTCGTGAAAACACCAATAACGATGCGCTTGCCATACTTAAGGAAGCAGCGGCCAACAAAAGCCTGAAATCAACTTCAGACCAGGGTAAGGCAGCTAATCTTTACAAAACCATTATGGACACTGTTGCCCGTAACAAGGCAGGAATAGCGCCTCTTAAGCCCTATTTGTCAAAAATAGACAAGGTTAAGAATGTAAAAGACCTTGAAAAGCTGCTTATAGAAATGGAGCCTATCGGAGGGCTTGGCTTTTTTGGCATGGGCGTAGGTTCAAACGCTAAAGACAGTAATAAAAATATTGTTTATTTAGGCCCGGGAAGCCTTGGATTACCGGACAGGGATTATTATGTTTCTGAAGATGCTGACTCTAAAGAAAAACGTGAGCTGTATGTTAAGCACGTAGCCAGAATGCTTAAATATCTTGGTTATAAAGATGCTGATGCGGCTAAACAGGCAGCAAATATACTTGCGCTTGAAACGGCTATGGCTACCCCAAGACTTGACAGGGTAGAGCGTCGCGACAGCAGAAAGACCTACAACCCAATGACGGTTGCAGAATTGCAAAAACTGACTCCTTCAATAAACTGGAACAGCTATTTCACCAGCCTTGGACTTTCTCTAAAGGCCGATGAGGTTATAAATGTATCGCAGCCTAAATATATGACTGCGCTTGAGGGAATACTTAAAGCAGGTAAAGCAGAAGACTGGAAGGCGTATATGAGATGGACACTTATCAATCATTCTTCGGATGAGCTGTCTACGGATATAGAGACGGCTAACTGGGAGTTTTACAGCAAAACCCTTAGAGGAGCTATTAAAGAAGAGTCGCGTGATAAAAATGCACTTCAAACGGTAAACGGTACAGTTGGAGAGGCATTAGGAAAACTTTATGTGGAGAAAAAATTCCCACCTGAAGCTAAAGCCAAAGCAGAAGCGATGATCAAAAACGTAATGCTTGCTTTTGAGAACCGTATCAACCGCTTGCCGTGGATGGCTAAATCTACAAGAGAGAACGCTATCAATAAACTACGCAAGCTGAATGTAAAAATCGGTTACCCTGACAAATGGAAAGATTATTCGGCACTTACTATCAAAGGCCCTGCAGAAGGCGGAAGCTTTTTTGATAATATGCAGAATGCTGCCAAATGGAATTTTAAAGAGGATATAGAAAAACTTCACAAACCTGTTGATAAAACAGAGTGGCATATGTCTCCGCAAACGGTAAATGCTTACTTTAACCCGTCTTACAACGAGATCGTGTTCCCTGCGGCTATCCTTCAGCCACCATTCTACGATTATAAAGCTGATGAGGCTGTAAACTATGGTGGTATAGGTGCAGTTATCGGTCACGAGATATCACACGGATTTGACGATTCAGGGTCACGCTATAATGCCGATGGTAACCTTGTAAACTGGTGGAGTGACGAAGACCTTGCCAAATTCACAGGACTTGGTGGTAGCCTTTCTGACCAGTACAGTGCGCTACAGCCGCTACCGGGCATTTATGTAGACGGTAAGTTTACACTTGGAGAAAACATTGGTGACCTTGGTGGTGTTAATGCCGCTTATGATGGCCTTCAGTTATACCTTAAGCAAAACGGAAATCCGGGGCTTATAGACGGGTATACTCCGGAGCAGCGTTTCTTCATTTCGTGGGCAACCATCTGGAGAACAAAGGCAAGGGACGAGGCTATTAAAAACCAGGTAAAAACCGATCCGCATTCACCGGGAATGTATCGCGCTTACGTTCCGCTACAGAATGTTGACTCTTTTTATGATGCATTCGACATAAAACCGGGTAACGGAATGTATATTGCTCCGGACAAACGAGTGAAAATTTGGTAATATTTTTCTCAGAGAGATAATTATAATTCAAAAACCTGCGACGATTGTTGCAGGTTTTTTATTTTTAAATTAAATTGCTGTAAATGAGGTTTCCCGTAATGAAATTTCAAAAATTCGATATACTTTTATACCAAAATCCGGAGACGTTTGAAAACGAGTTTGAGTGTACTGGCAATAGATGACCACATGGTGGTGCTGGAGGGTTACCGTTCTATCTTCAGTATGCTTGAAGGTAAAAATTTTAACGGACTGGCTTTTACAAAAGCGCGCGACTGCAAGTCGGGATACGAGGTTTTGGAAAAGCACAGGGATACCCCTTTTGATATAGCGGTAATTGATTACAGCATACCCGAATATCCTGAAATGAAATTATTTTCGGGGCATGATATGGCTGTGCAGGTAAGAAAGCTGATGCCCAAATGCAAAATTGTAATGATGACCATGCATAAGGAAATGGAGATCATGAACAATATACTTGGTAATATAAACCCTGAGGGCTTTATTAACAAAAGTGACTGCAATACCGAAGAGATTGCCGAATGCTTTGAAGCCGTACTGGAAGATGAGACCTATTATTCCAACACCATATCAAGCTATATCAAGCGTCAGGAAAAAGGCATTATGCTCGACGAGATAGACACCAAAATAATTATACTGCTCTCAAAAGGCATCCGAACCAAGAACCTGAGCAAGTATATTCCGCTTTCAGACAGCGCTATCGAAAAAAGAAAATACAAGGTTAAAAAAATACTTGATGTAACCGGTGACGACGAAGCCCTGATTGCCGAAGCCCGAAAACAAGGGTATATATAAAAATTTGAAATCCTGCATTGAAGCAGGATTTTTTATGGTTCGAGGGACGATGGCTTAGCCGTACCGACGAATTAAATCCTCCGTCATCGGGGGATTAATCAAAAATTAATTATGCGAAATTTTTTAGCAGTTATTTATAAATATTTTAGTACAGGCGCATCAAAAGATATTGCTTACGAAAAAACTATATCAGTTTTTTTAGTTTTAATTTTTATAAATATTTTTACAATATTGATAGAATTCGATTTGTTGAATTATGTTGATTTTTATGAAAAAAACAATCGATCAATACGCTATGCGATCATCGGCATAGGATATTTTTTACCAGGCTATTATATAGTGAGTCGTTTTATAAGAAAAAAAGATTTAGAAAATGTGGATGCACAGATTAATTTAAGTTATGATATTATAGTTTACACATATATGCTTTTTACATTTCTTTTCTTTATTCTTGCAATTATTAGTATAAATCAACCAATAATAGACAAATCTTTAGATTTAAATTATTAGTAAAAAAACTGCGATGTCTCGGATTCACCCGCGATATTGGGCGTTATGAAAAACGATAAATAATGAATATATTAATTGGTTTATGTTTTATTGCGGTTGGTATTTATTCTATAATGTATACATATAAGAACTCCGACCCTCAATTAGTAAGTGCGGATTTAAAAGGTTATTTAGGAGGAGTAGTAGCAATAATTTTAGGTGTTTTAGCAGTTCTTAACAAAGTAACATGGTAATATAAAAACCCGAAGGATCAGATATGTAATAAATATCATGCTCTGATTTTCATTCTTTCCGATAAAAAACAGTAAAAAAAGTATTTATATCTTATAATAGAGTAATGAAGTATGTCTTCTTATTTACGGTAATTATAGTAGGGATATATTTTTTAATAACCTTTAAAAAGAGGCGGAATAGTAGTTATGATAATATTTACCACAATTCAAGATTCTATAGAATCTTAATTATTATTCTTGGAACTATTTTAGCGCTGATAATATCTCTGTTTACAAAAAGATAAAGCCTCGATAACTCAAGTCTTCTAAAATTACAATCCTGCCTTAGAGCAGGATTTTTTATTGCCTGCACCATCCGTTAAAATTTTGTTAACTGCGGAAAATCCGCACGCCTCAAAATGCCGAATTGCATTTCTTTGTCTCAGTTTAATAGCAAATCTAATTTAGGCCCCCAAACTTACTTAGAAACTCAAGTCTTCTTCAATATTATAACAAACTTACTCAATTTTAGGGCGTGATAACCGCAACAGGACCGAGCAAGCTTTGGTAAGTACAGCAAAAATTAAACTAATTCTCTTCCATTTAAGAAACGCCAAAGTGTGGACTTGTCAGACGCCGGTCTTAACAAAGAACTCAATGATGTAAAAAAAAAAAAAAAA
>QFQM01000792.1 GCA_003243255.1 Flavobacterium psychrophilum | reverse complement strand
TTTTGCTTTACCCGGCATCCAAAATTACGCTTTTCACCTGTTTTGTTTCCCTGGTTTCGGTTTCCAATAGAAAGCCGGATATTTGGATGTCAAAGCCCCAAATCCTACCCCAGGGCGGCGATTAACATTACTTTCTCTACCTTTCTATAACTCAGAATTATTCTCTTTGCCACTGCCAACGAAAATCCGGTAACAATTTATATTTGTGAAATGAGCAAAGTTCCTCAACAAGATATTGGCACAATAGCATTGGATTTTATCAATCACACTTATCAGAATATATTTTTGACTGGAGGTGCCGGTACGGGTAAAACAACTTTTCTTAAATTTTTAAGGAAAAATACTCATAAAAAGATGATCGTAGCTGCTCCGACGGGAGTAGCTGCCGTGAATGCAGGCGGGATTACAATTCATTCTCTTTTCGGATTACCACCTCGACCCTTAGATAGTGGGACAGTGAAAAATATTCGTCTTACAGGACAATCAAAATCACTTTTACGCGAATTAGAAATGTTGGTTATTGATGAAGCCTCCATGCTACGGGCTGACGTTCTGGATGCGATAGATTATCTGCTTAAAGAGATACGGCAAGATTCTCGACCATTAGGAGGACTCCAGGTTATTTTTATTGGAGATTTGTTTCAGTTACCTCCAATAGAGACTCGGGATGATGCCGAAAAGCTGTGTGGAGAATATAAAAGCCTTTATTTCATGAACGCCAAAACTTTCCCTGGGCTTCACATGCTGATGATGGAACTTACCCAGATATACCGCCAATCCGATCCTGTTTTTATCGATCTACTAACTGGTATCAGAAGAGGGTGCATATCGGACAACGACTTGAATGTACTTAACAGTTTGTACAGTCCAGATTGGTCTAAAAAAGAAGCTGTTATTCTTACAACCCATAATCGTTATGCTTCAGAGGTAAATGACCAGCAACTTAATAGCCTACCTGGAATCGTATATACTTTTTCTGCCGAAATTACCGGCGAATTTGCAACTGAGAATGCTCCAGTGGGCAATGTTCTTCAACTAAAAATTGGTTGCCGTGTCATGATTATTAAAAACGACAACACCGCGAATATACAATTTTTTAATGGTAAGATCGGTTTAGTTACCGCTATAGATGAGCAAGTTGTAGAAGTTAAATTTGATGATGATGTTATTGTTTCTTTTAAT
>QFQM01000791.1 GCA_003243255.1 Flavobacterium psychrophilum | reverse complement strand
CGTACCACGCGCGCTTTCCGGGCGGCGCGTTCTCGGTCGCCAGTAGCACCGCGCCTCCCCACTCGCCTCCCAGGCCGATGCCCTGTCCCAGCCGGCACACTGCGAGCAGCGCCGGCGCGAGCACGCCGACCTGCGCGTACGTCGGCAGCAGGCCGATGACCACCGTGGAGATGCCCATCGTCAGCAGCGCGGCCACCAGCGTGGCCTTGCGGCCGATGCGGTCGCCGAAGTGGCCGAACAGCGCCGAGCCCACCGGCCGCGCGATGAACGCCAGCGCGAAGGTGGCGAACGACTGCAGGGTGGCGCTGGCCGGATCGCTCTGCGGGAAGAACAGCTTCGGAAAGACGATCACCGCCGCCGTGGCGTAGATGTAGAAATCGAAGAACTCGATCGTGGTGCCGATCAGGCTGGCGAACAGCACGCGGCGCGGCGAATTGGCCGGCGCGGGGACAGCAGTGGCGGTGGCGGTCATGGACGGGCCGGTCGGTGGGACGTGGGCGATTCTGGCAGAACCGCCCGCCCGCTGTGGAGGCGGGATCAACTGCCCAGGTTGATCCAGGTGGCCCTGATCTCGGTGTACTTGTCGAAGGCGTGCAGCGACTTGTCGCGCCCGTTGCCGGACTGCTTGTAGCCGCCGAACGGCGCGGTCACGTCGCCGCCGTCCCAGTAGTTCACCCAGACGCTGCCCGCACGCAGCTTGCGCGCCACGCGGTGGGCACGGCTGATGTCGCGCGTCCACACGCCGGCCGCCAGTCCGTACTCGCTGTCGTTGGCCATCCGCAGCGCTTCTTCTTCGCTGTCGAATGCGATCACCGACAGCACCGGCCCGAAGATCTCTTCGCGGCTGATCGTGTGGTCGTGCGCGACGTCGTCGAACACGGTCGGCTCGATGTAGCAGCCGCCGCTCACCACGTCGGCGCGCAGGCCGCCCAGCGCCAGACGGGCACCCTCGGCCTTGCCCTTCTCGATGTAGTCGAGCACGCGCTGCGTCTGGCCTTCATCGACCATCGCGCCCATCGGCGCGCCGGGGTCGAGCGGATGGCGCGGGCGCATGGCCTTGCCGGCTTCGACCACGCGGGCGACGAACTCATCCTTGATCGAGCGTTGCACCAGCAGGCGAGAGGCCGCGGTGCAGACTTCGCCCTGGTTGTAGAAGATGCCGCCGGCCGCGGCCTTCGCCGCCACCT
>QFQM01000175.1 GCA_003243255.1 Flavobacterium psychrophilum | reverse complement strand
GCAATTGGTCGCATGATCAACGCAGAGATGCTTACCGGCTTCATGAAGAAAAAATGGGTTAGTTTCCCTATCCTTATCATCTGTATAGGTCTTATCGCGCTGTTCTATTCGATTATACAAAAGGAGACCGCTCCTTATGACGACAGGAGTTTCATAGGTATGAATATCACAGCTCCCGAAGGTGCTTCGTATGAATATATGGACCGCTTTATGCGCGAAATGGAACAGTTGATAAAAGATTCAATACCTGAAAAAAAAGCCAGCCTCGTAATTACGTCGCCGGGCTTTGGATCGGCATCTGTGAACAGCGGGCGTGTAAGGATAGCATTAAAACAGCCTGAAGAAAGGGAGCGTTCGCAAAAAGAAATTGCTGCCGACCTTACCAAATGGACAAAAAAATATAGCGAAGCCAAAACCGCTGTTTCAGAACAGCCAACAATTGCCGTGAACCGTAGGGGAGGGCCACCAATCCAGTATATTATCCAGGCACCAAATTTTGAAAAACTACAGGAAAAGATACCGGTATTTATGGATGAAGTGAGTAAAGATCCTACTTTCTCTATGACCGATGTTAACCTTAAATTTAATAAACCGGAGATCAACGTGACTATTGATCGCGAAAAGGCAGAAAGCCTTGGTGTGTCGCTGCTTGATGTGGCACAGACATTACAATTGTCGTTAAGCGGACAGCGTTTCGGTTACTTTATGATGAATGGTAAACAATACCAGGTAATCGGGCAGTTTGAACAGGATGACCGTGCCGCACCTATCGATCTTACTTCAACTTTTGTAAAGAGTAATACCGGTGAGCTTATCCAGCTGGATAACCTCGTTTCGGTAGACGAGCAAAGCAGTCCGCCTCAGTTATACCATAACAACAGGTATATGTCGGCTACGGTATCTGCTGGGCTTGCGCCGGGTATGAGTATCAGTGATGGTATTGATGCTATGGAAAGAGTAAAAGCAAAAGTGCTTGACGATACTTTTACTACAGATCTTGGAGGTGAATCACGTGACTTTGTGGAGAGTAGCTCGAATACACTTTTTGCCTTTGGACTGGCATTGTTGCTTATCTACCTGATTTTGGCAGGGCAATTTGAGAGTTTTATCGATCCGTTCATCATTATCCTTACCGTACCAATGGCGGTTGCCGGAGCATTATTGTCATTGTGGCTGTTCGGGCAAACGTGGAATATCTTCAGCCAGATCGGTACGATCATGCTTATCGGGCTTGTAACCAAGAATGGTATCCTTATCGTTGAATTTGCCAATCAGCTTCGTGAAGAAGGCAAAGATAAATATGAAGCCATTATGGAATCGGCCGAATCACGCCTTCGTCCCATATTAATGACGAGTCTTGCTATTGCTCTTGGTGCATTGCCAATTGCCATGTCGTTAGGAGCTGCTTCAACGAGCCGTATCGGTATGGGGGTTGTAATTGTAGGTGGTACTGTGTTTTCACTTGTACTTACGTTGTTCATCATCCCGGCTATTTACTTTATGTGGTCGCGTCCTAAAAAGCACCGACCTGAATTTGATAATCTTGAAGACTAGATCCATGAAACTTATGAGGATTTGCCTGTATATATTTAGCTGTCTTTTTACGCTTACCGCTTCTGCACAGGAACTGCTTACACCCGAGCAGGCGGTTGCCATTGCCTTAGAGAATAATTATGATATTAAGCTTGCCAAGAACGATCTTAAGATAGACGAGCAGAACGTGAATCTTGCGAACGCAGGATTGCTTCCGGCGCTTACGGGTACTTTTAACCAAAACAATAACAGGCAGTATTCAAAACAAACGCGTACTGACGGCACAGTTCAGGAAGTGAATGATGCCCGTAACAACAGCATGAATTATGGGGTTAGCCTGGGATGGACCATCTTTGACGGATTCAGGATGTTTGCCCGCTATGACCAGTTGCAGGAATTGCAAAAGCAGGGAGAGACGGAACTCAAACTGATGGTAATTACCCGTGTAAGTGATGTGCTTACTACTTACTTTGATCTTGTACAACAACAGCAAACGCTAACTGCATTAGATACGGCAATAGTTATTTCCAAACAACGTGTAACTACTGCCGATAACCGTTTTAAAATTGGAAAGGCTGCCAAACTGGAAGTACTGAATGCTCAGGTAGATTTGAATACCGATCAGACAAATTACCTTCGCCAGGTGGAATTGTATGAAAATACCAAGACCTTCCTTAACGAACTGATGGCGCGTGACCTTGTGACGAAATTTAAGGTGGTAGATTCTACTGCCATTGATGATAAATTAAAGCTTGCTGATTTGATGAATCTTGCCTCACAGCAAAATCCGCAGATACAGCTGGCACTGATAAACAAACGGGTAGCCGAACTCAATCTCAAACAGGTTAAGGGAGCACGTTATCCGCAGGTTGCTGTGAGCACTGGCTATATATTCAACGAGAGTGAGTCTACACTTGGTTTCGCAAGGGAAAATTACAGCAGGGGTCTTAATTACGGGATATCAGCATCCATAAATATCTTTAATGGTTTTTTGCAGAACCGTCGTGAGAAGGTTGCAAAGATTCAGATCGATAGCACCCAGTTACAGATTGACCAGCAAACGCAGTCTATCAACTCGCAGCTTATATCGGCATACCAAACTTATCTGACGAACCTTCAGTTGGTAGAACTTGAAGCCACAAGGCAGAACCTTGATATCACCCTTGAGAAATACCGTATTGGAACCATTACCCAATTAGAAGTGCGAACAGCACAACTTAACTATGTAAATGCCCGTACGCGTAACAACACTGCACAATTTCAGGCAAAGATATCTGAAGTTACATTAAAGGAACTGGCAGGTAACGTTGCATTTTAAGGTATGAAATTCAGGATATTTATTACTATAATTCTGGGTGCTTTCAGCCTTTCTTTATCGGCTCAGGAAAAATCCAAAAAGAAGTATGTTATTCCGTTTGAACTTACGGAGTACAATAATATTTCTGTAAAGGCCGCGATAAATGAAAAAGATACGGTAAAGCTGATGTTTCACACGGCTACAAGTGCGGTTGCGCTAACTACTGAAGCGGTGAAGCGTTTAAAAACAGTAAATTTTGAAGGAGTTCAGAATATTAAAAGCTGGGGAGGAGACAGTGAATCAAGGTTTAGCGAACACAATTCAATACAGATAGGTGAATTAAATTGGCAGAATATTTCACTTTGGGAAGATGAGAATTCGGGACAGTATACCGATGGTAAGTTTGGAATAGATTTTTTCGAAGGAAAGATCATTGAAATAGACTTCGAAAAAAAAGTAATAATACTGCATTCAGAACTGCCTGAAAAGGCTAAAAAGTTTGAGAAACTGAAGCTAACTTCAGGGAATGATGCTCTTTTTTTAGAAGCATCAGCAGATGTTGACGGAATAGATTTGAAGAATAAGTTCCTGATCCATTCCGGATATTATGGAACAGTTCTGTTTGATGATACTTTCGCAACTGAGAATCAACTCAGTCAAAAATTAAAAATTGTTGCCGAAAAAGAATTGAAAGACTCTTTTGATAATATTTTAAAGACTCAAAAAGCAATCCTTCCATCATTCAGTATTGGCAGTCAAAAATTGACCAATATTCCTGTAGGATTTTTTAGTGGCGCAATCGGCAGGCAAAAAATGAGCGTTTTGGGAGGAGATGTACTGAAACGTTTTAATATCATAATAGATATTAAAGCAGGGTTTATTTATTTAAAATCAAACAGCCTTAAAAATAAGTCCTATTCTCAGAAATGAAATATTTGCAGGTAATTGCTTTTTAATTTTTAATCAAATGGAATTAAATAAAAATCTTAAGAAAGGCAAGTTTACGATTTCCTCTGGAGATATACTTGAAGTTAAATTAGACAACTCTAACAAACGTTATTTCCAATTTCTTTATAAAGACGATAATTATATGGCGGGTCATGTTATTAGGGCTTTCAAAATCATTTTATCTCAAGACTAAGAATTGGTAATTAGTAATCTATTATATGATGAGATTGATTTCATGGCTCATACACGTGTTTTTGAAGGACTCAAGGATGGATTATGGACGATAATTGGAAATCTTCCTTTAGAAAATGAGTTTGAACCACCAGTTTTTCGACAAACGAACGATGTTTAGTCAATGGTTAAAAAGTCATACAATTGGTTCATTTGGCAATATGACCCCGAAAACAGAAAATATATAGGAGAACTTACTGAAGAATATCAGGAATTACCAATGTCAGGTATTTTTCCTTCTTCTGCCATTGCTAGATGGCTAAATACGGGTTTTCATGGGTTTATGAAGCCCGAATAAAAAAGGCAGCCATTGGCTGCCTTTTTTGTGCTCTGTATATTTTTTAGAAAACCAGTGTCTGTATTGAGTGAGGTTCACTCGCAACTTCTACGGCTTTGCCTTCTATCCAAAGGTTATAGTTTACTTTCTGGTCGCCTTTATTCATTACGATAACAGCAACTTTACCATCGGTATTGATGAATCCCGTTGCGCTGATAGCACTACGGCTTGGTGAAACAGCAATACGTTTAGCACCCGGGCGCACGAATTTAGAGAAGTGGCCTATGTAGTAATATTCATTAGTATACATAACCTCTCCTGTTTTTACATTAGCGTGTATTGGTGCAAAACAAAGGTTGAAAACGTGATTAGGTCCCCCTGTTTCGTCAAGAAGGATGTTCCAGTCAGTCCATGCAACAATACCATTGTTGAAATCGTTGATCATGTTTGTTCCGTAAAGTTCTCCCAGTTTCCAGTCGTATACTTTATTGATGTCAAATTTCTCTTTACACCCTTCGGTAAAGATAAGGTTGGTTTCAGGATACGTTTCGTGAACCAGTTTCAGGTTATCGAACATCTGTTCGCCACCGCTCCAGTTCTCATACCAGTGGTACCCGATACCCCAAACATATTTAGCTGCTTCAGGGTCGTTAAGCACAGTGCTTGCCCTCTGGAACAGCATATCGCGGTTGTGGTCCCATGCAATGATCTTTTTATCACCAAGACCTTCTTTTTTCATTGTTGGGCCAAGGTAGTTCTTAAGGAAATCGCGCTCTTCCTCACCTGTAAAGATACAAGACTCCCATGTCTGGGTTGCCATTGGCTCATTCTGTATAGAGATACCCCAGATAGGAATGCCTTCTTTCTCATATGCCTTAACGAACTTAGTGTAATAGTTTGCCCACGGCTGGAAGAACTCCGGAAGTAGCTTACCGCCTTTTAGCATGTTTTTGTTATCCTTCATAAAAGCCGGTGGGCTCCACGGAGAAGCATACATCGTCAGTTTGCCTCCTGCAGTAGCGATAGCCTGCTTGATCATCGGGATACGGTATTTCTTGTCATGATCTACGCTGAACGATTTCAGTTCCTTGTCACCTTCTTTAATGTAGGTGTAGCTTCCGCTTGAGAAGTCACTGCTGTGGATGGTAGTTCTCGCCAGTGTGTACCCGATACCTTTGTTCGGATCATAGTACGCTTCGATAATTTCCTTCTGCTTGTCTTTTGAAAGTTTACCAAAAGTCTCCGCCGAAGCATCAGTAATCGCACCACCGATACCCATTACCGTCTGGAACGTTTTGTTAGGGTCAACAAATACAGAGATTTGCGTTTCAAGAGGCTGCTTCAGTTCGGTAAACGAAAGCATACCCTGTCCGGCACTCAGTTTCTGTCCTGTTTTTTCGGCAGTGGTATACACTGTCACCTTTTTGCCATCAGTAGCAAAAGGCTTTTTGTTTTGTCCCCAAAGCACGCTGCCTGAAGCCAAAAGGATTAATAATGGAATTTTTTTCATAAAATGTTTGAATAGATGTTGGCCTTGCGGCCGGTTTGGATGTTTATTTGGATTTTGGAAATTTAAAAAGAAGTCAGCTTCTTAAGTCCCGCTATGGTTGCAACCGGGTCTTCAGCCCTGAACACATAGTTTCCGGCAACAAGCACATCGGCACCTGCCTCAACCAGTTGTTTTGCATTTTTATCGCTCACCCCACCATCGATTTCGATAAGTGTTGAAGCGCCGTTACGGGTAATGATTTCTTTAAGCTGTTTTACTTTGTCGTAAGTCCTTTCGATAAATGACTGTCCGCCAAAGCCTGGGTTAACGCTCATTAGGCAAACTACATCAACGTCTTTGATTACGTCTTCAAGAAGCGATACGTTAGTATGCGGATTAACTGCAATACCAGCTTTCATGCCCTCAGCTTTGATAGCCTGAAGCGTACGGTGAAGGTGTGTACAAGCCTCAATGTGTACAGTAAGGTTTGTAGCGCCAAGCTGAGCAAACGTTTTGATGTACTGATCCGGGTTAACGATCATTAAGTGTACGTCGATAGTTTTTTTAGCATGACGTGTTATAGCTTCAAGTACCGGCATACCGAAAGAAATGTTTGGTACGAAAACACCATCCATAATATCAATGTGAAACCAGTCGGCCTCACTGTTGTTTATCATTTCGATATCGCGTTGCAGGTTGGCAAAATCAGCCGAAAGCACAGAAGGTGCAATTAGTGTATTTTTCATTGTGAATTTGTATGTTTAGGCAAAGATAACTTTAACTGCCTAAGCCACAAAATGACAATGTCATAAAATTAACGCTCTAAAAATTCTAATTATGTATTTTTTGGCCGGTTTAAGACAGGGCTAGCGTTTAAGGAAATTAAATTCTTACAGAAAATACAGGGAGTCGTACAATTTAATGGTATAAGATGCGTTTTGTATGTAAGATTTTCCGTATTTAATTTGAGTAGTTGCCAAAACGGAAGGTTTAGACCAAAAAAAACTCCGGTAATCAGCCGGAGTTCAATCATCAATCAAAAAACGAACAGTTATTGAACTGTTTGTAGTTTTAAATATTTTCAGTTGTTACATACAAAATCAGACTGCCAAAATACAAATTTTATTTAAAATATGAAATTCAGGCAGTCTTTTTTGCTGTAATATGTAATTAACCAAGGTAGGTTTTAAGGATCTTGCTTCTTGAAGTGTGTTTTAACCTTCTGATAGCCTTCTCTTTAATCTGACGAACACGCTCACGTGTAAGGTCAAAAGTTTCTCCAATTTCTTCAAGAGTCATAGGGTGCTGGTCGCCTAAACCGAAGTATAATCTAACCACATCGGCCTCACGAGGCGTCAAAGTTTCAAGTGCACGCTCAATTTCTGTACGAAGTGACTCGTGAATTAGCTCGCGATCCGGGTTTGGAGACTCACCTGAACGTAGTACGTCATAAAGGTTAGAATCTTCACCTTCTACAAGCGGAGCATCCATTGAAAGGTGACGTCCTGAGTTTTTCATACTCTCCTTAACGTCATTTACTGTCATGTCAAGCTCTTTTGCGATCTCTTCAGCCGAAGGAGCACGCTCATTGCTCTGCTCTAGCAAAGCATACATTTTATTGATCTTATTGATCGATCCAATTTTGTTAAGTGGCAAACGTACTATACGTGACTGCTCTGCAAGAGCCTGAAGTATAGACTGACGAATCCACCATACCGCATAGGATATAAATTTAAAACCACGTGTTTCGTCAAAACGCTGCGCGGCTTTTATAAGTCCTAAGTTTCCTTCGTTGATAAGATCGGGAAGTGTCAGACCCTGGTTTTGATATTGTTTAGCTACTGATACAACGAAACGTAAATTGGCTTTTGTCAGTTTCTCAAGTGCTCTCTGGTCTCCGGCTTTTATACGTTGTGCTAACTCTACCTCCTCATCCGCAGTGATCAAGTCCACTTTTCCAATTTCCTGAAGGTACTTGTCTAATGAAGCAGTCTCCCTGTTGGTTACCTGCTTGGTAATTTTTAATTGTCTCATGTAACGTTTCCTGAGTTTTATGTATGTATATATTGTACGTAGCAAGCAGGCAAAAAGTTACACGATAGTGTAATTATTTTTTCATTTTAACTTTTCATAAGGAAAATAAAATTTCGTATATAGTGTATTTGATTGTTATTTAGTGTTTTAGAAGTCAAAATTGTATTGCAGTCCAATTCTGAAAGTGAATGAATAAGGCTTACTGTCGCTATACGAATTGAAGTAATAATTAAATACCGGTTCAGTATTAACCTGTATTGAAGGGCTTATTTTATAATATAATCCAAGTCCAAGAGCTCCGGTAAAGCTTGTTTTTTTGGCTGCATTCCATTCGCCCAAATACATTTTGCCTTTTTCGTTATACGCGGTTACTTCATTTTTATTGAGTAAAAGCATACTTCCTCCTCCAAATACATTTATCCCGAACCGGCGGTCAAACAGGTTGTAATTCACTTCAAACGGAATTTCAAAGTAACTTAGTTCGCGGTCAATATTGATGATGGCGGCATAGTTATTAACAGAAACAGTAGCAAGTTTATCAATTACGGAACCATTAGTTACTCCGCCAGTGTAGTCGATCCAGGTAAAATTATCAGGGGGCATTATTCCGATGTCTGTCCCGGTGGATTCCATCGTATAATTTAGCTTAATACCATTAGCTGATTGTTTAAGTTTATATACCGAAACTCCGGTTCGGATGCTTAATTTACGATTCAGGTTGTAACCAAGAAGCACTCCAAAACGAGTTGTGGATTTAGTATTAATGTCAGAAGTTGTGGAATCGGTTACAACCGTTCTGTTCGGGAAGCTAAAATACGAGGGGCCTCCATAAGCATATACCGAAAATTTCTTGTAGGGTACAGGCGGTATGCTGTCTTTTTTATTTTCATCGTCTTTTTTAGTTTCTTCTGTGGCAACAGTTACTTTCAGACTGTCTGCCGCAACTTTTGTTGTATCGGTTATGTTTTCAATATTTACACCGCCAATGCTTTTTGTTTCTATAGCTGATGAAACCTTTTCATTATTTGCAGTAACATTATTACTGCTAGTAGCGGCTGGTACCGATGAATCAGTTTTTGAATCCGGATCTTTTGTTACGCTGTTATTTTTTACAGAAGTATTTCCATTTGTAGTATCAGTATGATTGTCTTTTTTAGAGACATTTACTGAAGCAGCTATACGATTTGTCGCAGCTGTATTGTTTTTGGATATTCTTTTAGTTTTTGCTGATGTGCGTTTTTCAGTATGTGCAGTTGCCGATTGAGAATTCCTATTATAATTCTTATCGTTTTTGCTCGCCTTATTTTGTTTTCCTGTAGCTACTGCAGATTGTTTTGTAGTTTTTGCAGTTATATTGTTATAAGAAACTTTTGTGCTTTTTTTGGTATTTATACCTGTTTTTACTGACTCATCACGAGTAGTATCAGTTGTTGTAGTCTTTTGATTTTTTAATGTAGCGTTGTCTGAACTATTATTTCCAGAAGAAACAACAGTATTATTC
>QFQM01000174.1 GCA_003243255.1 Flavobacterium psychrophilum | reverse complement strand
TACAACTCATTAAGCTTCTTTTTCACCCATATCAATTCGTTGCGTTTATCAACAAGTGCTTTACTAAATACCCCATTGGGAATGTCTCCCCCATCCGGCTTACACACCAGTTCCAGTGCGTAAATACTGCACTCTATTTCCTCGATTGCCTGAGTAGCCGCCTGTATGGCAGGCTCATTAAAGGTAGGTACAGGCAGTGATGGGGATAATGCTCCCCTCTCCGATCCATCCAAGCTATCCATTTGGGCCTTGTCATTTAAGTTTAAACGTTACTCACAGGTTCTGAATATCCAGAAGTCTACGGATCTTGATTATGATCAATTTCTTGCTCTTTGCCCTATCTTCAAGCAGTATGGTAAAGGCTGCCTGAACGATATTATCCCGATCTTTGCGATCACCTAATACTTTACTCTTCACTGTCCGTGGTGTCTGGCCAATCGCTTCGGCAATGATTTCAAAGTCCCCATGTAACTTTTCCTTTTGTATCTGTGCAAAAGTTTTCATATTTGTGTCTGTTCTTATACACGCAAATACATTATTTGCTTATTTTTCAAATTAAATATATGCAAAATATTTAAAACGTGGGCGTTTTCTATCAAAATATCGAATCAAAGCGGTTTTTGGAGGTGGTTGACGAACTCATCAATAATCATAACGTAAACAATGATGCCCATTTCTGTAAGACCATGGAGTTCTCCGCCCAGTCTTTCAGTCAGATAAGGAAGGGA
Source organism: Flavobacterium psychrophilum (assembly GCA_003243255.1). The sequence continues at coordinate 8,591 of QFQM01000174.1, read as the reverse complement.
AAACGCGATGTCACGGTAGATCTCCTAAGCAAATTAGTAAGTCGGTATTCCGGCAATCCCATCTTCATATTTACAGGTGTAGGTGATCTTTTGCTGAATAAAGTCTCTGGCCCAAAACAGACCACCACTCAGGTTGCAAATCCATCGCCTGCACTTAATAGTGAAGAGTTCATCAACGAATTAAAAAGCGAGAACGAACGACTCAAGAAGCTAATGGACTACTACTTCCGGCAAGGTGAGCTGAACATCAACTATACCCGACTGCTGGAAGAGCAAAACAAAGAGCTACTGAAAGAACTCGGCGGAGTAAAAAAATAATTCGCTGGAGGGTTACTTCCTGTATGATCAAACACTAAAGGTGGCTTATCATAATCTTTTCAGTATGGACATCAAGGGTGGAAAAATCAGGATAGAGGAAAATAAAGTACGGCCTTCGGACGAATCGCTTCGAAATGTGCTGATACGTTATGGGATTAATCCAGACCGCATCAAAGATTTTATCGATAACAACATTGATTCCAACCGGGACATCAGTGAACTCAAAAAAACAGCCTCTAATAAGATGGAATATTGCAAAGAGCAATTGGTAATCAATGAAGTAGAGATACTTCGTTTTCTACTGGAAGAGTAATTTTAAAACCAAAAAGTCCCTATATATACCTTATATACCTCTATACATTTATGAAAATTATTTTCTCCTCACTGGCAGCACTACTTCTTCTGTTCGGATGCTCACCCGACAAAAAAACAGAATCAACGACAGAGAAATCAGCCATCACGCAAGTGCAGTTTAACCCGGACGCCGGGAAGCAAGTATCCGATAAGGAAGCGATGACCTGGGCGAAGTCCTTTGCCAGCAAATACCCTGAAGATCTGCGCGGTTATTACTTCAGCGCGGAAAGTTATAAGAAAGTACTAGAGACACCTGGAGCTACCGGTATCCGCATTTACATCGGCCTTAATGCAGAAGGGAGTAAAGTAATGATACTTACCCCTACGGATAAAGCAGGTAATACCATCCCAAACGGTACCGTGTATGAGTTCGGGCAGCCATGCCCTCCTTATTGCGAGGACGGTAACTAAAGACGATATGACTCTTAAGGTGGTAATGGCGTTGGCTTATATCGTATCTATCCCTGCCGGAGTGGGTACTTACCTGCTTACAAAAAAATTGGATCGACCCACTACCACCTTATCTGTACTTTTCATTACTTCCCTTGCCATTGAAATTTTAGCCACCCTTTCCCGTATCTACTACCATAACAATATGATGGTTTTAAATATGGGTATTGTGGCAGAAGGGCTCATTTTATTACGGCTCATTTCTTACGTGTACGAGGGAAGTATTCCAAAAGGCCTATTCCTGGTCATTTCCATTACCTTATTCGCATTATTTCTTATCGAATTCCTCACCAAAGGAAATACCTTCTTTAATATGACATTTGCTTTCAAAAACCTGATTGTTATATCAGGCATATCTCTGATCGTTTACAATGTCGCAAAAGGGCAACTGATTGAACCCTGGTTGTATTCCATCTTAGGTGTCATGCTTTTCTATCATCTGGCTACCCTTATCTATTTTCTTGTGGTCTCGCCAACTATGAACAAAGAGCTGCTTTTATTCCTTTCTGATGTTCATACTATTATTAACGCTTTATCAAATCTCTTTTATGGATTTGCACTATGGAAACTATCACCTACCAGATCCTCATTATCGCATTCGTGATTTTGATCGCATTGATCTTATGCGGCACTTTACTGGTTGCATTCCATTACAGTAAAAAGTGGCGCAGAATCCATCGGACAAATGAAGATGACCAGCAACTTATCAAGCTGATGGAGGAAGAGCGTGAACAGAAGAACCGGATTATTAAAATCATAAAAACCAAAAAGTACACTCACCTTAATTAACATCGCATTCTGCACGTCCCCCCGCTCAATTTAAAATCAATAGCAAACATTCATATCCCATTGCCACTGACTTAAGAGGCATTGTCCTAAAAACACAAATGATTCATAATGACACAGGAAGTAATTGATTATTACAACAGTGAATTGAAATTGAAAACAATTTTATCCCGCTACAAGCCCTTTTGGAGGCGGCTCCTTCTGGGGTTCTTTTTAATATATATATTTTCCCCTGTGTACCTACTCGTTAACATCAACTTCTTTAGTTCTCATGAATGGTATTTTTTCAGTTGGCTCATGGGATGGGCCATCGGATTTTTACCGATAGGGATGGCCATTCAATATTTAAATGCGCGAGCGATAAAGAAAATCTTCCCTAAAATGTCCATATCAATATTCTCGTGGTCAGACAAAAAATATAGAAGAATGGTCAAATCAAAGCTGAAAAAGAAGTTATTGAAGCTAGAGATTAGAAATAAAGATCAGGTAAAACAAGTGTCCGATCTAGTGAAAAGCAAAGCAAAAAGTGAGCGCATTCCTTACATCATTGGTGCAACGACCTTCGGAATACTATTCACTCCGATCTGGTATATTTTTATCGATAAAACATTTGACCTTTTTAAGGATCATTTTCAATATCTTCTCGCTTTTTTTGCGGGAGGGTTCATTCTGATTGCAGCCATTTCCATTATTGCTCCCATGATAGTGAATACCAGGGATACCATGTTAACAAAGTACAACGACTTAAATGTACTGAGTGAGTATCTGGATGACATCCATATGGAGCTTTAACCGTTTGCCCTGTCTAAGTATATGAGTCAGATCAATGAAGCTTCATTCAAAATCATTTAGAATCTTACACAATCGTTTAGGTTCGTTAAAGTAAACGTTAAATTCATTTACGCTAACGTGCTTTGGTGATGAACAAACACAATCAATTCATCGAAGTCCGGTACTCTAACGGGGTAACTCCCGTATGTTGCTTAAACACCCGGGTAAAGTGTTGAGGATATTTGAAACCAAGTTCGTAAGCAATTTCACTAACTGACTTGTTGGCATCGAAGATCTTCGCTTTTGCGGCATCAATAAGTTTCAAATGAATATATTCGTTGGCTGACTTACCAGTCTCCTTTCTAATAAGATCACCAAAATAATTAGCTGAAAGGTTCAGTTCATTTGCACAGTATGCGACTGATGGTAGTCCAACTTCTTGAGGTTTATCCGACGCAAAGAAATCATTCAACAGTGATTCAAAACGTTCGAGGATTCCTTTATTCACATTGTCGCGAGTTATGAACTGGCGATCATAAAACCGAACGCAGTAGTTCAGAAATAGTTCGATGTTTGACGCGATCAATGTCTTGCTATGTTTATCAACCGCGTGCTCAAGCTCGTATCTAATTTTAGAAAAGCAATCCAGAATGATTTGCCTTTCGCGTTCTGACAAGTGAAGAGCTTCGTTGGTTATGTACGAGAAAAAAGTATAATCACTGATGTGTCGTCCGAGCGAAGTCCCGTGAATGAAATCAGCATGAAAGACCAATGCAAGTCCTTGAGGTTGGTAAAATTCGTCTCCAGCAGAACCGATCACCTGACCAGGCGCCAAGAAAACAAGTGTCCCTTCTTCGTAGTCGTAGTTGCTGATTCCGTATTTAAGGTCGCCACACTTTATCTCTTTCAGGAACACGACATAAAAGCCGTAGCTCATCCGTCTAAGCTGGCGGGGTGCTGCTTTTGACAAATCGACAACGCTAACCAGCGGGTGTAACGTGGGATTTCTGTTGAATGCGTTGTACTGACTGATCGTCTCAAACTTCAATATCTCGTCCATATCGCTTTCGATTTCTATTCAAAATTATGGCTTCCCAACCGGATTCCAGTGTTTACCCCCTCAAATCAGTGAAATTGGTAGGTAAACCAGTAATCCGTATAAGCCCGTGGCCGTAAAATGATAACACCTTTGCATAGTAATTAGATCGGAGGTCAACTCCGGAATACTATGAAAAAGAGAAAATTAGGGAACAGCGGGTTGGAAGTATCAGCAATTGGATTGGGCTGCATGGGTTTAAGCTTCGGCTACGGCCCAGCGGCAGATAAGCGTGATGCAATCAACCTGATCCGCTCCGCATATGAACTTGGTGTAAACTTCTTCGACTCAGCAGAGGCGTATGGACCATTCTTAAACGAAGAACTTTTAGGTGAGGCAGTCGCTCCTTTTCGTGATGAAGTTGTTCTTGCAACGAAATTTGGTTTTGAAGGTGGCGTCACCAGTAAAGGACTTAATAGTACTCCGGCAAACATCAAAGCGGTAACTGATGCAGCACTCAAGCGATTAAGAACCGATCGAATCGATTTACTTTATCAGCATCGCGTTGATCCCAACGTTCCTATGGAGGACGTTGCAGGAACAGTAAAGGAACTTATTGCTAATGGAAAGGTTAAGCACTTCGGACTATCTGAAGCCGGAATTGAGAGCATCAAAAGAGCGCATGCAATTCAGCCAGTAGCGGCATTGCAAAGTGAATACTCCATGTGGTGGCGTGAACCCGAAAAGGAAATTCTATCGCTTTTGGAAACACTTGGAATTGGATTCGTTCCGTTCAGTCCACTTGGAAAAGGATTTCTTACCGGCGCAATAAATGAAAATACAAAATTTGATCAATCCGACTTTCGAAATGTTGTGCCCCGATTTAATGAAGAGAATCGAAAAGCGAATCAGGTTGTAGTTGAAAAGATCTCTGCGTTCGCAAAACAAAAAGATGTTACACCAGCGCAAGTTGCACTTGCCTGGGTACTTGCTCAGAAGCCCTGGATTGTTCCTATTCCCGGTACCACAAAAATCGATCGTCTTAAGGAAAATCTAAAAGCTGAGACGCTTACACTTACTGAAAAAGACCTCACTGAAATTGAAACTGCATTTTCAGAAATCCAGATCCAGGGTGCCAGATACCCGCAACATCTCCAAGAACGCGTAGGCCGCTAGTGAAATACTTACAAATCTTGAAAGCAGAAAACATGAAACAAATACAGTTAATAATTATAGCAATGACGACACTAACTTTTGTCAACGCACAAACTATTCAGAAGCATCGTCCTCAAAATCCGTACACATTAGTTTATGATGGAGCAATTACCGAGAACGTAAAGGGTAAAGTGAACATCCATCCAGTGACCTATAAGTTGAATGGAATTGACATTGCTGCCAATGTTTATACTCCAACAGATTTCAATGAGTCAAAAAAATATCCGGCTGTTGTAGTAGCTCACCCTAACGGTGGCGTGAAAGAACAGGCTGCTGGCCTTTACGCCCAGCGTTTGGCAGAAGCAGGATTTATAACTATCGCAGCGGATGCAGCATATCAAGGAGCGAGTGGCGGAGAGCCGCGTCATACGGATAAACCCGCATATAGAATTGATGACATCCGAGGAATGGCCGATTTTATTTCAGGATATACAGGGGTTGATCCAAATCGTCTTGGCGTATTAGGAATTTGTGGTGGCGGTGGATATACCTTGAAAGCAGCACAATCTGATAAAAGGTTTAAAGCAGTCTCAACCTTGAGCATGTTCAACTCAGGCGAGGTAAGACGCGATGGGTTTCAGAGTTCCCAAGTTGCAACCATTCAGGAGCGTTTGCAAAAAGCTTCGGATGCACGTGCTCAAGAAACATCAGGTGGCAAAATCACCTACGCTGGAGTGGCAAGTATAACTAATGAAGAAATTGCTAAAACTCCCACTGACCTATACCGCGAAGGATATCAATATTACTACAGGACTCATGCTCATCCGAATTCAACTTTTCTTTATACAATGAGCAGCTTACTTGACTTGATGACGTGGGATGCAGCAACAAACATGGATTTAATCAATCAACCGTTACTAATGATTGTCGGAAGCAAAGCCGATACGAAGTACATGACCGATGAGGCATTTCCGAAAGCAACAAATACAAAAAGTAAAGAGATGTTTGTACTTGATGGAGCGACACATATTCAAAGCTATTGGAAGCCTGAATATGTAAACAACGCTGTCTCCAAACTAACAGACTTCTTTAATAAGAACTTAAATGCCGACCAACCCAAGTAGAACTATGAGAAGTATGTTAGCACTACTGTTCTCTTGTTTAGTAATCATCTCCTGTGCTCAGGAGAAATCGGACAACAAGCGACCCAAGCTGAATAGTATATTTCCAAAAGGAAACCAGATCACCAATAATAATTTCACAGGCGCGGTCTATTTGCAAAACCTGATGGATGCCGACATCCTTAATCCTACTTCGGTAGGCAACGTTACTTTCGAATCAGGTGGACGAACGAAATGGCATCTACACCCGGGAGGTCAAATTCTCTTGGTAATTGATGGAGTCGGGTACTACCAGGAAAAAGGACAAAGTAAAAAGACACTTCGCAAGGGTGATGTGATAAAATGTCCGGCAAACATACCTCATTGGCATGGTGCAAGCGTAGATAATGGATTTGTACAAGTAGCAATCACAAATCGCCATCTCGGTGAAACTGTCTGGTTGAATGAAGTCACCGATGAGGAGTATAAAAAATAATTCGATTGAATGAACGTAGAAATTATCAAGACTCAGATGCAAAATAAATTTATTGTAATCGTAGCAATGGTGTTGTTGTCGGGCTTCGGCTACGCACAAAAAAAGCCTCTCGTCATTCAAAAACAGGGAAGCTTTGCAGTTGGAGGCTCAGTAAAAACTAATCCAGGAACATTTGATCCAATAAAGCGCACTCCTGAAGGACAAACTTTTCATGGAGATCATGCTTACGTGTTTTATCAGATCCCTGTGAATGCTAAGAAATTTCCGCTCGTGTTCTGGCATGGCATTGGTCAGTTTTCCAAAACCTGGGAAACAACTCCCGATGGTCGAGAAGGTTACCAAAACATATTTTTGAGAAGAGGCTTTGGTGTGTATATCATTGATCAACCTCGGAGAGGAAGAGCTAGTCGCAGTATGGACTCGGTTAAAATCCTTCCTACTCCTGACGAACAAACATGGTTCGGAACATTTCGCATTGGTATCTGGCCAAACTATTTTCCAGGAGTGCAGTTTTCAAAAGATCCCGAAGCACTAAACCAGTACTTCAGGCAAATGGCACCGAACATTGGGGGATTTGATTACGATGTAAACTCAGATGCAGTCTCGAAATTGTTTGACAAAATTGGAGAAGGCATACTCGTTACTCACTCACACGCTGGCGGCTTCGGTTGGCTCACAGCAGTAAAGAATAGTAAGATTAAAGCAATCGTCTCATACGAACCTGGAAGTGCTTTCATTTTTCCAGAGGGCGAAGTTCCATCTCCTATTGAAAGCTCATCAGGACCTGTTACAGCAGTTGGAAAACCAATGGATGACTTTATGAAGTTGACCGAAATTCCGATTGTCATTTATTATGGTGACAATATTCCCTCTAAGCCAGATCCAAATCCGGGTGCCGATGGATGGCGTGCACGACTGGAAATGGCAAGACGTTGGAGAGACGTTGTAAATAAACACGGAGGAGATGTGACTGTAATTCACCTCCCTGAAGTTGGTTTAAAGGGAAACACACATTTTCCTTTTTCAGACTTGAACAATATTGAAGTCGCTGGCCTGATGTCGAAGTGGCTTAAGGAAAAGAAATTAGATAAATAACAATAATTATCGAATACGCTATGAAACAAACAATACTTACGATTTACGTTTTGACTATTGCACACCTGTCATCTTTCGCACAAAGCACAACTGCTACAACCTATACGAAAGAAGAACAGGAACTTGTTAAGCTGTCGAAAGATAAATGGCAATGGATGGCCAACAAGAACGTGGACAAACTTGATCCTCTGTTCCATGATGAATCAAAGTTTATTCACATGAGCGGCACCTGGAAAAAAGAGGAAGAACTTGAAATCATCAAAACCGGAAGCATCTGGTACAAGAATGCCGATGTAAAGGATGTAGCCGTTGAAATTATAGACGACACAGCAATTCTCTGGAGTCGTATTACATTGACGGCAAATGTTCGCGGCAATGACGTTGTCACAGAGTTTACAGTAACAGAAGTTTTCAAAAAACAAAAGAAAGACTGGAAGTTGCTGGCATTGACATTCAGTAGTGTTCGTGATACACATGTTATTAAACACTAGAACGCATGACCAAAAATAATCCATATTTCCTGGGCACTTATCTATGGCTTATTTTACTGTGGTGCCCAACTGCAAAAGCTCAAACAGTTGCCGCTCTTAGCGAGAAACAAAAAGCAATTGTACTGGTATCAGCATTCACAGCTAAAGGTGATTTGACCAAACTTAAGCAAGCACTTGACGCAGGTCTGGATGCTGGACTTACCATCAATGAAAGCAAAGAAGTCCTGGTTCACCTGTATGCATACTGTGGATTTCCGAGAAGCATACAAGGACTTAATACCCTGATGAAAGTGCTTGACGAAAGAAAGTCGAGAGGCATCAAGGATAGTATTGGAAAAGAGGCCACTCTTATCACTGACTCAAACAAGTACGAGGCTGGCTACAAAAATCTCGCAAAACTAGGTGGACGGCCAACAGACGGCCCGATAGAAAAACCCACAAGTGGATATGGAGCGTTCAGTCCGGAGATAGACAGATTTCTCAAAGAACATTTGTTCGCGGATCTTTTTTCAAGAGACGTTTTGACTTTTGCAGAGCGC
>QFQM01000790.1 GCA_003243255.1 Flavobacterium psychrophilum | reverse complement strand
TAGTCAGGTATTCCTCCTGCAACTGGACGAACTGCGGATTTTCAATTGTTGCAATTACCTGTCCTTTCCGAACGTAGTTGCCTAACTGGACACTCAATGATTTAACTACGCCCCCATACGATGATGTTGCGTTAGCTTTTCTATTGTTAGGAACTCTTAGTGCACCATTTACTTTAATAGTAGCAGCAAGATTTTTACGTTCAATATTCCCCAACACAATTCCTGCAGCTTGCATTTGTTCCTGGGTGAGTGAAGCGATAGTAGATGATTGCTCATCGCCATGATCTTCTGTTGCAGATTCTGCTCCCTTTGTTTCTTCGGTTCCATGGTCATGACCATCGCCCTCTTTGTGTTTACCGCCACAGCTATTCAGTAGTGTAATAGCAACTATGGCAAAAACTATTTTATTTATGATTCTCATTTTATCTTATTTGTTATTATAGTAGTAGAATTGAATGGCAGATTGGTTATACGTATTCAGTGCATCTAAATAATTCTGACGGATGCTAATCGCCTGACTTAGAAACTGGCTTAGATCCGCAAAACTGATTTCTCCTGACCTATAACTTAATGTTGCGGCACTGATGATTTCATCGGCCTGCCTCAATCCTGATGATTCATAAAAATTCAACAAAGACATATTCTTCTGTATGTCTGCTAAAGCTGAAGCTCTTTGTGTTTGAAATACTTGCGTTTGATAAGCTAAAGTCCTCTCCTGTACATCTTTCTCGGCCACTGCTGCTTTCACTTTGCTACGGTAAGCCCCCATTCCAAATAGTGGGAAAGCGGCTGTGACTGAAAAGCCGGTAAAGGGATTTTCTGCGCCCCAAAGTCTTTGACTAAACACCCTGCCCGAAAAATCAGGTTTGTTCGTGTTTCTCATTAAAGAAATATTTGCTGAAGCGATATTTACATTTTGCTGTTGCAAGCTCAAAACAGGATGGACGTTAGCAGTGTCCAATAATTCGGCATCCAATTTTCCCAAAGGCTTCGCAATAGGAAGCAACCATTCGTTCTGATTCAGTAACATCATTAACTGTTGTTGTTGAACTATCATCTCTTTTCTATTCTGTTCTATAAATGCCTGTAATTCTCTCAACTTGACTTCCGCAGCAATCTTATCAAGTTTGGGAACATCGCCCGTTCTAACCCGAACATCGGTAGCCTGGAACATTGTGGTATAAATGCTG
>QFQM01000173.1 GCA_003243255.1 Flavobacterium psychrophilum | reverse complement strand
CCGCCCAGGCTGCGTGACAGGAAGGCCAACAGCTTGCCGGGGAATGACCCGGGTGGCGAAGCGTGTACATCGTCTTTTACTAATGTAATCCCCACTTCGGTGGTGTTGGATATGATGAGCTGCATGTCGGGATTGGCGGCGCATTTCAATATCTCGTCCCAATCGCTTTTTGCGGCGAGTACCCGGCTGATGGATGCGTTCAGTATTTTTTCTTCTACTTTCTTGCCATTTTCAATGCCTTGTATGCAATGTGTATACAATCCATCCTGGTCGGCAAAGGCATCGGTAGCTCCATTGCCCGTAGATTTTATAACTACGACGCGTCCATTGAACAGGCCTTGTTTGTTGGCTTTGTCAATAAAGTAATCGGGTAACCCACGCAGCAGTACTCCGGTCCCAAATTGCAATACTTTTTCGGGCAGCTCAAAATAACCGGGGGCAGGCTTGTTGATGCCTGCTGCTTTAATCTGATCAATTGTTTTCTTTGACAGGTTCATCTTGCACGTTTATATTCGGGATTTCTGTTTTTTGTTACAGGTTATAGGATTCAGGATTTAGGATTGATGGTTCGGGTTACAGGGTTCAGATTATTTTGTTTTACTGATTAAAAACTTTACCAAATCGGTAGCGGCTTTATAGTTCTCAAATTCGGCGGGCAGCTTTCTGCCGTCTACGTATTCATTGTAGAACCAGGGATCGCCTACGGCGAATACTGTTCCTTTTCCATATTTGCTTACTGCCATCACCACATCTTTACCGCTTGCATCTTTGAATACGGCAGTTGCAGGCGCTTTTAGCCCGAGGCTGCTGTATTCTTTGATGTAAATTTTCTTCGATGTTTTGAATATAGCATCCTGTGCTGTGGGGTAAAACGCTCCCTGCTCGTATTGATTGCCTTGTACACGATTCAAACTGTTCTCGTTGAAATGGATGCCAAAGGCTGCGCCTAACTGGTTCCAGTGTTCAAATTCTGCATTGCCTGAATCGTTGCCCATCAGCAGCAACACGCCACCTGCTTTGACCCAATCGCTGATGGCTTTTACATCCTGTGGTTGTATGAAATGGGGATCGGTGGTTTCTTTTTTCGTGTCGGGGTCAACTATCACATAGATGGAAGCATCTTTCAGGTTTTGGGCTGTAGGGGCTGTTTCGAGTGAAGTGGTCTTCATGCCGTGGATGCGGAAGATATCGCCCAACATGGCAAAGCCGCCGTAAGTTTTGTCGTCCCAGGTATAGTGGTGGCGCACTTGTGTGCCGGTAGCGTCTTTTTTCCACTCGTTGTTGAACCAGGTATCGAGGACAACCGTCTTGCCTTTGCCCAATGGCAGGGTTGGCAGCATCTCTGCTTCATCTGCACAGAGGATGAAGGCGCCTACTCCTTTCGGATCGTTTACGATGACCGGCTCGCTCATGTAGTAGGCAAAGCTGCCATCGCGGTATGGATTGCCTCCAAGGCCAGATACTTTTACTGTGCCTTTGAGGTTGGTTTGGCCGTTCGCATCTGTTTCGATAAATGTTTTAACGAGGCCTGCATATCCTTTTTGTACCGCGGGGAGATAGGTGGCAGGCAGGTAGCCATTGCGCATGCCTTTTGCCAATGCATAAATCAACATGGATGATGCTGATGCTTCGAGGTAGTTGCCTTTTTCATTGGGCATGTCTACGATATCGTACCATACGCCTGACTTTGGCTCCTGTACTTTCACTACTGCTTTTGCAAAGCGGTTGAGGATCGCAATGATCGAATCGCGGCCGGGATGATTGGCTGGGAAATGGTCTAATGCATCCACCATCGCCATGCCGTACCAACCAAGGGCGCGGCCCCAGAAGTGGGGTGAAAGTCCCGTAGTCTTGCTGGCCCATTTTTGCTGGCGTGTTTCATCCCATCCGTGGTATAACAACCCTGTTTTAGGATCGCGCGCATGGCGCTCCATGATCACAAACTGACGGGTAATGTCATCGAAGGCTGCATCTTCGTGGAATAGTTTAGCGTACTCGGCGTAGAATGGCTGTCCCATGTACAGTCCATCGAGCCACATCTGGTTGGGATATATCTGTTTGTGCCAGAAGCCTCCTTCGGATGTGCGGGGATGGCTGCGGAGCTGGTTGCGCAGCAAGTCGGCTGCTTTTTTATATTTCTCCTGTCCGGTTACGCGGTAGAGGAATAGTATCTGCTTTCCGTTGTTGATGTGGTCAATGTTGTATTCATCGGGGCGATAGTCTTTGATGGTTCCGTCTTTCTGTACGAAGAAATCCATGCTGCGCTGGATGTAATCGAAATAGCGGGCATTGGCTGTTGCGTTCCAAAGGCCTTCTACTCCTTTCAGGATGACTCCCTGGTCGTAGGACCAGCGGGCGGGCTTATCGGGGGTAAGGGCAAATGAATCGCTCCATATTTTCATGGCTGTAGCTGTCATCTCCTGTGACCAGCGTGCAGCGGGTGTGCTGGTGAGCTTGGTGGAGGTTTGGGCGGCAGACTGATTGATCAGTATGGCAAGGATACTCGTTATTTTGATAATATATTTCATAGTCTTTAATCGAAAAATTGTTTGTTGTCCATTGGGCTAAAGCCAAAGAAAGGTTTGCATTTTAACCCCGGCCCTTTAGGGCCGGGCAATTTCTTTAGCTTCGATCTTCTTATTCTTTATTTCATTGTGACGCCTTTTTCGGAGGCGCCGAACTCATATTGGACTTTTTGTCTGGCTTTGGATGCATCGGTGTTGGTAATGGCAATCTTACCGGTGCGGTCGCCGCCAATACGGAACTGTAGTTCTGTTGCATCCCGGTATGTGATCTTGTTGAATGACAGGTTATCGCTGTTGAGTACATCTACTACCGGGTTGGTTTCTTTTGTGATGAGCTTAATGTTGTTGAATGTAATTCCGGTGGCCTCACTGTAGTCGATACCTTTATTGGCCTGCAATACCATGTTCTCCAGCTTAATGTTCTTAATGTGCATTTCGGGCAGGTCACGGATGAATATGTCTTTCTCAGCGCCGTTGCATATTACATTGTTTACATAGATGTCTTTGAATACGGGTGTAGCTTCTGTTAATCCTTCCCAGTTGCCTTCCACTAAAGAGCCATATTTAGCGATGTTGAATGTGTCTTTTTTGAAAGTGGGCTGCTCAATTTTTGGCAATACCTGGGCCGTAGTGGGTAAAAAGGCGGCAACAAGGATCGTTACGAGTGTTGTATGGAAGCAAATCTTTTTCATAGTAGTCGAGTCAATCGCACAAATAAAATGCATCAATAATTTAATTGAGGGACGAAGACGGGGTCCCAATAGGGCATTTTGGGCCCTGGTTCCGGTACAAGTCTAAACAGTTATTTATTATTAACGAACTCATTTCCATTGTTTTTTTACGCAAACGTTGCCGAAAAGGATTTCGGGGGAAAAATACTGAACATGGTATTCAGGATTCAGCCTCCAACGCCGAGTTTCACTGGTTCCGTGTTGGTAGCCTCACGAAGTGCGGCAAGCCTTTCGACTTGATTGGTCTGGCCGCTTTGAGCGGCCTGACTGGGTAGGATGCCGGGTTCATAGGCTTCTCCCTGTAGTGTCACTTCGCGGGTGTTGCCGCTGAAGCCGGGATCATAGGTAATGCCTGGCCCTGCATCGAGCCATGCCGTGGATCCGTCGGGCAATAGCATGCGGGTTGCAGGATATGGTTGATCCTGGTGGCTACTTCTAACGAGGCATGCTCAAAGGATCGTAAGAATGGAGTGCTATGGGAGCGGGATGGTGCATGGACGGCCTCCTTGCCGTCCCTGGGAGAGGTTAGGGGCAGGTATAGGGATGGGATATGGTAAAGTCTCTATAAGGTCTCTATAATATCTCTGTAATGTCTCTAAAACGTCTCTGTAAGTTTGGAAATTCAATTTATATTTTTTAACTTGATCTTCTATTTAAAACCATTTCAATAACCTTTAATCTTCTATCTTATGGCCAGAAATTTATCTACTACTATTAAGCTTCAAGGCACTCTTGGTGGACTAACGCATGTGAACAGCCGTGCTTATGGACAGCATGTTCGTGCAGAACGCGGCACGTATACTCCTATTTCTCTCAACGCCACTATGGAGGCGTGTAAGGACATGCTCATGGATTGTAACGGTGAAGCAAAAATTATTTTTGATACATTACGGGACGAGCATCGTGATGGCACTTTGTGGTCGCGGTTGTTGTCACTTTTTTTTAAACGCGCCAAGGAGGGTTTAAAACCTCACGTGAGCATGCTGATGGGACTGGAATGTGATGCCAAGTGTAAGCTGGCCGACCTTCTGGGGACCAGGTATTCGGTAAACGTGGAGCGGGCGGCGAAAAAACTGCAGGTTTCCGTTGAGCTTGTTGTACCTCCTGCTGTCAGTGATGTAAAGGGGCTGACGCATTACCGGTATCATGTAGTTGTGCTGTATCCCAATTTTTCCAAAGGCCGTGTTGTTAAAGAAATTGTGGCCAGTGATATGTTGTCTTTCCCAGGTAAGCCGGACGCGTTATCGTTTGAAGTAGCTGCGCCATCGGCCACCGCTCCTTATATCGTGTTGCTGGGTATATCGGGGTATTCTCATGTGAATGGGAAGTATTATGATGTGGCTACTTACAGGGGACTGGCTGTAGTTAAAACAAGTTGACACGAATTGCACGAATTAGACGAATTGCACGAATTGTAGTTAACACAAATTTTAGCGAATTACACGAATTAAATGGATAGGTCGCAAAGCACCTCCATTTTGTCGTTTTTGGCACTTACCTATTTTTATAATGGGGTGTATGTTTGCATTATCAAACACACCAATAATCACTCTTTTTATTTAAAAAGTAAAATCATGGAAACAAAAGCAAGAACAGCGATCACCGTAGAAACAACTGTTAAAGCTCCTGTAGCCAAAGCCTGGACTTATTTCAACGAACCTGAGCATATCAAACAATGGGCTTTTGCTTCCCCCGATTGGCATGCGCCTGCTTCTACCAACGACCTCCGCGTGGGCGGCTCCTTCTCCACCACTATGGCTGCCAAGGATGGTAGCTTCAGCTTCGATTTCGGTGGTATTTATGATGAAGTTATCGAGCACAAGCTGATCGAATACACCCTGGGTGATGGCAGAAAGGTAAAAGTTGTTTTCGAAGACAAGGGTGATGAGACTCATGTGGTGGAAACTTTCGACCCAGAAGGTACTAATCCTCTTGAAATGCAACAAGCAGGCTGGCAAGCGATCCTGGATAATTACAAGAAGTATACTGAAGCTGCCTAACCGATAAAATAAGTATAGCCTAACAAATTAAAAGCGGTGACTAATGTTGCCGCTTTTGTTTTATTTACTCCGTGCGTTGTATATATTTGAGGGATATGAAAACTCTGCTTATAGTTCTTGTTTCTTTTTTTGTTTTTTCCTGCAACTGGCTTCCAAAGGATGATAAAAAGGCTGATGGTGTTCTTACTAAAAAGAATGCGCCTATTCACCTTTTGGATACTTTAAAATCGTACGAACCTTCCATTTATAAAGGAACTGTTCCCAAAGCATTTTATACGCACCGGGGCATATATGACTGGTGGAGGTTTCCACTGGTTTATCCTTATGCGATCCTTTGTATCGATGTGACTGAATATGGCAGTATTTGCAATGACAAAAGCAAAACTGATTATGATGCCGGAGGGGGAGCTGAAGTAGTATCTCCGGAATTTGATAAATTCATCTTTGACAGATCATATTTCATTGGATCAAAGTTTAAAACTCCCTTTGACAAGGATCAAACTCCTTATTTTGAACAGTATTTTATTTTTTCTTTCTCCAAGGGATCGATTAAAGAAGTTTCCGGGAAGGGTAATCTGTACAAGTTACTTAAGGAAATGAAGTTTAGTGGCGATACCGCATTTATGACCATAAATGAGTTTGGAGAGCAGTTGTAGCATGAGGTCGATAATTATAAATACTATTTAACAACATGAAATATTTTTATTGTTTATTAGTGGCCTGTATGGCTTTTAGCTTTTCACCGGCGCAGTCTACCACGCCTGACAGCACATCGGAAAGTGCGCATTTAGTATCTGCTGCTCAAAAAATGGGGCAATTGTTTATTGATAAAAAGTATGCTGAGTATATAAAGTATGTCCATCCGAAAATAATAAAAATGATTGGTGGTCCAGATAAAATGGTAGAAACACTTAAGAAGTCGATAAAGCAAACAGAGGACGAAGGGTTTACTTTTAACAATGTAACGTTCGGGGCGCCCTCAAAAATTATTCATACAAACGTAGATCTACAAGCTGTTGTACCCCAGATAATAGAGCTCAAGGCTAAAAACGGGCGGCTTGTAAGTACTTCTTATTTATTGGCGATCTCCAATGATAAAGGTAAAGGCTGGTCTTTTGTTGACTCTTCGAATAAAACTTTAGAGCAACTGAAAAGTGTTCTTCCGTCATTAAGTAACGACCTCGTCATCCCTAAAAGAAATCAACCTGTATTTTATAACGACTAAAACCGGAAACTTACGCATAGTAACGTTATTTCCAAGGCCTGCGAAAGCGGGCTTTTTTATTGACATACCTCAAAAAATACCTGTTTTAAGGGAGGCGTCGCAATGAAATGGACATTTACTTTTGACTGATGGTCTGATGTGATCGTTGTGGTAAGGGTGATACCCTATTAGTGGTATTGGTGCGCAACTGTATTATGTTTACATTTAGACACGCTATTTTTCTCTCCCTACCCTCTTAGAACTTTGCCCCCAACCCGGTTTCCGTTTCCAATTTCCTGCCTGTCTTTCTATTCATTTACGACAATTTTTGGCAATGGATATTAGCCGGATATATAATTATTATCCTTCTGTTGATCTATCTAATTTAAGTGGCTTGTTCAGTGAAAGTGCTTTTCCCAATGGATCGAAGATCTGTGTGATAAGTTATTTGTCCCGCAACCTCCGGATCGGGGAAACAATGCGGTTTACCAATAAGTATGTTCTCTTCCTCGAAAATACCGATACGGTAGATTCTATTACCTGGAGTTATCGATTGCACAATGACAAGGATGAGGCTTTTCCTACTGATGCTACTTTACTGCCTGCTACGGTTATAAAGGATAATGAGTATGTGCTTGAATTCAGTAATGTTTTATTAGATAATCATCAGGCTCTTCGTTTCACGAGGCTGACTGTAACATGTGTGGTAAGCAAAGGCGCCAATTCAAAGACGCTTGAACTACATCATACGCTGGTAAAATCCATAGGTGTCGAGACTTTGTTTACAGCTACTATGGAATATGGTTCTTTCATCGGCAATCCTGACACCACAAATTTCCTTGTCAATTTTTTGAAGGATTATATTCCCGGGAATTTTATTTCCTGGAATGGCTTACCTGTTAGTACGGCAGTAACGGGTGACAGTAGTCTCATCAATTATGTAACTGCTTTGTTGTATTATAAAACGGTGACCTACCTGGAGAATTCGTTTATTAATGGTTCTTATTATGATATAGGCAGGCACGACAATGGGGAAATTGAAGCTTTCATTCTTTCGGATACTATGGGTGACTCGATCCAAAATACCAATAATGGTATTTGTGAGCTTCCTCTGCATTTGCTGAGTGATGTGATCGATGACTTCACGACTTTACCCAATTTTCTTTCTATCGACAGTAATAATAAGTTGTACAAAATGCTGAGCCGACCCGTGATTGCTGGCACGAATGCGGAGGATACGGCTCAAAATGATGAAGAAAGTTTGCGCCTGATCAAAGAATCCAAAGATCGCCTCGTTGCGCAAAAGGCTGTTTTCGATGGCCGCAAGCTACTCGACTTGTATCACTTGTCGCGGTTTCCCAAATCGTCTATTATCTTATCGGGCATTTTGTTCAAGTTCATTTTTGAAGCTTCGCGGAAGAATACTCATAATGAATGTTTGTATAAGGCGCTGGATTGGGCTTTTTCCACACTGGATGGTATAAAAACCAAGTCGGACCTGATCACTAATCTGTACTCGCACTACCTGGAAGGGCCTGTCAATAAGGTAACATCATTCAGGCGACCGGCCCGTACCTGTGCGCAGTATGCCTGGTCGCCTTATGTTTATACTGTTGCTAATTTCTATCCACGGGTTACCAACGTTTATTTTGCGAAGAAAAAGGTTGTCAGTGCTAATAATCAATTAAGCTGTTTTTTTATTCCGATCGATAGTTTGCACCCGCAACTGGATAGCGCCAATGCCAATATACCTTTTGACGGTGTGCTGGGCCGCGAGGTATATATCATTATTGAAACGATAGGCCTGGAAAATAAAGAGGTGATCTGTCAAGTAAAGTCGGAACAGGATGTGCTTGCCAGTGGGGCACTTGGTCTCATGCGGAATAATTCGCTGGATACTGAACATCGTGCAACGGTAGGATCGTTTGTAGACCTGGAAAATAATAATCATTCGAGTGCTGATTATGTGAATCTGAAAAAGCATCATGCGGACAAGGCTATTATTAAATTGTATTTAAGGCCACAAGCCCGTGGGACTTTCAATATCTGGTATACAAACTTAACTACTGCGGGCATCAATCATCTTTTGCCAACCGTAAAATTGTCGGACAATAGTGAAGCGTATTGGGGAGAAGATGGCCACGGTTCTTCCCATACTTTTTTAGATACTGCTGCCAAGGGTCAGTTCAGGATAGTGGGCCGGGCCTTCTACGATATTTTCCATTCTGATGATCTTTACAATTACCTGCAGGGGCTTGCCGGTGGTGGCGCCGCCACGCTGATCGGTAAAGTTATTCCAACGCAGGCAGCGGAGGTGGTGTATTATTATCGTGATGAAAATGATAATGAACATTTTTTCGGATCGTTTACCATTCAGTATACACAAAGATGGCCTATCAATCCAGCTGCTCCCAATGACTTAATAACGATGGTTGAAGCTACAAGGTTACATGAGTATAACCGGGGTGGTGTGCATATCCGGTTTATGACGGATAACTCTCCCCGG
Organism: Flavobacterium psychrophilum; assembly: GCA_003243255.1. Next base: position 378 of record QFQM01000173.1, on the reverse strand, counting down.
GACTATATCAACCTGGACAGTTTTGCCGGTTTATTGGGAGCAATGGCTAAGGATAACATTGCTGATCTTGGTTTCAATGGATTTAGTATGCCTGATGGTTCAGCCGGTGCGAGTGTTTCTCATATTAATGGTGTAAATGGCGATCTCCGGTATTTAAGAACAAATCGTGATGGGCTGGCTTGTACTGTGCGGGATGCCCAGTTTGATTATAACAGGCAGATCACTTTTACAAATTCATTGCATTTATATGGATGGGGCCGGACAAGTAATATGTTGTCTGAAAGGTTTATCAGAAACGGCCAGACAATTCTGTTGCCACACACGACGCACTTTCATCGTGTTACTGTGAATGGGCAGTCTTTTGATTCAGCTGATGTT
>QFQM01000789.1 GCA_003243255.1 Flavobacterium psychrophilum | reverse complement strand
ATGCGCAAAATGATCTGCCCCGCGCGCTGCGCCTGGTGGGCGGTTTTCTCCAGCGCGAACTTCATCTGCTCTTCGGTCAGCGTGCCCTTTTCAAGCCGGGTGAGCATGCCGCTGCAGTAGTTGCTGATGGCGGTCAGCGGCTGGTTGAGCTCATGGGCGACGCTGGAGGCCATCTCGCCCATGGTGATCAGGCGGCTGACGGACTGGGCGTGCTCGGCCTGGCGATCGGCCTGCTCCTCGGCCAGGCGGCGCGGCGTGATGTCGGTGGCGATCACCATCTGGGCCAGGCGGCCGTCCACCCAGCTCAAATAGCGCGATCGCACTTCCAGCCACTTGCCCAGTTCGGGCAGGTAGATCTCGGCGTTTTCGCTGCGTGCGCTGGTCAGTGAGTCGGTGGGCAAGCCCATGAGGCCGTCCTCGTCGTCCATGCCTTGCGGCTGCGAGCGCACGGGCAGCACGCCGGCCTGGGCGACGAGCTGCAGGTGGCCGTCGGTCTGCGAGCCGAACCATTGCCGGTACAGCTTGTTGGCGAACAGCAGTTCGGCGCTGCCCAGTGGGGCGACGGACACCGAGGCGTCCAGCGCCTCCAGCACGATGGTGAAGCGCTCATAGGAGGCAGACAGTTGCTCGCGGATGCGGTTGGGCTCGGTGATGTCGGTCATGGACGACATCCAGCCCGTGTGCTGGCCATGGGCGTCGATCAGCGGCGAGACATACAGGCGCGCATCGAACTGCGTACCGTTCTTGCGCTGCACGCGCACCTGGAAGCCGCCGACGATGGTCTTGCCCGAAAGCTCTTCGCGCAGCTTGGAGTGCAGGTTGTCGTAGTCGTTGTCGGGCCAGTAGGAGTAGGGCGGCATCTGGCCGACCAGCTCTGATTCGCTCCAGCCCGTCATCTGGCAGAAGGCGGCATTCACATAGGTGATGCGGCCTTGCAGGTCCAGCGCGCGCATGCCGGTAAGCACGGAGTTTTCCATGGCGCGGCGGAAGTTGGTCTCTGCGACCAGGGCCTCCTGGGCGCGCTGGCGGCGGCGCGTGTGGCGCCAGGTGGCCAGCAGCAGCCAGGCCGTCATCGCACTGAGCGTGCCCACCAGCCAGAACAGGCCGCTGCCGACCACGCCCAGCGAGGTGCGATAGGCCTGGGCACGCAGCACCAGGCTGTTGCCAACGGGGGCGACGGGTGCCTCGTCCT
>QFQM01000009.1 GCA_003243255.1 Flavobacterium psychrophilum | reverse complement strand
GACTACTGTGATGACACCCCTTCGGCAATTACTATGAATATAAGCTGTCAGCCGATTGATTCATGTCCGGAAAACGATGGTTTTGATATGATAGAAAACTATATGGACTATACGCCTGATGAATGCAAGAGCGTATTTACCCTAAACCAAAAGGAAAGAATGTGGGCAACCCTGCAAAATGCCCAACGCAGAGGAACGCTTATTACCTCTGATGGCTGCCAGGCTCCTACAGCGGGAGTGGACGACAACCTGTTACAGGGACTTAACATTTATCCAAACCCGGCCAAAGATGTGCTTAACATAACTTCAGAGATTACAGGCGCTACAGGCAGCTATGAAATATACAATACGCTTGGGCAGGCAATAGCTACCGGCAATGTAACTTTTGAAAAAGAACAAAGTATAGATATTTCAGGACTAAGCCAGGGTATATATATTATTAAACTAAACAGAGAGGGCAAAACCAAAACCCTGAAATTCATAAAAGAATAAAAAAGAAACAGGGTTAGTGATTTAGCAACCTATCCGGAATAGGATAGCATCTAAATTCCCTGTTGGTGGTTGATGATAAGAGCGGCAGCAATGTCGCTCTTTTTTGTATCATTTCTAACCGCAAAACCATCGCAAAGCAAATGGAAGCAAACGAAACGAACTATGACATGACTCCATAAAATAAGAAACCCCGATAGTGGCACTACCGGGGTCTCTACTGTTCAAATCAATTAATTAACTATTTACTCTCTTATTACTTTTATTGTTTTTGAAGCATGCTCTGTACTTAACTTAACCAAATAGGTACCTGATGCCAGTTGCGAAAGATTAAGCTGTACTTCTTCGCTGTTATATTTTCCTGACTGTACTTTTTGTCCAACCAGGTTATAAACCTCTACTCCTGTAATGTTTTCAGAATAGCTAAGCGTAAGCACATCTTTAACAGGGTTTGGATGATAGTTAAAGTTAGCCATATCGAAGTTTTGTGTTCCCAGAACGATATCAACAGTTACCGCAAAAGGTTCTGATGTACAATCGCCTACTGTAACAGTAGCATAATAAGTAGCGCCATCCGTTACCACCGTTGACGGGCTAAGTGCTTCTTCACCATCTTCGGCATTAGCCTGTGTAGCATATACAGCTACAGTTCCCTGAAGTTCGGTATATATCTCAAGATCGGCCAAAGTAATATCTGTACCTGTAGTACCTTCTAAAACTATCGCTAAATCTTCCGGAGTTTCAAGAGGTGCTACCGTTACTGTAAAAGAAGTCTCATCTGTACATTCCGTTAGCGTAGCTGACTGTGCATAAACATAAATCGTCATCGAAGAATTTATTACACTTCCCGCAGGCAGCGTTGTTCCAGCACCTCCGGTTTGTGTATGATAAGTATTTCCTTCAGAAAGTTCCGGTAAAGTATAAAGATCACATACCTGAACATCATCCATTTCATCAGCAACAACATCAACTACAGTCACTGTAAATGAAGTTTCTGCTGTACAGGCACTGTTATCCTCAGAAACACCATATACATAGATAACTGCCGTTTCTGTTATAGCACTGCCCGGCTGAAATATTTGACCAAGGCCTGAAGCTTCAGAATAGTATGAACCGCTTGTCAATTGTGGAAGGATATACTCAGAACATACGGTAACATCATCAAGCTGATCTACTTCAAAAGGAACGATAGTCACTGTAAATGAATTTTCTGCACTACAGGTTCCTACTGTATTGTATACATATAACGTAGTATCTGCATTTACTGTAGCACCTGCAGCAAGTGTGTCTCCAAGTCCGCCCGGTTCTGTATGATAAGTACCATTGCTAAGTTCAGGAAGAACGTAGTCGGTACACGTCACTACATCAGCAGGATCATCAGCAACAGGATTGTTAATGGTTACAGTAACAGCAGTTCTCGCTGAACTCTCACATGCAGAAGTTGAAGTAGCATAATATGTAGTACCGCTAACCAAAGGAAGGTTTCCTGCAAGTGCAGAGCCTCCTGTTTCGGCAGCATACCATTTTACTGTAGTCCCTGTAACCACGATGCTAGACAATGTAGCCCCTGCACAGAACGACTGACTGGCATCAGCAGTTGGTGGTAACACAGGGCAAGGTTGTATATCAAGCAAATAATCTTCAGCCTGGCCATAACCTGTATTTTCATCAGCACCACATGAAGTAGGCAGATATTCAGGCAGTTCCATATCATCATACACATAGTGTTTCACTATCCTCATCAACGTTATTCCTGTCAATGCTGAAGAAGGTATCGCGATGTTAGCAACTAATTGAGCTCCATCGGTTCCGTTAGAAGCTTCAATATATCCAAGTTCAAAACCTTCTCCCGGATCACTAAGACTTCCGTTATGGTTAAAATCGATGTATGCTTTAAAAGAATTCGTAAAACTTCCTCCTGTGTTGCCTTTTAAAGTAATAGGATACGATTGTCCTTTAATAACATTACCGGCAGCCAGACCTGTAAAATCCTGAAGAAACTGATCATCATCATTTAGTGAGGCAGAAGAAGTATTATTGATTCCTGCAAAAGTTACCTGCGTTATAGGTTCTACTCCATAAGCAAACTCAATATCTTTACAATAGCAATTAGTACCATTATTTACAACCCTTATTGGCGTTGTTGTAGTTGTTGCTGCACTTGCTGTACATGTTATATTTGCCCTATACCATTTTGTGGCAGTTTGTGTAGCCGTGTAAGTTTGGGAAGTAGCTCCGGCAATATCAGTATAAGTTATACCATCGGTAGATGACTGCCATTGATGCGTAATACCCGAACTAGTTGTACCCGGAGTAAACGACAAGGTAAAACTCTCCGTATTACACGCCAGTCCGCTTGAAGATTTTGTAACCGCAGCAGGAGGTGTTCCGTTACATGCAAGCATTACTTGTGTAAGCGAAATGTTATCCATGTATAAAAGTACATCTGTATCTTCAATATTTCCATTATCACCAAAAACCCTTAGATAAATTTCACTCCCATTTGGAGGCGTAAAAGTACCGGTCTTAGTAGCACAGGTAGCAGAAACAACATGATTAGAAGGATTTACTGTATGCAATAAAGTCCATGGCCCGGTGGTAGATGTACCCCAGTAAACCGAATAACTACCCCAGGCAGGAGAATTAGACAAAGCATCTTCTGTATTGTAATTCAGTAGTTTATACGAATAGCTAAGTGTAGCAAGCTGACCGTTTGATGTCCCTAATAAAGGTGAAATAACTTCAGCATCCACATCATCTGTAAAACCCCAATCAGGATAATCATAATAATAGAAACTTCCGATTAGGCTATAGCTGTCACATGCTAAATAATCATCGCGAAAAAAGTCGTTGTTGTCCCAGCTTCCGGCGTTAGCGTTGAAGTTTTGGGTGTAATTCAATTGAGAATATCCCGTGACGGAACATAAAAGCGTGCCAAGCAGCACAAAAAAGTAACGTAATTGTGTCTTCATAGGTATTGGTGATTGATTTAATAGAATTATAAATTTAACTATTTTTAAATATTACACTTAATTTTGTTATAAAATAACGTTAATTTTAACAAAACTTTCACACTTATGGCGATAAAAATTAAGATTTAAGCTGAAACAGCACCAGCAGGTCACTTTTTGGAGACTTTTTTCGATTCATTAAATTCGAAAAAATGTCAATGAATTTTGAAGAGATACGATTTCAATACACAAATTAATAAATTGTTATAAAACCGTTACCCCTCTGTAACATATACATATATAATCACCACTGTTTTAACGACATCATTCATATTTTAAAAAAACATTCAAAAAACTTTACGAAAACGTTTGAAATCTATACTTTTGCACCACTAAACAACACCCTTTAAAATATTATCTTCATGAACAACAATGTATTATACGAAAAAGAGCTTTCTTTTCAAGCTGACAGGCGAAGAGCCGGTGTAGAATTCATTAAAATCGTAAGCGACCTATGGTATGATAAGTCAATCGAGCTTGTACTTTTCAGAAACCAGCTGATAGACAGGAACGTAAGCGACATCATCAACCTGCACGAGTATGCCGGAGAGTTTGTACAGAAACCAATCAACGTATTTGATTCTGTAGAGATCGCACGCGCTATTGAGGCTCTTGATTTACCGCCTTCACGTATCGATATCGGGAAGCTAACGTATGAGTATCACCTTGAAGATGACAAATATAACGATGCAACAGCTTTCGTTATCGACAAGCTGAAAGACGCCAGGGAAAGCAAGAACATCCAGCCTAAAGATGTGGTTCTTTACGGTTTTGGACGTATCGGAAGGCTATTGGCACGTGAGATGATGCACAAAATAGGTAAAGGTAACCAGTTAAGACTTAGAGCGATAGTAGTTCGTGATAAGGCTGACGCTACCCTGCTTGAGAAACGTGCTTCGTTACTACGTTACGATTCAATCCACGGGGATTTTGAAGGTTCTGTTACTGCTGATGCAGACAACAACGCACTGATAATCAACGGAACTACCGTTCACATTATCACGGCAAGCAACCCTGAGGAGATTGACTATACAAAATACGGTATCAACAATGCCCTGCTTATAGACAACACAGGTGCTTTCACTACAGAAGAGGCGCTACGTCGCCATATGTCTTCTAATGGTGTTGAGAAAGTGTTACTTACGGCTCCGGGCAAGGGTGTTCCGAACATTGTTTATGGTGTAAACCACAATGAATACAACCCTGAAGAAGTAGATATCTACTCTGCAGCGTCGTGTACAACTAACGCTATTACCCCTATCCTTAAGGCAGTTGAGGACACTTTAGGTGTCGTAAAAGGCCACCTTGAGACCATCCACGCGTATACTAACGACCAGAACCTGGTTGACAACATGCACAAGAAATACCGCCGCGGACGTGCTGCTGCCCTTAATATGGTTATCACCGAAACAGGTGCTGGAAGCGCTGTAGCTAAGGCATTGCCTTCATTAGCAGGTAAATTGACGTCTAACGCTATCCGTGTACCGGTGCCAAACGGATCGCTTGTAGTACTTAACCTTGAGGTGGAGAGAACTACAACTGTTGCCGAGATCAACGAGATCATGAAGCACTACGCCCTTGAAGGTGAACTTGTTGAGCAGATCAAATACTCTATGAACAACGAACTTGTATCGAGCGATATAGTAGGTACGGCACAGCCTTCAATCTACGACAGCAACGCTACGATCGTAAGCGCAGATGGCAAGAACATAGTACTTTACGTGTGGTATGACAACGAATACGGCTATAGCCACCAGGTTATCCGTCTTGCTAAATACATCGCTAAAGTTAGAAGATATACCTACTATTAGTAGATACAAACCAACCGATTTTTTATCTCTGAAATCCGCGGGCTACAACCGCGGATTTTTTTATGCCTTTTTTCGTCATTGCGAGCGAAACGTAGTGAAGCGCGGCAATCTCCAAAAATGTAAATTTAAACTTACAAAAAAGTGTTAATGTTACGCTTTTTGCTCTCAAAACGCCATTTTCATGCGTAATATTAGTACCCCTTAAAACACTAATAACCAACAAACTAATTTTTAATATTACTTTTCGCGACACTAAAAAGTCAGACAAATTTTGAGTCTTAATGCCATTGCATTTTCGATAATTCGTTAACATTTGCCCCTCTCGTAATGTAGCCTTTCCGGAAATAAATTTACTGTAACCGCTCTTTCAGTAAATTTTTAACTGCAAAACCGGCTTCAGTAAAATTGTTGTGGGATGGGGTAATTTTGCAGTCGGTTCTTTGGCATTCTAAACGGCTCTGTCATTGCGAGCGAAGTGCAACGGAGCGCGGCAATCTAAAATTATTGAACGCGGACCTGCATGCCAGCAGGCAGTGACGCGGATTTGAGCGGATAACCGCAGATCTCTCACTAAGCCTCAACCAAATCAATTGGCCCTGGCTTTAGCCAGGGTTGATTTAGTGATCCGAATCGGCTTTAGCCAAATATAAATACTTCATATTAGGCTAAAGCCACTTAATCTGCCTTTTATGAACCCTGACTAAAGTCAGGGACAAGTTATAAGTAACAGTGATTTCCCTTCCCTCGTAGGGAGTTCGCCGCAGCGAAACGGGCTGGTTAAAACCATTATGAGTGAAGCTACTGGATACTGGCCACTGCTACTGCCTACTTTCTTTTGAAGCAAATGGCAAGCGCAACCCCGGCAATGGTAGTTCCTGCTTTCGCCTTTATCCTTTCACTGCGTTACAGGGATATCGGCTCTATCAGGGCTAAAGAGAGACCAACTGTCGCCTCTATCATATCAAAATATCAAAATTATTTATACAATAATGAAAAACAGGTATTTACACCTATAATAAATAATTATAAATTACTAAATTCGATATTATTTTAAATTCATTTTTTATGGAAAATATTCAAGCTATTAAACCCGGTCCCAAACCAAAAAAACCTGATGGAACAGATGATCAAAGGAGAAGAGTTACTCCACCAAACAAACCAAAACATCCGGATCTAAAACCTCATGAGCACAAACCCAAAGATTAAATCAGATCAAGATAAGTAGCCAAATATGTGATAGTAAACTAAACTTGTCTTGTTAAATCAATCTTAATGATTATCTTTAAAACAAAGTTAAGAGCATGAATAACAAAAAATTAAATGGATTTAAAGCTTTGAAACTTAAATCAGTTTCAATTATAACAGCTACTGTCGCTTCCTTACTTAACACAAGTAATACTAATGCAAATGATATTACAATTAATACAACAGAAGGAAATGAAGACATCGAAATTGATAATTTACATTTTAAGACTTTAAAGCCTAAATTGGTTTTGAAATTAAATCTTTCCGACCCAGATAAACATATATTATCTCAACATAGATCACATAGCTCACATAGATCGCACAGTTCACACAGATCCCACTCTTCACATTATTCATCATCGTATTCAGGTTCTTCAGGAAGCACAACTTCAGGTTCATACAGTTCACCATCATACTCATCACCATCATATTCTTCAAGCTCAACTACTAACACTAATAAAAACTCTAATTCAACATCAAATTTTACAAGCAGTCCAAGCACTAGTAGATCTAATCAAACTGTTTATAGTTCTTCCTATATATATTCATTAGGTGAAAGAGAACTATATAAAGGCTGTGAAGGTGCAGATGTTAAGGCTCTTCAAGAACTACTTTCTAAACTAGGTTACAATGTCATAGTTTCAGAATATTTTGGAGACAAAACTGAAGAGGCTGTTATACAATTTCAAAAAACTAATGAATTGAAACCTGACGGAAAAGTTGGAACCAAAACACTAGCCCTTATTAAATCAAAAGCATGGTAGACGAAAATTATATAAATGGTATATTTAGCTTTAGTCTAGACAAAAGTATATATTCTGAAGAAGTTATATATAAATGCTTTTATTGGTATGGAAGTGACTATACAGTTAATATAATAGATAAAAAAAGTCATTTTGGTATAATGATGTCTTTAAAAAGTGGAGAAGATTTACATCTTGAAAATTTAACTGGCAAAATTAAACAAGACCTTATTGACTTTAAACTCCGTAACATTGTAACCAAAGAAACAAAAAATATAAGAGAGTTAATCATTGCGAAAGCATTTGCTTACTACAATGACGATTCCGACCCAATAACTGAAATATCAGATCCATTAGGTTTTAATCCAGATGAATTTTGAACATAAATACAACTGAAAAAAAAACTAGAAAATTTAAAGAGGAGGCATTTTATGATAATAATGCCCCATATTTTTTACTACCTTTTAGATTCACAAGGATAAACAATAAAGAACTAATTGTAAACGAATTAGGCGATTATCTCTTCCTGCCTCTCGGAACATTTCAAAAAATTGTAACTCGAAATATTGACAAACAACTAGACAAGGAGATTTTCAATGATTTATTGAGCAATTTTTTTATTTCAGAAGAAAGTATTCCTTCATTACTGCCAATAATAGAAACAAGATACAGAACTAAAAAGTCGTTTCTTGATTACTTTACTGCATTACACATTTTTGTAATCTCATTACGATGCGAGCATACTTGTCATTATTGTCAAGTTTCGAGAGTTACAGAAAATAAATCTGCATTTGATATGTCGAGATTCCATATTGATGAAGGAATTAAATTAATGATGAAATCACCCAATCCATATTTAACAATGGAATTTCAGGGAGGTGAAGCTTTATTAGCATTTGAAAACATTAAATATGCTGTACTAAAAGCTAAAAAAGAGGCCGAACTAAACAACAAGCAAATAACTTATGTAATTTGCACTAATCTAGCACCATTAACAGATGAAATGCTACCTTTCATAAAAGAGCATAAAATAGTGATATCCACCTCACTTGATGGACCGGCTTTTATCCATAATAAAAATAGACACAAACCTCAAAACAACAGTTACGAATTAGCAACACAAGGCATTAAAAAATGCCGCGAATTCTTAGGAAACGATAGTGTCTCAGCTTTATTAACAACTAGCGCATTATCTCTTGATTATCCTATTGAAATAGTTGATGAATATGTAGCTCAGGGCTTTCCAAATATATTTTTGAGACCAATCAGTCCTTATGGCTTTGCAACGTACAATGAGAAAAAAAACAAATACGAAACTGACAGATTTTTAGAATTTTATAAAAAAGCATTCAATAAAATACTTGAGTATAATAAACTAGGGTATTTTTTACGAGAAGATTATGCTACAATAATTTTAAAGAAAATAATGACCCCATTCCCTGTTGGATATGTGGATCTACAGTCTCCTGCTGGAATGATAAACAGTGTGATTGTTTTTAATTATGATGGAAAAATATATGCTTCCGACGAATCAAGAATGCTAGCAGAAATGAAAGATTACACATTTCAACTTGGCACTCTAGGTAAAGAAACATATAATGAAATATTCTACGGTGAAAAAGCAAATAAAATAGCAGAAGTATGGTTAAATGAATCTTTACCTGGCTGCTCGGAATGCGCATTTCAAAATTATTGCTGAGCAGATCCTGTTTTAAATTATGCTAGTCAGGGTGATATGCATGGCTATAGACCAACAAGCGTATTTTGTCAAAAAAATATGTCCATTATATCTTATCTGTTTGAATTAATTGATAAAGATAAGTCTATAGAAAAAATTTTTAGAAGTTGGATTACAGGTCATAGCGAATGATATTACAAACAAAAGGTATAGTAAAGAATATTGTATCTCCCATTATAGGCAGAGTTACACGTTTTCCTTACAATTTGGATTACGAAATACTGATCTCCGATGACAATATCAATACATTACAGCATAAATTTCAAGCTGTATTAACTACAAAAGAAGCTCCTTATATTGGCAATTTTAGTATTGGCTATTCTATGAAATCACTTGATCACTTAGAAGAAGGTGATATTGTAGTCATTAATACCGATGGAGTAGTAAATACCATTTACAGAATAAATTCAAGTCATAACTTCTTACTATTTACCGAACGATGTAATAGTAATTGCTTAATGTGTTCCCAACCCCCTAAGGATAAAGATGATACACCTTATTTCATTCATTTACATAAAAAAACTATACCTCTGATTCCTAAAGATTGTATAGAATTAGGCATAACAGGAGGCGAACCAACTTTACTCGGCAATAACTTTTATGAAATATTAAAACAATTAAAACATGAACTTCCCGATACTGAAATCCATTGCCTTACAAACGGAAGAACGTTTGCATGGGCTAACGTATCTGAAAAAATAGGCAATCTAAACTATAAAAGACTTGTATTAGCAATTCCTCTTTATTCAGATGTTTATCATATCCATGATTATATTGTTCAAGCTAAAGATGCTTTTAATCAAACAATGCAAGGTCTATACAATCTTGCGACTCATAATATAAGAATTGAAATAAGAATTGTACTTCATAAACAAACAATTCCACGATTAACACATCTTGCAAAATTTATTTATAAGAATTTACCTTTTGTTGAGCATGTAGCCTTCATGGGATTAGAACATGAAGGTTATACGCCATTTAACATTGATAAACTATGGATTGATCCTGTCGACTATCAGACAGAACTAAATGATGCTATTACATATCTTGCTGATTTTGGAATGAATGTTTCCATCTATAATATCCAACTATGTACATTAAAAGAAAATTTGTGGAAATACTCAAGAAAATCTATCTCTGATTGGAAGAATATTTATCTAGAAGAATGTAATAATTGCTCAGTTTTAGAACAATGTGGAGGCTTGTTCGCGTCAGCCACAAAAAAACACAGTAAATATATAAGAGCCATTAATTAATGCTTAGCCCTGATAGAGCCGATATCCTCGCAGTGCAGCGAAGAGATAAAGGCGATAGCGGGTGCGACGTGTAGCAATAAGCTTTGATGACTGCTACAACCACCCCACCCTATAGGCACCCCTCCAAATCAGGGGAATTCTACTCATTCCCTATAGTAGATTGCCGCGCTTCACTGCGTTACGCTCGCAATGACAGAACCGTATAAAACAAAAAAACTCCCGACTTTCATCGGGAGTTTTCTATATATAAAACGTATAAAGTCTTAAGCTTTTGCGTCTGCGGCAATAAGGTTTAGCGCAGATCCTGCAACGAACCAGCCTATCTGGCCTTCGTTGTACGAGTGGTTCGCGATGATGATGTCTTTTGTGCCATCAGCGTGGTTAAACTCAAGCGTAAGCGGTTTGCCCGGTGCGAACTCTTTAAGATCAGGGAAGTTGATGATATCATCCTCCTGGATCTTGTCGTAGTCAGCCTCGTTAGCAAACGTAAGTGCCAGCATACCCTGTTTCTTAAGGTTGGTTTCGTGGATACGTGCAAACGATTTTACAAGTACCGCCTTAACACCTAAGAAACGTGGCTCCATTGCCGCGTGCTCACGTGATGAACCTTCACCGTAGTTATGGTCACCCACAACGATTGAAGGGATATTAGCCGCTTTGTAAGCGCGCTGTACCGCAGGAACTGCATCATACTCACCTGTAAGCTCGTTCTTCACTGAGTTTGTCTTTTGGTTGAACGCATTCACCGCACCGATAAGCATGTTGTTAGAGATGTTATCAAGGTGACCACGGAAACGTAACCACGGACCTGCCATAGAGATGTGGTCGGTAGTACATTTTCCAAATGCTTTGATAAGCAGCTTAGCACCCATGATGTTCTCGCCATCCCAAGCCGGGAACGGAGCAAGAAGCTGTAAACGCTCTGACGTAGGGCTAACAGCAACCTGTACTTTAGAACCATCAGCAGCCGGTGCCTGATACCCCGGATCATCAGCGTGGAATCCTTTTGAAGGAAGCTCGTCACCTGTTGGTTCGTCAAGCATTACTTCTTCGCCATTCTCGTTGATAAGCTTGTCCGTAAGTGGGTTAAAGCCAAGGTCACCTGCAATAGCAAGAGCCGTTACAAGCTCCGGCGAACCTACAAATGCTAAGGTGTTAGGGTTACCGTCGGCACGCTTAGAGAAGTTACGGTTAAAAGAGTGAACGATAGTGTTACGCTCCTCTTTCTCCGCTCCTTCACGATCCCACATACCAATACACGGTCCGCAGGCATTAGCGAATACGGTAGCGCCAATCTTATCGAAAGTTTCGATAAAACCGTCACGCTCTATAGTTGAACGCACTACTTCAGATCCCGGAGTGATCGTGAATTGTGCTTTTGTTTTAAGGTTTTTAGCAGCTACCTGTCTTGCAAGTGAAGCCGAACGCGAAATATCTTCGTATGAAGAGTTCGTACACGATCCGATAAGGCCAACCTGAACCTGTAGCGGCCAGTTGTTCTTAGCAGCTTCTTCTTTCATTTTAGAGATAGGCGTAGCTAAATCCGGTGTGAAAGGACCATTTAGGTACGGCTCAAGCTCAGAAAGGTTGATTTCGATAACCTGGTCAAAATATTGCTCAGGGTTAGCGTAAACCTCTGCATCACCGGTAAGGTAAGCAGCGATTTCGTTAGCAGCATCAGCTACATCGGCACGGTTCGTTGCGCGAAGGTAACGGTCCATAGACTCGTCATATCCAAATGTAGAAGTCGTAGCTCCGATCTCTGCACCCATGTTACAGATGGTACCTTTACCTGTACAAGACATTGACGTTGCACCTTCACCAAAGTATTCTACGATAGCACCTGTACCACCTTTTACAGTAAGGATACCGGCTACTTTAAGGATAACGTCTTTTGGAGCTGTCCAGCCTGATAGTTTACCTGTAAGTTTTACACCTATCAGTTTAGGAAATTTAAGTTCCCAAGCCATTCCGCTCATTACGTCAACCGCATCAGCACCACCAACACCGATAGCCAGCATCCCAAGTCCGCCCGCATTTACCGTGTGAGAGTCAGTACCGATCATCATACCACCCGGAAATGCATAGTTCTCAAGAACTACCTGGTGGATGATACCTGCTCCCGGTTTCCAGAAACCGATACCGTATTTATTAGATATAGAAGAAAGGAAGTCAAAAACTTCGTTGCTTTGTTCTTTAGCGCGCGCTAAGTCGGTCTTAGCATCTACTTTAGCCTGGATAAGGTGATCACAGTGTACAGTTGTAGGTACTGCTACCTTCGGCTTTCCTGCATGCATAAACTGAAGAAGCGCCATCTGTGCCGTAGCATCCTGACAGGCTACTCTATCCGGGGCGAAATCTACATAGTCCTTACCTCTTGTAAACTTTTGAGAAGGCGTACCTTCCCAAAGGTGAGAATATAAAATCTTTTCAGATAGTGTAAGAGGACGGCCAACAAGCTCACGTGCTTTATCCACACGCTCCGCCATAGTCCCGTACACTTTTCTGATCATTTCAATATCAAAAGCCATATTTCTGTAATTTAATATTAAACTTTTTTTCTGTTAGCCGAAGTACAGCAATTATCCTACCAATTGCTTATGAGCTGGTGAGAATTTTGTCAGGTCGATACCTTCAACCGCAGTTTTGTACTCTTCGATTGATGGAATACGTCCCAAAATTGCCGACAATACTACAACCGGTGTAGAAGCAAGTAACGACTCTCCTTTTTTACGCTCGGTATCTTCCACAACACGACCCTGGAACAAACGCGTAGAAGTTGCCATTACAGTATCTCCTTTAGCCGCTTTTTCCTGGTTACCCATACAAAGGTTACAACCCGGACGCTCAAGGTACATCATGTTTTCGTATTGCGTACGTGCTTCGTTTTTAGGTAAAAGGTCGCTAAACTCAAAGCCTGAATATTTCTGCAGTAAATCCCAGTCACCTTCAGCTTTCAGTTCGTCGATGATGTTATATGTCGGAGCAGCTACAACAAGCGGAGCGTTAAATTTCACTTCACCCTGTTGTTCTTCCAGATTCCTTAGCATCTGAGAAACGATTTTCAAATCGCCTTTGTGAACCATACAAGATCCAACAAAACCTAGATCTACTTTTTTGTCACCTCCGTAGTACGAAATAGCACGGATCGTATCGTGAGTATAACGTTTTGAAACGTCGTCATTATTAACATCCGGATCGGCAATCATTGGCTCAGCAATAACATCAAGGTCGATTACAACTTCAGCATAATATTTTGCGTTGTTGTCCGGAGTCAGTGCCGGTTTTGTACCTGATTGAATTTCTGTAATCCTGTTGTTTGCCCTGTCGATCAAGCCCTGAAGCACCTGATTGTGGTTATCCATACCTTTATCGATCATGATCTGGATCCTGCTCTTAGCAATTTCCAATGATTCGATCAAAGTATTATCCTGAGAAATACATATTGAAGCTTTAGCTTTCATTTCTGCAGTCCAGTCAGTAAATGTAAATGCCTGATCCGCAAGAAGCGTACCGATATGAACTTCTATAATTCTACCCTGGAATACGTTTTCACCGTCAAATTGCTGAAGCATTTGCGCCTGAGTAGCGTGAACAACATCACGGAAATCCATATGAGGTTTCATCTCTCCTTTGAAGGTTACTTTTACCGACTCAGGAATTGGCATTGATGCCTCACCTGTAGCCAATGCAAGTGCAACAGTACCTGAATCGGCACCGAAAGCAACACCTTTAGACATCCTGGTATGTGAGTCACCACCAATGATGATAGCCCATTCGTCAACAGTAATATCATTCAGAACTTTGTGGATAACGTCAGTCATTGAATGGTAAACACCTTTCGGGTCACGAGCCGTGATTACACCGAAATCATTCATGAATTTCATCAGTTTCGGAATGTTTGCCTGTGCTTTTTTATCCCAAACCGAAGCTGTGTGACACCCTGACTGGTAAGCACCGTCAACGCTTGGTGAAATAACAGTTGCAGCCATTGATTCAAGCTCCTGAGCAGTCATCAGACCTGTAGTATCCTGCGAACCAACAATGTTTACTTTTACACGAACGTCAGAACCTGCATATAAAAGTTTGCCCGGCGTTACGCCAACTGCATTCCTGTTGAATATTTTCTCTACAGCAGTAAGACCTTGTCCTTCAACAGAGATTTCTTTTGAAGGAGCAAACACTGGAGGAATAGCAATTCCTAAAGTCTGTGCAGCGAATGTTTGTATTTTTTTACCAAATACTACGGCATAAGAACCACCGGCCTTGATAAACTCTAACTTTTGCGGCGTGAACGATTTAGAAAGATCAATCAGTTCCTGATCACCGTTATATAGTTTTTTCTTTTTTGTATTGATGATTAAAACCGTTCCGGTTGCAACAGAGTAAACTTCCTCTAAAACAGGCTCACCTTTTTCGTTACGAACGATGTTACCCTCTGCATCCTGCTTTTTAACCCAGTTTTTAAGGTCAACACCTATACCACCGGTAACATCAACCGTTGTAAGGAAAATTGGCGAAATACCGTTAGTACCCCCTACAATCGGAGCGATATTCACAAACGGAATGTAAGGACTTGCCTGTTTACCTGTCCAAAGTGCTACGTTATTTACACCCGACATACGCGATGAACCTACACCCATTGTACCTTTTTCAGCAATCAGCATTATGCTTGCATCAGGAAATTTCACCTGAAAATCCCTGATCTCCTGCTGTTGTTGTGGTGTCATCATACATAAACCATGCAATTCACGGTCAGAGCGCGAGTGCGCCTGATTACCCGGAGAAAGCAAATCGGTAGAAATATCACCTTCGGCAGCAATATATGTAACAACTTTTATTTCTTCAGGAACGTCCGGAAGCTGAGTAAAAAACTCTGCCTTCGCATAACTTTCCAGAATTTCTTTCGCGATTGCATTTCCGTTTTCATAAGCCGCTTTTAAACGGTCAGTATCTGCATCGTAAAGGAAAACCTGTGTTTTCAATACATCAGCAGCATCTTTTGCTATAGCAGCATCGTCGCCAAGGGCTAAATCAAGCAATACTTCGATTGATTTACCACCTTTCATGTGTGATAATAGTTCAAAGGCAAATGCAGGCGTAATTTCTGCAACAACAGCTTTACCTAAAATGATTTCCTTTAAAAATTCAGCTTTTACAGCTGCAGCAGGAGTTGTACCTGGTAAAGTATTATAAATAAAAAATTTTACAGAATCTGCTCTGTCCGGATTATCCGTATCTTTTATCTGAGCAATGATCTCTTTTACTAATTCAGCACCGTCTATTGGTTTAGGGTGAAGTCCCTGGGCTTTTCTTTCTTCAATCTCTTTTATGTAATCTTTATAAATATTCTCGAAAGCCATATTTAAATCTAAATTTTTCGTTTGTTAAAAATGTCTGTAAATTTACTCAATATAGAATGAATTAAAAAATTTTTATTGATTCTTTAGTTTCAGGGAATTATTATTTATAAACATTCTATTTTACTGAAAAAACATCAATGTTTTTAAGGAATTGAATCCTTTTTTAAGAAATCGACAACATTTTAATTTTATATTGTCAAATTGTAAACAAAGTACTTAAAAAACAAACAAAGCCGCACGCAAACATTTGCGTACAGCTATACTATATCAGGTGTTTTTTGATTACTAAGCAGTTAACGGCTGCCCCTCTCTCATGGTATTTTGCAGTGAGGTGACAAATTTATAGACCATTGCAGTCGCAAAAATCACTCCGCTGCCAAATATTCCAAGCCCCACACTCAACAATTCGAATGCCTGTTCATAAAACCTGAATTCCCTGAATTCAGAAAGCACAGCAAACATCATATATGCACTTATTAATCCCAGTACAAGCCCCAAAGTCATACCTGCAACACGGTGCTGCTTAAAGAGCTGAACCGTTAAAGCAACAACAAAAGTTAAAGCTATCCAGTTGACGGTATTACTGGCAAGGAAATTTTCGAGGCTCCAGTACACACCAAGCCCGATAAAGAACAGCTCCGGAAGCCGTTGAATAATTGGTTTCATATTTTTGATTGATTGGTTAACTATAAAACTGATAATCAGATATTTTAGTATAAATCAAAAATAAAAAAAAACCGCATATCATTAACATGCGGTTTTAAACTTTTAATGTGATCTTAGAATATTCTAATATGTTACAGTAAGCACACTTTCGTCATAATCTGCCTTAGCAGTAACATATTTGTAAACCATAACTACAGACATAATTATGCCTACAGAAAACAAAACTGAATCAATCGCAGTTACATTAGTAACATACAGTGGCGAAACAGCTTCGTAATAACCTGTGATAATCGACAATAACATGTACACTGAGAATGAACCAAACGCTATACCATAGATAAGTCCTGCCAGGCGGTTCTTATAAAAAAACTGCACAAACAGCAACCAGGTAACAAGTATGGCGAAATAATTTACACTTCCCAATGTAAAGTAACTTTCGGCTATCCAGAACAGACCTACTCCCATAAAGAATAGCTCGGGGAATGTTCCAAATGTTTTTCTCATAATTTTTCCTGTTGTTATTTAAAGATATAACAATTATAGAATTGTTTTTTTAGAAAAACAAATGAATAATAAACATTTTATTAACACTCTGATAAAATGAAGAAAATCTACTAAAATAGCTTTTTGATTATCATTTCTTCAGTAATCCCTTCTGCATCAGCCTTATAATTTTTAATAATACGATGCCTAAGTATACCTGTAGCAACTGCCTGTACATCTTCAATATCAGGAGAATACTTACCATTTAATGCTGCATGGGTCTTAGCGGCAAGTATAAGGTTCTGCGAAGCGCGCGGCCCTGCTCCCCAATCAAGATAAGTGTTCACATAAGCATCTGCCAAAGGGTTACCCGGCCTCGTTTTACCTACAAGGGTCACAGCGTACTCAATCACATTATCAGCAACCGGTATTCTTCTTATAAGATGCTGAAAATCGAGTATTTCCTGAGCCGTAAATAATGGCGTAATCTTTACATTGCTATCGCTGGTAGTGCTTTTAACAACCTGTACTTCTTCAGCAAATGTTGGATATTCCAGTTTTATGGCAAACATAAAACGGTCAAGCTGTGCTTCCGGAAGCGGATAGGTTCCCTCCTGTTCAATAGGGTTTTGCGTTGCCAGTACAAAATACGGTAATGACAGTTTATGATGATGCCCTGCGATGGTAACTGCCTTTTCCTGCATCGCTTCTAAAAGAGCTGCCTGCGTTTTAGGAGGTGTACGGTTAATCTCATCGGCAAGGATGATATTAGAGAATATTGGCCCTTTTATAAATTTAAACTGGCGGTTCTCATCCAGTATCTCGCTACCCAATATATCACTCGGCATCAAATCGGGAGTGAACTGAATACGTTTAAAGTCAAGTCCTAAAGCCTGTGAAATAGTATTTACCATAAGGGTTTTCGCAAGCCCCGGAACACCTACAAGCAATGCGTGACCACCTGCAAATATGCTCAGCACGATTTGCGACACAACCTCGTCCTGGCCTACAATTACTTTTGCTATTTCCTGCTTTAATTCTTTTTGTTTCTGAACCAGATTTTGAATGGCTGCTACGTCTGACATATGTATTAGTATTGGATTTAAAAAAAGCCACGCTAAAGGGCGTGGCTCAAACTTATAAATATTTTTACTCTTTACCTAAAAGTTTATGACGATAAATCTTATTTATTTTTTCAGCCAGCCGTTTGCAAATTTGCAGCTGCGGTATTCGCCATTTACTTTTATGTAAGTATCTTTTATTTTGATATCACTCCATTTAGCGATAGCTTTCATTTGCTTCTCTTTTAAGGCAAGTTCTTTGATCTTTGTATAATCCTGGGCATAATCAGCAGTATGTGCGTCATAACGCGTTACGATCTGCATCAGCTTATAACTTTTCTCACCTCTGTCACCCTGAACAAGTATTGGCTGCGAAACCTCCTTATCTTTCAGGTCCGATACGTCATTGTAAATATCCGGTGGCAATTTAGTAAGCTCAAAACGGCTTTCAAGCGTCCTTGGATTCAATAAAAGTCCTCCACTGTTTCTTGTTTCTTTCTCATCAGACTCTGATCTCGCTGCATCAGCAAACGAAATTTCGCCGCTCACGATCCTGTTACGTATAGCTTCAGCCTTTTCTTTAGCTTTTTTAAGCGATTCAGGAGTTACTTTAGGCGACATTAATATATGTCTTACTTCAAGTTCCTGCCCTCTGATCTTTTCAATATAAATAAGGTGGTAACCAAATTCCGTCTCTACCGGATCAGAAATCTCACCTTCCGCAAGGCTGAATGCTGCGTCCTTAAATTCTTTTACAAACGCTGTCTTCCTGTTCATTTTCAGGAAACCTCCACTCTGGCCCGATGCCCTGTCTTCAGAATATAACACGGCCTTACTGTAAAAGCTCGACCCATCCTGAATATCTTTTTTAATCTGCTTAAGCCTGTCTATCACCTTTTGTTTCTCTTCCTGAGGAATTTCCGGCTTGATAACAATTTGCGCTATCTCCATTTCGGCACCAAACGTTGGCAGATCCTCTTTTTTAAAGCCTGAGTAAAACTGCCTTACCTCTTCAGGGGTAATTGTTACCTCGTCAATAATTTTCTTCTGCATCTGCTCGGTAAGCTTCTGATTTTTAATCATCTCAAAAAGCTCAGTCCTGAATGTTTCAATATTCTTCTTCTTAAAGTAAGCAACCATTTTCTGCTCATCACCAAGGTGCTCAACAAAATAATCTATCTGCTTGTTCATGGTCTCATTCACCTCAGCATCACTTACAATGATACTATCCTGAATTGCATGGTGGGCATACAGCTTATCTTCCATCAGCTTACCTAAAAGCTCACAACGGCTTATATCCTTAATAGGCACATTTTGCGCCTGAAGCTCACGATACATAAGATCTATATCCGAATCCAGCACAACAAAATCCCCTACAACAGCCACAACGCCGTCTACTTTTGACCTGCCCACTTTAGGCTGCGGCTTCACGGTATCTTTTGCTGTTTCAGGTATTATTTCCTGTGCTGCAGCCATATTAATTCCCAAAACCGTAATGGCTATAAACAGTAAAAACCTGTTATTTATAAATCTCATATTCATCGTTTTTAATCGCGTCATCCGTTATTTCTTTTTGAAACTTCTTTATTAACTCCAGTTTCCTGTTATTTATTATCAATTGATGTAAAGTAGGCCTTATATATTCATAGGGAGACACCTGATTCTTTTCAAGCACCCTCGCAACTTTTACGATATACACATCGGTAGAATCCGGGTATTGATAAGACATCCCCCCGCTTATATATTTATCACGGTTATCCGGAGTGATAAAAGGCAGCTTGGCATATACCTGATTCATATCCACCCATGTGGTATCGTTAAAGGCAAAACTCTTAAACTGTATCGACATATCGTTAAGCGCCTTCAGGTCTTTTTTATTACCGCTCAAAAACCTGCTCCTTACCGTAGCAAATTTAGGATGATCCTTATCCAGCTTAATATACTTTAACCTAACAAGCGTGCCTGTTGTCTTAAAGTTCTCTTTGTTGGCATTGTAGTAAGCCGCCAGCTCTTCTTTAGTCACAACGGTATCTACAGTCCTTTTTACAACCTCTTCAAGATAAGCCTCGGTATAAAGATCAATTTCATATTGGCGTATCAGCTTAGCATACTCTGCCTGTTTATCTTTACTAAGATTAACCTGCGCAGCATTATACAATAGTTTTTGCGAAGCCCAGCGATCTATAAAGCTCCTCACAATGGCCAGGCTATCCTGTTTTGAAGTACCGGCAGGAACAAGCCCTTTAAGTTCCGATATGTCAAGATAATCTTCACCTACGCGCGCTACTGCATGCGGCTTTTGCTCTTTTTTAAAAAAGCTGCACGAACTCATGCCCAGCACAAGCAATAACAGTATCGCCCTATTGATCATTATTGATTAAGTTGCTTTTTTACTCTTGCAAAAACATCCTGATTAACCTGTACCTTAAACTCTTTTTCAAGATCGTTTGTCCAGGTACCTTCAAGCTGAACCTGATAATCATTAATTACACGGCCTTTAGACTCATCAAGCGTTTTAGGGCCTGCAGGTAAAACTTTATTTGTTTTAACAACGTAATAATATTTACCATCCTTCACAACATCAGAAACTCCCGGTTTCCATTGAGATAATTTTGGCAAAGCATCGCTTTCTTCCTCAAAAACACCTATTTTTTCAAGCACTTCAACTTTACCGTCTTTATTAAGCTCTGCTTTTATGTAAGCAGCATCCTTGCCTTTTTTCAGGAACTTTCTTGCTTTAGCCGTGATATCTTCTTTTGTAGATGAGTATACCTCAGCATCTACCCTTTGTTTCCACTGGTACTTATTAATATTGGCTTTATAATAAGTCTCAAGCCCAAGGGTATCTTTCTTAGCTTTTTCCCATATTTCTTTTTCCATAAGGTCAAACAGAAGAAGCCCGTCACGATACTCATTCATTGTCATACCAAATTCAGGGAATTCTTTCTCCAGATTGTCGTCATAGTAAGCATTTACTTTTTCATCAGTAAATTTCTCAAACAAAACATTTGCCTGCTGAGATACCGGCTTTACAAACAGTTTTTCCGCTTTTTGTTGAGCATTTACATAAGTAAGGAAATCTTTTGCTGTATATTTTTTGTCTTTATTGATTGTCAGTACAGTTTCTGTATAGGTATCAATATTAGCCGGCAGTTCCCAAACTTTAGTATAAATAGCATCGTTTATGACTTTCACAGCTTTAGCATACGCCTTAGCATCTTTAGTTACCGTATACTTCTTTTTAAGGTTTTCGGTTACAGAACTTGCAATCAGTTTAGAGCGTTCATCTTTTTTAATCCTGTTTTCAAGATCGGTTCTTGTTTCGTCCAGAGGTTTAACAGGTGTTTTCTCTATCAGCTTAACAATATGCCACCCGAATTGCGTTTCAAAAGGCTTAGAAATATCTCCCGGATTATTTAATGCAAAAGCCTCATCCTCAAACTCAACAGAACTAAGTTCTCCCGATGCAAAACCGTTTAGCTTGCCACCTGATGGCGCAGTTGCTTTATCCTGAGAGAATTGTCTTGCCAGTTCAGCAAAATCTTCACCCTGCTGAAGTTTCTTATAGATATCCTGAATTGTAGATTTTGCCTTGGCAGCATCCTCTGCATTCTCACTTTTTGGTTTCATGATCATGATGTGAGAAACAAGAATAGTCCCCCTGTTATCCCTTATATCATTCACTTTTATAACATGGTAACCAAAACGTGACCTTGCTATTTTTGAAATACTTCCTTTCGGTGTCTTATATGCAGCACTCTCAAACGGATAAACCATTCTGAAAACACTAAAATACCCCAGGTCTACTGAGTTTTCTTTAGCCGATGGATCCTGAGAATATTCTTTTGCAAGTTTTCCGAAATCTTCGCCGGCAAGTGCTTTTTTACGAACCTCAAGAGCCTTGTTATAAGCCTTAAGTGTATCGGCAGGTACAGCATTTTCATCTACTTTTATAAGTATGTGAGATGCTTTTATTTCTTTTTTTGCACGTGCATATGCTTCTTCGATAAGCTCCTCGGTTACTTTGGTATCGGTAAAATAATTTTTAGCCAGTTGCGTGCGGTATGACTTAAGCTCGCCCTGGTATTTTTTATTGTTCTGAAGTCCCAGCTTATTCGCTTTGTTTACCTTCAGTTTGTAACCAATATATAATTTGAGATAGTTATCAAGGTCTTTTTGAGAGTCATCTTTAACAAGGTCAAGATTTTTTTTGTAAACTCTTACAAACTCATCTGTATAATAGGGATTCCCATCGATAGTAAATAAAACTTCTTTCTTTACTTCCTGGGCAAAAGTCAATGCAGAAATACACATACAAAGACCTAAAAGAACCTTTTTGAATTTCATTATAAAACTAATTTATATGCTTTAATCGGTTAACTAAACGCAGGGAAATCTAAAAAATTATGCCTGCCTATTTTTTGCGACCAACAAAAGTAACAATTCGTAAAGATTATGCAAGGTTTTTTACCTGATAGTTATCAGTTGGCGGCTGACAGTTTTCTTTAATTAAATTTTTACAAACCGTAAAGTATATACAAAAGTAGGGAGGCGCTCCCCTTCAGAACGCCTCCCCGGTAAAAAAAACTGGTAATCCAAAAAGTCTTTATTTTTTTACAATTATAAAATCAGATCTTCTGTTATAACCATGTTCTTCTTCAGTACATTTTACGCCGTTAGAACATTTATTTCTAAGTCTGGTTTCACCATAACCCTTAACGCTTTCAATACGGGCAGCATCAATACCTCTGGCAATAATGTAATCGTATGTTGCCTTAGCCCTGTTTTGCGAAAGCACAAGGTTGTATTTATCCTTACCTCTTGAATCGGTGTGCGATTCAATTTTAATAACAATAGATGGGAAGTTTTTCATGATATATACCACTTTGTCAAGCTCTGTAGCGGCCTGTTCGGTAATAGCATACTTATCATAATCAAAATAGATAGGATTGATATCTACCTTCTCAACATTATCTTCCTGCCTTACAAGGTCGGCATAATTAGAAAGCTCGAAGTTTACATCCTTAGTTTCTTCACCATTTTTCTTAGAAGTAGCAAGTTCTTTATCGGCTTTGGTATGGTTTTCTTTCGATGCCTCAACCTTAATTTTGCTTCCGCAAGGTACCTTAACCTTATAGGTTCCGTCTTCGCCGGTTTTAGTGGTAGCGATAACATCACCATACTGGTCATACACCTTAATATCGGCCTGGTTGATTCCAATCTTATACTTCATATTGGTCACCTTACCCGACACCCATTGCTCACAAGGAGGTTCCTGTCTTGTAAAGTAATAAATATCGTCATCACCTTTACCTCCGGTCCTGTTTGATGAGAAATAACCATATTTGTTATCCTTATCAATAATAAACGAAAAGTCGTCTTTGGTACTGTTAGCCTGTGCACCAAGATTTTTAGGTTCAGAATAGTCCGAATCCTTTATCCATCGGCTTTCAAAAACATCCAGTCCGCCCATTCCATAATGCCCGTCAGACGAAAAGTACAGGATAGAATCATTTACAAAAGGAAACATCTCCCTGCCTGAAGTATTAATCTTAGGGCCCAGGTTTTTAGGATCGCCTACTTTACCGTTAGCAAACACTTCGGCAACATAAATATCGGTATCTCCATAACCTCCCGGCATGTCTGATGTAAAATACAGGCGCTTGCCGTCAGAAGATAGTGAAGGGTGCCCTACCGAATAGTCTTTATTGTTAAACGAAAGCTTCTCTACATCAATAAGCTTATCGCCTTCAACAGTACCTTTTATAATCTCAAGATTATTAGTCCCTTCTTTGGTATTGATCAGCTTATCGTTTTTCTTTACAATATTAGAGCTGTAGTATATTGTTTTAAGATCCTGCGAAAAGGTAAGCGTAGCATTATGATATTGGGATTGCTCACCCGGGATAAATTTCTTATCGTTGAATAACGAACCGTCAGCAGCATTCCTGTCTGCCACGAAAAGCTCAAGAAAAGGCTGATCGTTCCACGAGTATATCTTACCTCCTACCTTTGTAGTATCCTTACTTGACGAATACACTATCTGGTTGCCAAAAAATGCGGTTCCAAAGTCAGACTTATCCGTATTCGCAGCAAGATTAGAAACCTTAAAATTTGACGGGGCTTTGTTAAGACTGTCCAGATATTTGCGCTGGCTGATCATCCTGTCTATAGCCGCCTGGTCTCCTTTGGCTTCAAGCCTCTGTTTTAGCAACTGATCTGCTTTAGAAACATTCCCTTCGGCACGCTGCGACTGGATGTAACGGTTAAAGGATACATCATCCATAGCACCGGCGGTAACCGCATCGAGCTTGGTATACCATCGCAATGCGCTTGCTGTATTACCTGTATAGTAATAGGCATCGGCCACATTTTTTATAGTCTCTATACCGGGTTCTTTTTCGTTTTCCAGGTATTTCTCATACTCTTTTGCCGCATCTACATAGGCCAGATCGGCAAACATCCTGTTTGCTTTTTTAAGTTTTGCCTGGCTAAAACCGGCAGTAACACATAAAAGCAGGCTGAGTAAAAATATTTTTTTCTTCATGATGTATATGTTTTAGAAAAACCTTGGCGATTTGATTCGGGTTGCTTTTGGCACTAACTGGAATCTCACGATAATTTCATGAGAACCATCGTTGTACTTGTTAAGCTCTGTTACAGAATAGTCATACGAGTAGCCCACAAAGAAATTTTTTGTAAGCTGAAAACCTACCAATCCGCTCACTGAGTCGTCAAATCGGTAAGCTGCACCCAGCGTAAGCCTCTCCTGCAACAGGAAGTTGGCCGAAAGATCAGCGGTTATTGGTGCACCCGAAACAATTTTTGCCATAAAAGCAGGCTTAAATTTAAGATTATCCGAAATATCGAATACATAACCTCCTATAACATAGTAGTGAAGCCTGTCCGAAACCTGCGCTTCCTGTACATCATCATAATAATCAGAGCGGATAAAGTTTGGCACCGAAAATCCTGCATACCATTTGTCGGTATAATAATATACCCCCGCTCCTACTGATGGTGATATCTTATTATTTACATTGGTATTCAGCAGTGGGTCTCCGCCCTGGTAGTACGTTCCTTTAGACCAGTCAATGTTCAGCACCTTAGCTCCGGCCTTTAATCCAAAAGCGATCTTGGAATTAAAGCTTACCGGTATGGTATACGAAAAATTTCCATCCAGGTATATTTCTTCCGAAGGGCCTATCTCATCATTTACGGCACTAAAGCCCAGTCCTACTTTGTCGTTCACCGGCGAATGTATTGTAAACGCCTGTGTGGTTGGAGCTCCGTCTATACCTACCCATTGCGAACGATGCTGCAATGTAGCTTCGAGAAAACCCGGAGATCCTGTATAGCCCGGATTCACAGTAAGCGTATTATACATATACTGTGTATATTGGGGTTCCTGCTGTGCCTTAGCGCTAATGGCGGTAAGGATGATACATATCAGGAAATATCTATTTAGAATTGTTGAAGTGATTTTCATACTAAAATATATTTTTTGTTGATAATCAGGGGAAGCAGCAATGTGCTACCCCTTATTTATCCTCGTTTTATCTCGCAATATATAACCATCCTGTTTTCGCTTTGCCATCAACTTCAAATACATAGAAGTATGTACCTGAAGGCAGCTGCTCTCCTTTTCTCACCACGCCATCAACATTGGCAGTTCCGTCAAACTCATTAGCATAAGCGCCTTTGGTGTACACCAGCGATCCGTATCTGTTGTATACTTCAAGTTTATTGTTAGTGTAAAACTCTATACAATCTATCCTGAAATAATCATTAATACCATCATTGTTTGGCGAAAACTCATTGTAAACTGTCAGGCACGAAGGTACAAGCGACACTCTGGCTGAATTATTACTCAGGTTACTGTCTAATGGAGAAGAATCTAATATGTAAACTATGTTTTCATAATTTCCTCCAAACAGCACCCTGGCTTCAAGATCCATAACTGCCGATGCTCCCGCTTCAAGAACCGGTATCGTCCATACGCCGGTAACTACGTCATAATTACCTTTGTTTACCACAACATTTACAAACTCATAACCGTCAGGAAGTATCTCACTAACAATCACATCTGCAAACTGGCTCGCTCCGTCATTTGTCACCGTGATGGTAAAAATAACATTTTCGTTAATATTTGGAGCAACTATGTTAACAGTTTTCGCGATTCTAAGATCAGAACAACTTGTAATGCTAATATCACGCTCTGCAGAAGCCTCTCCCGAACAACCGTTAACATCTGTGTAAGAAACAGTTAAAAGAGCATCACCTACTTCTGTCCACCTTATTGTTACCGTGTTATCAGTAGCGGTTCCGCCTGCAATTATTTCTCCACCAACAACATCCCAAATATAATTTGTATTGCCGGACTGGGTTGTATAAGTTACTTCTTCGTCAAAACATTCTTCATCATTACCTCCGGTTATGGTAGCAGTAGTGCCATTATGAACCACTACGGTTATTTCAAGCCTTACAAGGCTCTCACATCCGCCTACTGTTATTGAGGCATAATATACACCGCTTTGCAGTACCGTGTCGTTACTTAACGGAATACCACCTGTTGCTGAAGTATACCATACAACTCCCGTTTCATTTACCTGAATATCGGCAACGGTTGCATTTTCACTTTCACAGAATTCCTGAGTCAGTTCTGCCGATGTAGGTGTAGCGCCTGTATTTACAGTTACTGTAATTGGCAGGCGAACTGCACTTTCACATCCTGTTGCAGGATCGGTATATGATGCGTAGTATGTAGTTCCGTTTACCAGTGGAGTATTAGCTGTAACTATAGTTCCTCCGGTAAAATCGGTATAATATACCACACCCGCCTGATTTACCTGAATGCTGGCTACTGTAGGGTTATCTATCGCACAGAAGTCCTGGGTATCATCATTGGTTGTTGGTGTAATACCGTTGCTCACCGTTACAGTAATTGCAAGACGAACCGCGCTTTCGCATCCGCCAACTGATGTAAGCGAGCCATAATATGTAGCGCCTGATACCAGAGCATCAGTTAGTGCTACTGCAGTTCCGCCTGTTGGTGAAGTGTACCAGGTAACACCCGGCTCATTTACCTGAAGGTTTGCTACTGTTGGGCTGTCTACAGTACAGAAGTCCTGAGTCGGATCATTCGTTGTAGGTGTTACACCATCCTGAATATTTACAGTAATAGCAAGCCTTACCGCACTCGGACAACCATTAGCATTCATAATACTTGCATAGTATATTGTATTATTTACCAGCGGTGCCGTTGGTGGTACCACGGCTCCTCCTGTAGGGGCATTGTACCATGTTACCGGTTCAGCTCCTACTGTTGCTATATCTGCTACCGTAGGGCTATCAGCCGCACAGAATATTTGCGATGTGCTTGTTGTAGCCGGTGTTGTACCGTTATCTACACTAACCTGAATCGCAAGGCGAACAGTGCTTTCGCAACCCGTTGCCGGATCGGTATATGCCGCATAATAAGTAGTTCCGTTTACAAGCGGTGTGTTAGCCGGTAAAGCTACCCCTCCTGTTGCTATGGTGTAGTATACTACTCCTGCCTGATCTACCTGTATGCTCGCCAGCGTAGGCTGATCTGCACCACAGAATGACTGGGTTGTATCTCCTGTAGTTGGTATAGTACCATCATTAAGGTTTACAGTAACCGCAAGTCGGGTTGCGCTCTGGCAATTGCCCGATGTTATACTTCCATAATAAGTAATACCATCTCCAAGCAGGGTATCCGGTGGAATTATAGTTCCCGCTGTTGCTGCAGAGTACCATACTACTCCGGCTTCATTCACCTGAAGGTTAGCCACTGTTGGCATAGCCGCAGTACAGAAATCCTGGGTAGTATCAAGCGTAGTTGGCGTTGGCGCATTATTAACCGTTACGGTTATTGCAAGCCTTACCGCACTTATACATCCGGTAATAGCATCGGTCAATGAAGCATAATAAGTTGTACCCGATGTAAGCACCGTTGTATCCGGCACTATAGTACCGCCTGTCATGGCTGTATACCAGGTAACACCTGTTTCGTTTACCTGTATGTTAGCTACTGTTGGATTGTTTTGTAAACAGAATTCCTGTGCAGTATTAAGTGTAGTTGGTGTTGGCGCGTTGCCTACTGTTACAGTTACCGCAAGCCTTACGCCGCTTGTACATCCGCTGGCTGCATCAAGTAAAGCTCCGTAATAAATTGCACCATTCACCAGTGGGGTATTGGCTGCAACTATAGTTGTTCCTGTAGCTGTACTAAACCATATTACTCCCGATTCGTTCACCTGAAGATTAGCTACTGTAGGATTGTTCAGTAAGCAGAAATCCTGTGTTGTATCTGTAGTAGTTGGCGTTGGAGCCGTACCTACAGTTACTGTTACCGCAAGACGAACTGCACTCTGGCATCCGGAAACAGGATCTACAAGCGTTGCATAATAGGTTGTACCTGTAACCAGAGCAGTACTGTTAGGAACAACTGTTCCGCCTGTTGCTGCAGTGTACCATATTACACCTGTCTCATTTACCTGAATGTTACCTACTGTAGGGCTGTCTATTAAACAGAAGTCCTGAGTAGTATCAACTGTAGATGGTGTCTGTGCATTTCCTACAGTTACAGTTACCGCAAGCCTGATTGAGCTTATACATCCTGTCACTGCATCGGTAAGCACACCATAATATGTTGTTCCTGATGCCAGTGGTGTTGCTGGAGGTACTATTGTGCCACCTGTTGGGGCTGAGTACCATACAACTCCCGCTTCATTCACCTGAATGCTTGCAATAGTAGGGCTGTCAATCAAACAGAAGTTTTGCGTATTATCTAGTGTTGTTGGCGTAAGCTCATCATCAACCGATACAGTTACGGCAAGCCTTACTGCACTCTGGCATCCGCCATTAGTAAGCACTCCATAATAAACAGTTGCGTTTACCAGTGATTCAGCGGCCGCCACTACATTACCTCCCGTTGGTGCATCATACCATATCACTCCGCCTTCATTTACCTGAATGCTGGCAACAGTAGGGTTATTAGCGCGACAGAAATCCTGAGTGGTGTCAAGCGTTGTAGGTGTTGGCGCATCTGTAACAGTAACTGTTACCGCAAGCCTTACCGAACTCGCACAGCCATTAGGCCCCGTTTGTGATGCATAATAAGTAGTCCCATTTACTAAAGCTGTAGTACTAGGCACTACCGCTCCTGCTGTTGGCGCATCGTACCAAACTATAGCCGTTCCGTTCACCTGAATGCTTCCTACTGTAGGATTGTTCACTAAACAGAAGCTTTGTGAAGCATTAGTTGTTGTTGGCGGAAGCGTATCGTTCAGTGTAACTGTTATCGCAAGCCTTACCGGGCTTTCGCAGCTATCAGCTGTCCTAACCTGGGCAGCATAGTATGTTGTATTGTTTGCCAATGCAGTAGTTAGTGGCAATGCAGTTCCGCCTGTAGCGGCAGCATACCATACTATATTAGTTTCGTTAACCTGTAAGCTGGCCAATGTAGGCGCATTCACCACACAAAACTCCTGAGTAGGGTCTAATGTTGTTGGTGTTGCTACAGGGTTAATTAAACACGGGTCACATATCGTTCCTGTATTGGCATAGTTGCCTGAATAGTCATTTGTCATAACAAATACATTGGCAATGTAGTTGTTAAAATCTCCGTTTGCCATACCTGTGTCTGTTGACTGAGGGTCAGACGGATTGTTGAACAGCCTTACACCGGCAGCACAACACTGTCCGTTAGGCAGCACAAATGTGAACAATAACAGTTCCTGTCCTGCCTGGAAGTTTACTGTCGAACCATTTGTTGCAACGGCATGGAAATCATTAGCTGGCTGTGCACCCGGAGCATATACCATAGAACTGTCTGTCCAAAGCCCTCCGTTTACCGTAGTTATTGCCACCGGCACATTGTCTATAGCTGCCGGAAGCAATACCGATATCTGGCTACCTCCTGCAATATGATAATTGGTCGCTGTAAAGTTTGGCCTTGCATATACTTCATACGAACAGGTTGCAGGATTAAATCGTACAGTAAACTCAATTTCAGGAGTTACAGTACAGTTAGGGTTACCCGGATTAGGATCACACGGATTCAGCGGATTGCTGCCATTAGTAACCTCTGTACCGTCGTTTATTCCGTCTCCGTCACTATCAGGGTTTGTTGGATTGGTTCCAAGAGAAGCCTCAACAGAATTTACAAGTCCGTCATTATCCTGATCACAGTTTGGCGAAGCAGGATTAGGCGAACACGCATCAAGAGGATCTGTTCCATTAGTAACCTCTGTTCCGTCGTTTATTGTATCACCATCGGTGTCAGCATTTGCAGGATCGGTAGACAGTGTAGCTTCCTGTGCATTGGTAAGTCCGTCACCATCACGGTCACAGGTTGCAAAATTAAGATTTGGACTACATGGACTAAGCGGATCACTACCATTAGTAACCTCAGCACCATCGTTTATACCATCACCATCAGTGTCAGCAACTGTAGGGTTAGTACCGTTAGCCGTTTCCTGGCTTGCATTTAGTCCGTCTCCATCCTGATCACAAGTTGCGAAATTCACGTTTGGCGAACATGGGCTAAGCGGATCGCTACCGGCAGTAACCTCGGCACCATCATTTATACCATCGCCGTCAGTATCAGCAACTGTAGGATTGGTTCCAAGCATTGTTTCCTGGCCATTAGGAAGCCCATCGTTATCCTGATCACACAAAGGCGAATTTAAATTTGGCGAACAGGCATTTAGTGGGTCAGTTCCATTTGTAACCTCAACACCGTCATTTATACCATCATCGTCAGTATCCGCATCTGTCGGACTGGTACCGTTTGCAGCCTCCTGGCTGGCATTCAGTCCGTCTCCATCCTGATCACAGGTCGGGAAATTCACGTTTGGCGAACAAGCACTTAGCGGATCGCTGCCATTAGTAACCTCGGTACCGTCATTTATTCCGTCACCATCAGTGTCAGGGTTAGTAGGGTTTGTACCCGCAGTAGCTTCCTGCGCGTTGGTAAGTCCGTCATTATCCTGATCACATAAAGGTGAAGCTGTACTCGGCGAACACGCATTTAGCGGATCACTGCCATTGGTAACCTCAGTACCATCATTTATAGTATCACCATCAGTATCCGCTAAGGTAGGGTTTGTTCCATTGGCTGCTTCCTGCGTATTATTAAGTCCGTCTCCATCCTGGTCACATGGCCCTGCCGATGGATTGGGTACGCATGGATTGGCATCATCCGGGTCTGATGCTGCCGGAGTACCATCCTGATCAGCATCTGTAGGGCAGCCAACTGTTGGCGTAGGGCTACAAGGATCTAATGGATTACTTCCGTTGGCTACCTCTGTACCATCATTTATACCATCTCCATCCGTATCCGGATTGGTTGGATTCGTAGTTAAGTTAGCCTCCTGTGTATTGGTAAGCCCGTCACTATCCTGATCACATGGCCCTGCATTTACGTTAGGGCTACATGGATTTAACGGATTGCTTCCATTAGTCACCTCTGTACCATCAGAGAAACCATCACCATCCGTATCAGGATTTGTAGGGCTTGTACCCGCTGTGGTTTCCTGAGCATTGGTAAGTCCGTCACCGTCCTGGTCACAGGCTGGTGAAGCAGGATTTGGAGAACAAGGATTTAACGGATCACTTCCGTTTGTTATCTCTGTGCCATCGTTTACACCATCACCGTCAGTATCGGCAATGGTAGGATTCGTACCTGCCGATGCTTCCTGGGTATTGGTAAGCCCATCACTATCCTGATCACATGGCCCTGCCGAAGCACTAGGCGAACATGGATTTAAAGGATCGCTAGAACCTGTAACCTCAGCACCATCGTTTACACCATCACCATCGGTATCGGCAACAGTAGGGTTAGTGCCCGCAGTTGCTTCCTGCGCATTGGTAAGTCCGTCACCATCCTGATCACACACCGGTGAGTTCGCATTTGGCGAACACGGATTTAGCGGATTGCTTCCTGCAGTAACCTCAGCACCATCGTTTATACCATCACCATCAGTATCGGCAACGGTAGGATTTGTACCTATGGATGCTTCCTGAGCATTGGTTAGCCCGTCACCGTCCTGGTCACAGGTAGCAAATGCCGGATTGGGCACACAAGGGTTATTATCGTCCGGATCGGTAGTAGCACCTACCCCGTCTCCGTCTGCATCTATAATAGAACAGGTACTACCGGTATTATTATAGTTTGCACCATAATAATCCTGAAGGTCGAATACATTACTCAGGTAGTTCCTGAAATCGGCACCGTTCATTCCGGCGGCCCCCGATTGCGGATCTGTAGTATTGTTAAACACCCTTGCTCCGGTAACACAACCTTCGGTAATCGCAAACCTGAACAGCAACAGCTCTGTGCCTGTCGTAAAGTTTACCATTGCCCCATTGGTGGCAATACCATGAAAATCGTGTGCCGCATCTGCACCGGGAGCATAAACCTGTGAGTTATCTACCCACGGCCCGCCATTAACCGACGTTATCCCTATTCCCACGTTAGATACCGATGCCGGAAGTACTACCGTTATCTGGCTACCTCCCCCAAAAAAGAAGTTATTCTGGGTAAAGGTTGGCCTGGCATATACTTCATACACATTGGTTGCGGAAACATATTTCAGGGTAAGGTCAATTTGCTGCGAAAAGAGGTATTGGGCAGGCATAAAGAGCCCCACCAATAATAGTATCTTAAGTATAAAACTTTTCATACGCTAATTGTATATGGTTTTTTAAATAGGATTGTACATAAAATGAAGCCTCGTTCCAGGCTGCATTTTATTGCGGCACCTGCTCAGACATTCCGTTGTAGTTGGCAAGTATGTTGGTATTGAGCGAGTAAGTAACAATGATGTTCAGTATCAGCTGCCTGTCATTGTTAGCACCATCGTACAATACTTTGCCGTCCATATTCACATCGCCCGAAAAATATCCCGTTGCATTAGAATAGTTTAGTATCTGCGAAGCATTACCCGGATGTGAAAGCACCTGCGAAGCAGACACCTGCCTGTCATTTGCAGAACCATCATATTTAACCTGGGTATCATAATTGGCGTTTCCGGTATAGAGTGCCCTTATACCACCCACAGTGGCCATAGCCTGTTGTCCGGTAAAGCCCGCAGATGCATAAAGATTTGCATCGGTAAGCGTAGTAAAGTCCAGCGTTACAGCCTGGTTTGTCGCCGTAAGCACCTGGTTATATAAAGCACCAAAGTGGTTTCTGTGCTTAACAGATATTCTGAATGTAGATGGAAGATTCACTACCAGCGGACCGCCATTGGCTGCCACGATATCACCATCCCTCTGAATAAGGGCCGATACCGTTCTGATAACCGTTTGCGGAGCTGCCGCATCGCGCACCTCAACAAAAACCCAGTCTACAATGGCATTGCCTGTACCGGCATTCGCCTGAAGTACGGCGTTGGTAGTAACTTCTGTTCCGCCACCGCCTATATGGTTAAACCTTGCATTAAGCGCACTGCTGTAGGGCTGATTAAGCGGAATATAACCACCTTCCCTAAGATTGTCACGCATCAGTCCTCCACTAGAGTTGAATAGTGCTCCCTGAAGCATAGCCTTAAGCGTAAGAGTTACATCGCAGGTTGCTGTTAATGTTACCGTAATAGCAAGACGGGTTGTACTTTGACATCCTGTTGCCCCGTCGGTAAGCGTAGCGTAGTAAATAGTATTGTTTGTTAGTGGCGTTGCAGGAGGTAATAAGTTTCCGTTTGTTGCTGCATCATAAAAAGTAACGCCTGGTTCGTTTACCTGAAGGCTGGCCACTGTAGGTGAAGCGAAGCTACAAAACTGTTGAGAAGCATTGGTTGTAGTTGGCGGAGGAACCGTTGTTACCGTTACCGGAACGGCTACTCGTGAAGATTCTTCCGGACATCCAATTTTGGCAGCTGCCACATAAAAGGTAGTTGTAGCGGTAAGTGCCGGCGTAACAAAAGGAACACCTGAGGCTACCGTAGTAGCAGTGCCCCCTGTTGCTGTGGTATACCAACGAAGTTCATTTCCCGCAGTAGTAGTAGCTATAAGCGAAGCTGTCCCCCCGGAGCAGGCGAAATAGCTACCCCCTACTGGCGGTGTTATTGTTGGTGGAGCCACCGTTCTTGTTACACCATAAAATTCTAGATTTTGTGCTACCGATGCACCTACGAGCGAAGTGAAGCTAACCACAATTCGGTCTACTGGCGCGCCGGGATTCACAGGTATTGTAGTAATAACACCTCCCTGCATGTTAAGCAGGTTCAGCGTTAATAAAGATGAGAGTGTCTGGTTGGTAACCTGGGTACCTCCGTTATACGACATAACCCTGACATTATTAGCCAGGTTAAGATCCAGTAACGTCCCTACGGCACGCAGGCGAACATTAAACTGGTCTGTCGCTCCGGAAAGGCCTTCAAAATAAACCGTCTGGCTTACAGTAGACCCGACTCCTAAAAGCCCAAGGCTCAATACCGAAAAGTTAGTCGTATTGGCATCAATGGCAAATTGAGGATTCTGAACACCGGCAGTGCCTAACTGAAGGGCATCAAGTGTGATACCTGATCCTGAAAAACTTGTAAATGCAGGAGTTCCGCAATTAGCAGGTGCCGATACATAATAGGCTTCAAACACATTAAGTGTCTTTACATTATTAAGCCCAAGTAACGAACCCACCCTGTTGGTTAGCCTTATACGGTTATAGGCCGATGCCGGAGTAATCGCTATAAAGTATTCGCCGGCAGGATTAATTACAATTTTGAGCCTGTCTCCGGCAAAGTCTGCAACCACATTGCTGTCTCCGTCCAAAACAACAGTAGTATTATTCTTTGCTTCAACAGTAAATTCCTGATTACCTATCAGCACTGCACCAAGCACATCGGCCAGCAGCCCCCCAAGGCTACCGCCAAGCAGGGAAGGCAATAGGTTATCATCTGTTGTAATTTTTACATAGCTTGTTGTGTTAGCAGGAACAAGCCCCGGATACTGTAGCTCGACGTAGCCCGAATAGGCGCCTACACCTACAAGTATTCCTGTACTGGCCCTTACCTGTGCAGCCGTTGTCATGTTCTGATCATACGACTGTGGAACGTTGTCTGCCTGGAAAAAAGTGGCAGAGTTAGCATAAACTCTTGTTTGCGCATTACCTGTGTAAGGGATTAGGAAAAGCGCTACTGCAAAAAGCAAGAAAAGAGTCTGATTTTTGGGAGTAGTTTTTAATACCATAAACTTTAAGATTAATTAAATAATTCATTGGTTCACGGAATTAAATTACCTACATATTACATAATAGACTTAAATTATTGATAATTTCGCATAAGTATCGACAAAATGCAATATTTTATCGATTAATTGCGCAATAAAATTCTTACTAAAATTTAATTGAATTTTAACGCTTTTTTAAAGTTTTTTTGATTAAATTATTGTGCAGAAGATTTCGCGAAATTTCCGTTAAGCCCCATTCTTAATACGCTGGCGCACCATTGGATTAGAAATCACCATACAGTTTTTTGTCGTTATCTTAACTGAAGCTGTAGGAACTGACTCACAACTGATTCCCGACGCCGTATTTACAGTAATTCTCCTGAAAAAAGTACTTTTAATTAAGACCGGAGGCTGATATGTTGTTGCCGTTGCACCGGATACAGCTGCCCAGGTAATTCCGTCATGAGATGATTCCCATCTGTAGGTTATACCTGCCCCTGTTGTAGCCGAAACGGATGTAATTAATCCTGCTGCAATATTGTTACAAACCGTTTGATCGCCGCTTATGCTGCCTGAAACAGGTTTTGTAACTACTGTAACTGTAACCGGAATAAGATATGCAGCACAAACTCCCACATAGTATGTTGTAGTGGCATTTAATACCGGTGTTGTAAAGGCCTGCCCGCTATTTGTTGTAGCAACCAGGTTAGTAGCTCCTGCCGAATCATACCATAAAAGCTGATTTCCCGACGTTGTGGTCGCTATAAGCTGCGCAGTACTGCCCTGGCAAACGGGATTATTTTGAGCAATAACCGTGGTAACAGGCTTACGTGTAATATTATGAAGATTAAGCGTTTGTGCTAAAGTCAAAAAAGCAGAAAGCTTTACTGATATCCTGTCAATAACTCCGCCTGGTGTCATTTTAAGTGTAACTACATTACCCCCCGTCATGGTAGCACCATTATCCGTTAATAACTGGGCTAAGGTTTTGGTCTGAACGGCTGTAGTACCATTGTAGGCAGTAATTGTTACATTAGTACCAACACCGGCAGTTATAACGTTTTGAGCCGCACTCAGGCTTATATCAAATGAATCGGTTGCATTGGTAGGCGCTTGCATATAAACGATTTGTTCTACAGAAGGGCCTACAGCAATCGCAGATATATTAATAGATGAATAGGTAGACACATTATTGTCGACCGCATTTTGAGGATTTGTAACCGAAGCCTGCCCTGAAGTAAGTGTTGCCGAACCTGTATATGATGTATATGCAGGCTGTGCACAAGCCGGAACGTTGGTGATATTAAAAGCATCATACACATAAGCCCTCCTTACTACACCTAAAGCTAAAAGTGCTCCAAGGCGGTTCGTAAGCCTGATTCTTTTATAATCTGCATCAGGTTTAATTCTAATAAAATACTCTCCAGCCCCATTCATAACCACGGCCAGTTTGGAAGTATTGAGCTCTCCTGCATCCTGGCTATCACCTGTTAGAATCACAGTGCCTCCTGCATTCTTTACATCAACAGTTATTTCCTGCTGTCCTGTAAGTACAGCTCCCAATATACCGCTCAAAGCTCCTCCTAATAAAGCTCCTAAAAGAGTCTGCTCAGTATTGATCTTTAAATAGGATGTTGTTCCGGATGTAAGTGCTGTTGGAAATTCAACCTCAACAAAACCTGTATATGCCGGAGAAACTGCAACCACTCCTGTACTTGCCCGTACTGAAGCAAAGGTGGTAAGATTACTATCGTGGGCATTGATACCATTATCAGTATTATCACTACCATTGAGTATGGTAGCATAATTATTTGTCTGCGATTTAACGCTCGCCGAAAACAATAGAAAAATTACCGCACAGCAAATATGCAGAAAACTCCTCGATAGTATATACCCCCCGGTAATCAATTGATTTTCAGATTAAGTTTAAGCTAATTAGCATTATACCGTAAACTTAAACCTTCCCACGCGCGCGTGACAGAACAATCGGAAAAGGGTCGATTAAAATCACATTTTTATCTATGAAAGGAACATGCTATCTTTGCAGCCGTAAAAAAGGAAAAACCTACTTTTGCATAATTATAAGAAACAGAGGCCGTGAGCATGAATTTTAATAAAGAGATCGAGAGAAGACGTACTTTTGGTATTATTTCCCACCCGGATGCCGGTAAAACAACACTAACCGAAAAGCTCCTTTTATTTGGAGGTGCTATTCAGGAAGCCGGTGCCGTTAAGAGCAACAAGATCAAAAAAGGCGCAACCAGTGACTTTATGGAAATTGAAAGACAGAGGGGAATCTCTGTTGCAACATCGGTGCTTGCCTTTAATTATAAAGACAAAAAAATAAACATTCTCGATACACCCGGCCACAAGGATTTTGCCGAAGATACCTTTAGGACACTTACCGCTGTAGACAGCGTTATCGTTGTTATCGACGTTGCAAAAGGGGTCGAGGAACAGACTGAGAAACTGGTACAGGTTTGCCGTATGCGTAACATTCCTATGCTGGTGTTCATCAACAAACTTGACCGTGAAGGTAAGGATGCCTTTGACCTTATGGATGAGGTAGAACAAAAACTTGGCCTTACCGTTACACCGCTGAGTTTCCCTATAGGAATGGGTTATGATTTTCAGGGTATATATAACATCTGGGAGAAAAACATTAATCTTTTTAGCGGCGACAGCCGTAAAAACATTGAAGAAACAATTGCATTCAGCGACATAAACAGTCCGGAACTTGAAAATATCATTGGCGAAAAGCCTGCTAATAAGCTAAGGGAAGAGCTTGAACTTATCGAAGAGGTTTATCCTGCATTTAACAGGGAAGCATACCTTAACGGAAAGCAGCAGCCTGTATTTTTTGGTTCGGCTTTAAACAACTTTGGTGTTCGCGAACTATTAGACTGTTTCATTGATATTGCACCATCACCAAGGCCTAAAGATTCTGACACGAGAACTGTAGAGCCCGATGAGAATAAATTTGCCGGCTTTGTATTTAAGATACACGCTAATATGGATCCTAAACACCGTGACAGGATTGCATTCGTAAAAATCGTATCGGGTGTTTTTGAAAGGAACAAACCATATCTTCATGTGCGTTTAGGTAAAAACCTGAAATTTTCAAGTCCTAACGCCTTCTTTGCCGAAAAGAAAGAGATTGTAGACATCTCTTACCCCGGTGATATTGTTGGCCTTCACGATACCGGTAACTTTAAGATTGGTGATACCCTTACCGAAGGTGAACTTATGAGCTTTAAAGGCATACCAAGCTTCTCTCCTGAGCATTTCCGCTACATCAACAATGCTGATCCACTTAAGGCAAAGCAGCTTGAAAAAGGTATCGACCAGCTGATGGACGAAGGTGTGGCCCAGTTATTTACCCTTGAAATGAATAACCGTAAGGTTATAGGTACTGTAGGAGCACTTCAGTATGAGGTAATACAGTACAGGCTGGAGCACGAATATGGCGCAAAATGTTCATATGAGAACTTCCCTGCTTACAAAGCCTGCTGGGTTAAACCGGACGATGCTAAAAATGAAGAATTTGCCGAATTTAAGCGAATCAAACAAAAGTTCCTTGCTAAGGATAAATACGGCCAGCTTGTATTTTTAGCCGATTCTGATTTCTCAATCCAGATGACGCAATCTAAATATCCAAGCGTAAAGCTTTTCTTTACTTCTGAATTTGACTAGTGCATTTCAACCGATAAATATGCATTTAGTCGCTTAACTCAGGGTTAGACAAAAAAAGTAACTACTTTTATTCAGAATACACTACGTTTTTATTTTAAAGACTTGGTTGGGTTTTACAATGCTGCCTGAACTTCGGGCGGCAGGTTTTGCTTATCTTACTCATTTGCAACGCTAAAAGAATCCATCCGGATACATTTCGTATGTACAGCATTTACTGTGCCCCCAAAACCTGATATTGGTTTACAAAATGGTATTTAAAAGAACGTATGTCTGCATCAACTAAAAAAAACAAAATATTGCTGCTCCTACTGGCGGCGCTTTTTACCTCTTTCATAGGCCTTGCAAATGACCGTCATGAAAGAGCGATTCTCTATACCGATAAACCAGGTAATAAAAACACTAACGAAGAGACTGTAAAAAACAAAGAATTAAGCTCTTTCGGGATGTTTTTTGAAGAACCCCATAATCAGGAGCTATTACTTTTAACCAATTTGACATTTACAGTTTGCTGTTCACTGCTCGTGTATTTTCTTGTAAAAGCAAAATACAAGCGGGAACGTTTTATGGAAAGCTATATTACCGAAACACGCATTGCTAAAAAAGTACACGACGAAATTGCTAATGAACTCTATGAAGCGGTAAGTTACCTGGGATCTAAAAAAGAAATATCTGAAGAAAACAGAAAAAAACTTATCGTAAAACTGGACAACATCTACCTGATGACTAAAAACATATCCCGGGAAACATCGAACATAGAAACCGGATATGATTTTCCCGAACATCTTAAAGTAATGCTTACCGGATATTCCGGAGATAAAGTTAATATTATCACCAAAGGCCTGGCCGACATTAAATGGAACAATGTTAATGCCCTGAAAAAAATCGCTACTTACCGTTCGCTACAGGAACTTATGGTTAATATGAAAAAACACAGTGGTGCTTCGCTGGTTATAATAGACTTTTCCCTTAACGGAAAAAAAATAGAAATCTCTTATATAGACAATGGAAACGGAATA
Organism: Flavobacterium psychrophilum; assembly: GCA_003243255.1. The sequence continues at coordinate 23,171 of QFQM01000009.1, read as the reverse complement.
AATAAAGAAAAAACTTTTTCAAAAAGTGGTCTTTTGAACATTGAGAAACGTATGGCCTCTATTGAAGGGCATACTAATTTAAACAAAGACATCGAAAAGGGATTCCATATTATTCTTTCGTATCCGGCCTATACAAAACATTAACCCTTTGCCCACTCCCATGTCCTTAAAAATTTTAATCGTAGAAGACATTGACAGTATCAGTATCGGCATCAGCACGTTACTCAGGAAAAACTTTGATACAGAAATACAGACTGCCAAATATTGTGACGAAGGCTATCTGAAAATTAAAAAAGCACTTGCAGAAGATACACCTTTTGATATCATTATTACAGACCTTTCATTTAAGGACGATCCCCAAAAGAGCATCCAGCTCGCTACCGGTCAGGCTTTGATATCGCGCCTTTATCAGGAAAAATTTCAGCAAAAGATCATCGTTTATGCGATGGATGAAAAACCTTATCTGATAAGATCGCTCTTAACAGATCATTTAATAAATGCCTATGTAATAAAAGGACGCGAAAGCACCAATGAGCTTATAGAAGCTATTCATTCTGTAGTCAAGGGAACAACATATATATCGCCGGAATTCGTAAACATACTGAAACAAAATTCATTTTTTGAAATTGATGAATTTGATATAATGATTTTAAAATCTTTGTCTGAGGGCAATACCCAGGAAGATATAAGCAGAAGCTTTAAGGAAAAAAAATATCCTTCGGCCAGTACCAGCAGCATTGAAAAAAAAATAAACAGATTAAAGCTAATACTCAAAGCAAACAATAGCATTCAGCTTGTGGCTATAGCTAAAGACATGAGAATTATATAATTAGATCAAAAAAAGTGCATTTCGTCGATTTTAATATTTTTTTAACATTTGTTTACGGAAAACCGTAAAAAACTAACATTTAAAGTTATTAACTTTAATACACCGTGTAGAATTGTTCGTACGAAACGTAATTTGTATTATTTAAAACATAATCATCTCTGAGGGATAGATTTTTTAACAGCATAATAATTTTACGTGTTAAAATTTATGTTAATTTTACACAATAAACAACAAAGAGAACCAGTAGAGATTAAAAACAACTTTAAAAACGTAAAAAACAAAATAAAACACAACAAACACCTGTGTTAGAATTATTTAAAATTTAAATAAACAGATGCCCCCTCTGTATTTCCTTTAAACATCCCAACATCCACAACCAGAACTTTAAACAAACCCACATCTTATGAAGTACATTATCATTAAAGGAGCAAGGAGTTCGGGGAAGGCCGAAACCATTAATGCAGTATGCAAAAAGTTAAAACCGGAAGCAATACGAAAAGTGTATTTTTCAGAATCCGGACAGGTATCACTTGAAAGCATTGCCCCTGCTGCAGGAATATCTGACGGAACATACATTGTTACGGTGAGAAAAAAGAATATTTTAATGGTATCAGGAGCCCCAACTGAGCAAAAGAAAAAAATAACCTGTATCATGGAATCGGTTTTTAACCTCAACTTAAAGCCCGATTTTGCCATTGTTGCGATGAGAGGCCTGGGAAAACTGAAGGATTTTTCAACTTCGAAAGAACTTGAAAAATTTGGCAAATGTATTTATGAGACCAAAATATGGAGAATACCATCCTATACTTTTCACCTGACTGATGAGTGGAATAAACGGATATCTTATATAACGGCTATTACGCTGCACAATTTATAAATTTGGGCTCCTGAACGGAGCCTGAATTTTTTCTTAAAAAAAGAATGCTAATTAGATTATATTTGTTAACTTTAATGTATAATTACCTACATACCAAACAATTACAACCCAAAAACCAACAATCAATTAACCGCTAAACCCCTAAAGCCTATGGTAAGATAAACAACTACTCAACCCGTTTACTTCAAAAACCCACACCTACATTACCAACCCCTAAATCACCGGAATAATGAAGTATATAGTAATAAAGGGTGCAAAAAGTGCCGGCAAAGCCGCTACCATTAGCGAGGTTTGCACAAGGTTAAAACCGGATGCTGTTAAGCGTATCTACATTTCAGAGTCGGGATCTGTAGCTACAGAAAATGTACAATCTTCAAAAGTAACCGAAGGAAATTATGTGGTTACTGTGAGAAAGAAAAACATTCTTATCGTATCAGCATCACCCACAGAACAAAAAAAGAGGATCACATCAATAATGGAATCGGTTTCAAAACTGAATATAAAACCTGATTTTGCAATAGTATCTATGTGCGGACTTGAAAGACTTAAAGATTTTTCCACCCATACAGAACTTCAGAATTATGGCAAATGTATTTATGAAACCAAGATTTGGCGGATACCATCGTACACCTTTAATCTTACGGATGAATGGAACCGACGGGTATCTTATCTTACAGCCATCACATTACACAACCTCTGACGCTATTAAATAAAAAAGGCAGGATAATTATCCTGCCTTTTTTATAAACTATATGACCATACCTGAACAGCATAAGGCTGCATTACCAATGCCCTTGCCCCTCTTCCAAAGGCCGAATTAGGCGATCCAAATATGAGTTTCAAACCGCCAAATCTTATGGTAACCTCATCTCCAATCCTTGTAAACTGTTCTTTATCTGAAAGGTTTATCATTACCAATACTTTTTTCTCACCGTTAATACGTGTAAAAGAAACAACATTATCGTTACTGTTATTTATTGGTGCATATTTGCCTTCAGCTACCGCTGAATGCATCTTTTTCATCCTGATAAGCTGTTTGTAATATCCCCATAATGAATTTGTATCTTTTTGCATTTCTTCCAGCGAAATACCGTCTGCAGGTACAGCACTACTATTCTCAAAATAGAGTTTGGAATCTTTATACCACGTTGCCATACCCTGGCCTTCTCCGGATGCATACCATTCAAAAGCTTCTCTCGAAGGTATTCCGTCGCCATCAGTACCGCTTTGCATAGGTTTACCCATCATTCCTATTTCCTGCCCATAGTACATAGACGGAACCCCACCTAACAAAAAGCTAAGACCTGCAGCCACCTTCAGCTTACCGATGTTCATTCCCTGCATTGAAGCAATCCTCACAGTATTTTCATTCTCTATGTAAGGAGCCGGAACTTTACCATCAGGTATACTGACAAAACTACTGTCAGCGGCAGCCATTATTTTTTTCTTATCAAACGAAACTATAGCCTCTCTGAGTTTTAATGACTGAACCCTGTCGAAACCGGCTTTGGCATACAATTCGCCACCAAAAGAATCATCATTAGTTTCAGCTAAAAGCTGAAGCGCAGGATTTACTTTCTTAAGCCCCGCAATTAATGGCGTATAAAACTCTTTAAGCTGATTACCTGTTTTGCCCGAATTGTCCAGTTTGTCTTTTACATCAACCAGCCTGAAACCGTCTACGCCATCATAAAAATTGCCGTTTCCATCGGGATCTGCCCAATATTTAAGCGCTTTTGCATAGTATTCGGCTACTTTCGCATTTTTAAGATTAACGGCTACCACCTGTTCTTTAGCACCTTTAAAAGTTGTTATTTCAGGCAGCTGATACGGTTTTTCATTTTTTACATCAGTATAATATATATAACCACTATAAGCCGATTTGGTATTTTTGAACGAATCGGTAAACCATTGGTGTTTAGCACTGATATACTGCAGGTCGATTTCCTGATACAGTTTCATTTTTCTTAAATGGATATTTTGTATCAGGTCGCGATATTCTTTAAAACTTCCATAAGTGGTGTCGATCTTCTCCAGGTTACCAGCATAGAGATTATGGTAAAAATCGGATTGGTATACCGGCGACAATGAAATTGTATTTACCCCTAAGAGCTGAAGGTATTCCAGCTTTTGCTGTATCCCTTTAAGATCGCCCTGCCCATCGCCATTACTGTCAAAAAAACTGCGGGTATTTATATGGTACATTACTTCGTGTTGTGCAAATGCAGGTGTAATGCATAATAAAAAGAAAGCTAATGCTATCGAACGTATCATAGATTTAAGTTTGTTTCAAATATAAGCGATTTACATAAAGATTTATTGTAATGATAACAGCTTAGCGTTAATATCTCCTACTTATAATTACTATTTTTGTGGAAACTAATAATATCCCAAATGCTTATAATAGGAATTGCCGGAGGTACCGGAAGCGGAAAAACAACCGTTGTACAACAGATAATGAACGAATTACCTTCTGAAGAGGTAGGCATTATCTCTCAGGACTCCTATTACAGGCAAACAACAGGGTTAACCTACGAAGACAGGGCAAAAATTAATTTTGACCACCCCAACTCTATCGACTTTGAATTGCTTGCCGAACATCTTGCTGCACTGAGAGCAGGAAACACTATCGAACAGCCTGTATATTCATTCATTACCCACAACAGGACCAGTGATACTGTTATTACCCATCCGCGAAAGGTAATGATCGTGGAAGGCATCCTGATATTAGCCGATGCTCGATTAAGGGATATGTTCGACATCAAAATCTTTGTATATGCCGATGCTGATGAAAGGCTCATACGTCGCCTGAAGCGCGATATCGCAGAGCGTGGCCGTGACATGGAAGAAGTACTGAACCGTTACCAAAACACCCTTAAACCCATGCACGAACAGTTTATTGAACCTACAAAAGCTCATGCTGATATCATCATTCCGCATGACAGGTACAACACTGTTGCTATAGATGTGGTAAGGGCCGTGATACACCAACGCTTAAAATAAGGCTACGATTTTGTCTGAAGATATTTTAAGGCTGCCAGCACTTTAGGAATGTCCTTAACTTTTGTTTCAGTCCAGAAATATTTATCCGGGAAATAAGAGTTATTTAAGATCACCGAAAATATTTGTCTATTATTATAAATTTCGAATTTTAGGGTCAGCTCATTCGAATTGAAAATATACTTGACTGTTTTCTTCCTGCCTGCTGAAGAGTCCAGATTAGGAATCACATACTGTTCGAGCCATACTACCATATCGCCTATTTCTTCCATCCCGATCCATGCATCTTCTTTTACACTGAAATTATCTGCACCCTGCTGTGTTACAAGATACTCGGTGGTAACATTCAGCCCATACATTTTTGTGTTTTGTTTCAGATCAATTATTTCAGCGGGATAAAACTGAACCGTTTCATTCCATCCCGATTTAAAAATTGCCGACTCATTTTCATCCAGGTTTATCTGGATATAGCTCGATCTGTCGATAAACTCTGAAGCTGACGATAGCTTTTCATTTTGTGCACTAAGATGAGTGCTGATAATTACAAGGAAAATAAGGTATACTTTTTTCATAAAGGTGATTGTTTAGGTTTTATAACACTGAAACAAAAGCCATTCCAATAATTAATTTATGTGGACAAAAGTTTATAATTTAAAATCTGTCTTTTAGTATTTTGATGTAATTTAGCAGCATGAAATTCTTCAAAAAACTAACCACACGCTTTCCACTCCTTAAAATATTGGGGAACAGGTATGTATTGGTTATTATTTTTGTAAGCATATGGTGGCTATTGCTGGATAACTATTCTTATTTCGAAAACCGTATCCTTGACAAAAAGATTGAGGAACTTGAAGCCAATAAGCGGTATTACATACAGGAAATAAAAAAAGACAGCACCAGCATAAGGCAACTGAACAATCCTGACCAGACCGAAAAATATGCGCGTGAGAAATACTACATGAAACGCGATAACGAAGACGTTTATATCATAGAATTTGAAGATAGTATCCAGGCAGACGAAAAGGATACAAAATCTCTTTAATATATTCCGCATGAGCGAAAAGCTATTTAATGAATTTGAGCCTGTAACTTCCAAACAATGGAAGCAACAGATACAGTATGAGCTTAAGGGAGCTGATTATAATGAAACCCTTGTTTGGGAAAGTCCTGAAGGCATTAAGGTAAAACCATTCTATCACATCGACGAATTTAAGCAGGGCCCTGCCGTTGCAGGCAAAGCCGCTGAGTTTACCATTTGCCAGAACATATATGTTCACGATACCGAAAAATCGGCTGGAAGGGCTATTTCAACCCTGAAACGCGGTGCCGAAAGCCTTCGCTTTACCCTTGAGAATGAAAATGTAGATGTAAAAGCTTTACTTTCTAAAGTTCCTAATGATACACCCGTGTATTTTTATTTGCAGTTCTTATCAATCGATTTCGTAAAGAAACTCGACAGTATAGCAAAGGAGAGAAACGCTCAGTTTTACGTACAGCTTGACCCTGTTGGGCAGTTGGCTAAAGACGGCAACTGGCATACAAATCTTGAAACGGATATTGAGGCTTTAAATACCATTGCTATTGCCTGTTCTAATATTCATTTCCTAAGCGTAGATGGCAGCCTGTACCAAAATGCAGGAGCCAACATCGTTCAGCAGATCGCTTACACTCTGGCACATGCCAACGAATACTTTAACCGCATTGCAACTATAAATAAACCTATAGTACTTCAGGTAGCTGTAGGCACTAATTACTTTTTTGAGATTGCAAAATCACGTGCAATGCGTACGCTTTTCAACCTCATCGCATCAGAATACGATCATAACTTTGACTGCCATATTATAGCGACACCTACTAAGCGTAACAAAACACTTTACGACTATAATGTAAACATGCTCCGTACAACAACCGAATGCATGAGTGCAATACTAGGTGGTGCAAACAGTGTTGCGAATCTTGCCTATGACGCATTATATCATAAAGACAACGAGTTTGGCGACCGTATTTCGCGTAACCAGTTATTGGTACTGAAACACGAAAGCTATTTTGATAAAGTGAACAACCCTTCAGACGGGGCTTATTATATCGAAGAGCTTACACAACAGCTGGCTGAAAAAGCTTTGGCATTGTTTAAAGATATTGAAGCTAATGGCGGTTTGATAACGCAACTGATGGAGGGAACCATTCAGCGCAAGATTCAGGAAAGTGCCGCCAAAGAGCAGGAACTTTTTGACTCAGGCAAAGAAGTATTGTTAGGAACCAACAAATACCCTAACAAGAACGACAAAATGAGTCACGACCTTGAGTTATACCCATTCGTAAAAGCCAACCCAAGAAAAACGCTTGTAGCCCCAATCATAGAAAAAAGGCTTGCCGAGAAAATGGAACAGGAAAGGCTGGATAGTGAGAAAGCCAATATTGATTAATAATTTGAGTATCTTTATTCAAAAGAAATGATTATGGAAGCTATAAGACAATTCATAAAAGTAAATGGACGTAATATAAACATCATATTACCTGATGATTTTAATGCTGATGAAGTAGAAGTAATCATTTTACCTAAAAATGAGGATACTTACCTGACAGATGAAATGAAGGAAATACTCGATTCAAGAGTTAATGAACCTTCTGAAAATTATATTTCATCTAAAGAATCTATTGATAAGCTTAAAAACAAATATGGGATTTAAGGTTATTGTTTCTGAATTAGCTCAAAAAGATATTGAAAACTCACTTGAATATTATTTAGAAGTGAGTACTGATGCTCCTGCAAAATTTATCCAGGAGTTAGAAAAAGCTTATTCAACACTTGAATTGAGTCCTTATTTTAGAGTATTATACAAGAATTACAGAGTACTGCCTTTAAAAAGATTTCCCTTTATATTGGTGTATCAAATCCATAATAATGAAATTCTGATCAAAGCCTGTTTTCATACTTCTAAAAGCACTAAAAAATACCCAAAATAAATTTCCGTTAGTGATAATGAGAAAAAACATACAACATATACAACTTAAGCCCCAGGCAGAGAACAAATCTGTAATTACAGAGCAGAATTCGTTTCTTACTGCTGAAGGTATCGAAGTAAAAGAAAACTATTCTGAAAAGGATATTGAAAATCTGGAGCATCTTGAATTTGGTGCCGGTTTTGCACCAAACTTACGTGGGCCGTATGCTACTATGTATGTACGTCGTCCGTGGACGGTACGCCAGTATGCAGGTTTCTCAACCGCCGAAGAAAGTAACGCCTTTTACCGCCGTAACCTTGCTGCGGGACAAAAAGGACTTTCGGTTGCCTTTGACCTTGCTACCCACAGGGGTTACGACAGTGACCACGAGCGCGTAGTTGGTGATGTAGGTAAAGCCGGGGTTGCCATAGACAGCGTTGAGGATATGAAAGTCCTTTTCGATCAGATTCCGTTGAATGAGATGTCGGTTTCGATGACTATGAATGGTGCGGTACTACCTATTATGGCTTTTTATATTGTGGCTGCCGAAGAGCAGGGCGTTGCCCCTGAACTACTTTCGGGTACAATTCAGAATGACATACTAAAGGAGTTCATGGTACGTAATACATACATCTATCCTCCCGCTCCATCAATGAAGATCATCGCTGATATTTTTGAATATACCAGCCGCAAAATGCCAAAATTCAACTCTATCAGTATCTCGGGCTACCACATGCAGGAAGCCGGTGCTACTGCCGATATTGAGCTGGCATACACACTTGCCGACGGATTGGAATACATCCGTACCGGACTTGCCGCAGGAATGAAAATCGATGAGTTCGCTCCACGCCTTTCGTTCTTCTGGGCTATCGGGATGAACCATTTTATGGAGATTGCCAAAATGCGTGCAGGACGTATGCTATGGGCTAAACTACTGAAACAGTTCGAGCCTAAAGACGATAAATCACTTGCATTGCGAACCCACTGCCAAACCAGCGGATGGAGCTTGACCGAGCAGGATCCTTTCAACAATGTAGCTCGTACAGCTATCGAGGCTGCTGCTGCTGCCTTTGGAGGAACGCAGTCACTGCACACCAATGCATTGGATGAAGCTATTGCGCTTCCAACGGATTTCTCGGCACGTATAGCACGTAATACACAGATCTTCCTTCAGGAAGAAACCAAAATAACCAAGACAGTTGACCCATGGGCAGGAAGCTACTATGTAGAAAGCCTGACCGATGAGATAGCTAAAAAAGCATGGGCACTGATTGAAGAAGTTGAAGAGCTGGGCGGTATGACCAAAGCTATTGAAGCCGGAATACCAAAACTTCGTATTGAAGAAGCCGCAGCACGTAAACAGGCTCGTATTGACAGCGGTCAGGATATTATCGTAGGGGTTAACAAATACCGTCTTGAGAAAGAAGATCCGCTTCATATATTAGATGTAGACAACCAGATGGTTCGCCGTCAGCAGATCGAGCGTCTTGACAGGATAAAAGCCACACGCGATGCCGAAAAGGTTAAGGAATGCCTTGCAAAGCTAACTGAGTCGGCAAAATCAGGAGAAGGCAACCTGCTTGAACTTGCGGTTGACGCAGCACGCAACAGGGCAACCCTGGGTGAGATAAGCGATGCGCTTGAAACGATTTTCGGAAGGTATAAAGCACAAATTAAATCATTTAGCGGAGTGTATAGCAAAGAGATCAAAAACGATGAAAGCTTTGAAAAAGCAAAACAGCTTGCCGATGCGTTCGCTAAGCTGGAAGGCCGACGCCCAAGGATAATGATTGCCAAAATGGGTCAGGACGGACACGACCGTGGTGCTAAAGTAGTAGCTACGGGGTATGCCGACGTAGGTTTTGACGTAGACATTGGCCCACTGTTCCAAACCCCTGCCGAGGCTGCAAAACAGGCCGTTGAGAACGACGTTCACATTCTTGGGGTATCTTCATTAGCTGCAGGGCACAAAACGCTTGTACCGCAGGTTATTGAAGAGCTTAAGAAATACGGACGTGAAGACATTATGGTTATTGTGGGTGGGGTTATCCCTGCACAGGATTACCAGTACCTGTTTGACAGCGGAGCTGTAGCCGTATTTGGCCCGGGTACAAAAATCAGTGAAGCAGCCATCAAAATACTTGAGGTGCTTATTAAAGGATTCGAAGAGTAAGGAATGAAAAGTAAAAATTTCATTATAATAAGTTTAATAGTAATTCTTGCCAACTTACCTCTTAGCTATTTTCATTTTTTATATAGTAATAAATGCTGTGATGATGACGCTTTTATTCCATATCTAGAAGTATATGTAATTGCAACATCAATAATAGTTTTAGTAGCTTTTATATTTGGATTTGTTCTTTCTCTTTTTATTAAAGATCAGGCTCCATATAAGCAGAGAGCAGTAGATAATTCACTCTTCATCCTTATTTTTTTTCAGGCATTATTTCTTGCAGTAATGCTCTATAAGACAGTTAAATTTCTCTGTTAAACGGAAAATATTAAAAACACCTGATAAGTTTTATCAGGTGTTTTCATTTAGATATGCGAAACAACAAATACATCCTGTTTTTATTACTGCTGCTTCCCTTTTTCGGTTTCAGCCAGATAAAAACAACTAAACTTAAGGAAACCGATATTCCTAAAAACATCAGCTACAAAGGAAAAATTGTAAATGCTGTACGTTATACCGACGCTAATGGCGATACCATTGTAATTACCACTGAAACCGGAACCTACACTAACATTGAAGATCCCGAATCCGGTTCAGATAGTGAACTATATGCATACAGTTACACATTAGAGAATGGGGTGTGGCAACTTAAATGGAAAGTATATGATTTTATAAAAGAATGCCCGGTAGATATTCAGGCAAATTATGTAAAAGATACTTTTGCTGTAACCGACCTGAATAAAGATAATAAAGCGGAAGTATGGTTAATGTACACTACAGTTTGTCATGGCGATGTCAGCCCTTCAAACATGAAGATCATAATGTATGAAAACGGAAAAAAACATGCCATGCGTGGCGAAAATAAGGTTCAGGTAGGGAATAATGAATATATGGGAGGTGAATATACTTTCGACAACATATTTAAACAGTCTCCGAAAGAATTCAGGGATTATGCCGCAAAACTCTGGAATAAACACATTACAGGCAATTAACAGAATCTATAATTGACCTTTACTGTTTTTATGTATCTTTATGTATCAAATCTCTTAAGCATGAAAAAACATTTACTACTACTTGTATTGCTTAGTACGGGTTTAGCTGCTTATGCACAAACCAACAACTCCAACTATGATGCGGCTTTAGCCAAAAAACTCGGTGCCGATGATTATGGCATGAAAAATTATGTGATGGTAATCCTTAAGACCGGACCGGCTAAAATTGAAAGTAAAGAAAAACTAAACGAGCTTTTTAAGGGCCATATGGCCAACATCAACAAACTGGCCGACGAAGGCAAACTTGTCGTTGCGGGTCCTTTTGGTGCCAACGATAAGGATTACAGAGGTATTTTTATCTTCAATGTAAAAACGGTTGAAGAGGCCAACGCCCTGCTTGCCGGAGATCCAGCGATAAAAGAAAAACTTTTTGAAGCAGAGATACTTCCGTGGTACGGGTCGGCAGCGCTTGGCGAGTATCTGGAAACGCATAAAAAAATAGAAAAAAAATCTCATTAATAAACACACTACATGGATATCAAAAAAGTATTTGACAACAACAAAGAATGGGTAAAGGCCCAGCTTGAAAAACCGGATTATTTCAAAAACCTGGCAGCAGGACAAGCACCTGAAATACTATACATAGGATGTTCTGACAGCCGTGTTACTGCCGAAGAGCTTATGGGACTTCAGCCGGGCGATGTATTCGTTCACCGTAACATTGCCAACATGGTACCTAATACGGACCTGAATGTGCTTTCGGTAATCAACTATGCGGTACAGCACCTTAAAGTAAACCACGTTGTGGTTTGCGGTCATTATAATTGCGGTGGTGTTAAGGCTGCTATGGAGCAATCCGACCTTGGTATCCTTAACCCGTGGCTAAAGAATGTTCGTGACGTATACAGGCTGCACAGAAAAGAGCTTAACGCTATTGAAGACCAGGCCGCACGTTATGACAGGTTTGTTGAACTAAACGTTCAGGAACAGTGTATAAACGTGATTAAAGCTGTTGAAGTACAAAGGGCTATCATTGAAAGGAATCTTACCGTACACGGATGGATATTTGATGTAAGATCCGGAAAACTGATTGACCTTGCCATAGACTTTGAAAACATCACAAAAAATATCTCTGATATTTACAGAATAGACTAAGCAAAAAAACCTTCCTGATCTTAGGAAGGTTTTTTTATTTATAAGTGTGTTTCTTTTGTGTTTTACATCTCCGTAATGATGAATTCGCTTCGCCTGTTGGCCTGATGTTCTTTCTCGGTACATTTTACCCAGTCAGCACATTTATTAACCAATTGCGATTCTCCATATCCTTTTGCCGTTATACGCTTCGAGTCAATGCCTTTTTTAATGATATAGGCCATAATCTCACGTGCCCTGTTTTCAGACAGCAACTGGTTTTGTTTTTCAGGGCCTCTTGAATCAGTGTGCGATCTTACATCAATTTTCACAGTTGGGTATTCTTTCATGAAGGCAACAACTTTATCAAGCTGTTTTGCAGCATCAGGACGTATATTATACCTGCCTGTATTGAAATAAATATGCTCTATACGGAATTTCTTCGCCAAATCGAGACCTACAACCGGTGTCGCGTTCTCATACATATTTGGAGCTTCCGGCTCAATTATTTTCTCCGGTTTTTCCATTACAGCAGGAAGTACAACATCGCCTTCAAGTTCAGTAATTTCAGCAGGCAATTCTTTAGGCAAATAATCCTGCGCCTGAATCTTAACGGTATAAGCCTTTTCACAGTCAACACCAAAATAATAGATACCGTCTTCAGCTGTCACAAGTTCCTCAATAAGGTTCTCATCAGCATCATAAAGGGCAACTTTTGCACCTGTAATCGCTTTTTTGGTTTCCTTATCCGAAACAATACCAGATATGAATTGTCGGCAAGTAAAATCTAACGCTATGTATTCAGTGAGGCTGTAAACATCATCATAACCAATACCACTTGTTCTGTTAGAAGTAAAGTAGCCTGTACGGTTCTCCTCATTTATAATAAAACCAAAATCGTCAAAGTGCGTATTGATAGGTTCTCCTACGTTTATTGCTTTTACGTATGTTCCGTTTGGTTGCAGTTCAGCTACAAAAACGTCAAGTCCTCCCAGTCCCGGATGTCCGTCGGAAGCAAAATACAATTTGGTTGCAGTTACAAAAGGGAATGTTTCTCTGGCTTCGGTATTAATACCGGGGCCAAGATTTTCAGGATTGCCAAAAGTACCATCCTCGTTGATGCTCACGCTGTAAATATCAGACATACCATATCCGCCCGGCATATCAGATGCAAAAAACAATGTTTTTTCATCCGGACTAAGGCATGGATGCGCCGTATTATAACTGTTGCTTGTAAATGGAAGCTCTTTAATGTTAGTCCATTTATCTCCGTCTGCTTCAGCGCGGTAAATTTTTAAGAGAATGCGGTCTTTATCATCTTTCTGTAATTTACCATCATTCAGATTATTACGGGTAAAGTACATTACCTGCTTATCTTTGGTAAACACAGGTGTTGATTCGTGTAATTTCGTCTGTACCCTGTGAGAGAATTTTCTCGGGTGTATCAAATCTCCTTTGGGCCCAATATCAGCAATATATAAAGCAGTAAAAGCTTTATTGGTCCATCTGTCTTTTCTGGCAGTTACTCCAAGGCTATCCCTGTTAGAAGTGAAAACGATCTGATTATCGCCATAAAAAGCAGCGCCATAATCGGATACTGTGGTGCTTGCTGTAGTAATCTTTACTTTATACCTGCCGGAATTACTTTCGATCGCGTTGATATAATTTCTGTTTTTATCGAACAGATCACCACGCTGGTCATCAGATTTAAGCGCATGAAGCTCATCCAGAAGTTTATTGGCATCATCATATTTACCAACAGTTTTCAGGGACTGCGCCAAACGATAATAATATTCGGGCTCAATTACTTCCTTTTTAAGCTTAAAAAGTTCCCTGTACCAACGAACAGCCTGATCGGCTTCGTTTTTAGAGTAGTAAGCGTCACCAAGTTTTTTAAACAATGAAGCTGTCCTGAAACCTTTCTGTTCAATTTTTAGATAGGTTTTTATCGCTTCATCATAATTATATTTTTCGGTAAGAACTTCGGCTTTCTCCATTTTGGCCATACCCTCTTTCATTACCTTCTCTCTTGCCTTTTGCTGCTTAGGAGTTTCTTTAACTTTTCGTCCGTTATCAGCAGGAAGTGTCTCCTGTGCAACAGACACAGCAGAAAATAACAAAGCAAATATGAAAAATGTTATGTGGGTAATTCTTTTCATAATCTTAGAAGAAACGTGGATTCATGACCTTTTCATATTTTTTGAACAATTCAAAACGCAGGAATATCTCGTGCGAACCTGAGTTATAATCGGCAAGAGCTGTAGTTTCAGTATCATAAGTATAACCTATGAATAACTTATCGCTTACCTGAAAACCTGCCAGTGCACTTACGGCTGCATCCCAACGATAAGCAACACCCAGTGTAAATTTATCATTATACAGCACATTAGCAGTAATATCCAACTGTAACGGAGCACCTTCTACCACTTTTGCCAAAGCTGCCGGTTTAAACTTCCAGTTGTAGGCAAGGTCAAATACATGGCCTCCCATGGCATAAACGTGGAAACGCTCTTTAGCCACAGATACTTCGTTGTGTTCGTAGTGTTGTGTTTCCAGAATATTTGGCACTGACAATCCTAAATAGGTAGCATCAGAATACAGGAATGCACCTGCTCCTACATTTGGTGTTAGCTGATTATTAATATTTGTCTGGAATCTCGGATCGCTTGGATCGTAAATATTAAGCTTTGTAAAGTCAACATTAAAAAGCTGCAAAGACCCTTTGATACCAAGCCCAACTTTATAATCATCATTTACTTTAATAGTATACGAGAAATCTGCAGATAGCAAATTAGTATCCGTAGGCCCAATCTTATCATTAACAAAACTTACACCTAAGCCAACATTTCTGCCGACAGGAGCGTTAACTGAGGCTGAGTTTGTAACCGGAGCTCCGTCAAGCCCTACCCATTGTGCCCTGTGAAGCAGGAAAATACTTGTTGTGCCGCGGCTTCCCGCATAACCCGGATTGATATTAATAGGATTGTACATGTATTGCGTATACTGGGGATCCTGCTGAGCTAGCGAAATATTGCTGAATAATAATCCCAGAAGGAGTATAATAATACATTTAAACTGTTGCATTCTCATTATATAGTATTCTGTTAGTCTGAACTTAAATATAAGTAACCTGCTTTTTTAATTTCTCTTGCGGGAATTCCAGGCATCTCATAAACATATTTAATCACGTAAAAGTAAGTTCCGGTTGGTAATATCTTTGATCCTGTAACGGTAGCCCTTCCATCAGAAAACCCTCTAAATACATTACCTTTTGTATCATAGGATGCTGTCTCAAATACCTTAACACCCCAACGGTTATAAATCTCAACCGTATTTTTAGGGAAGTTTTTCAGGTTATCGATAACAAAATAGTCGTTCTGACCGTCGCCATCAGGCGTAACACCATTATAGATAACAATATCACCAGGAAGTAAAACTTCCGACTTCACTCTTGCCAGTGCAAAAATACCATATCCTTCAACATTTACCACACCGGTCACCGTGCCCTGAGTGGCGTTTACCTCATTTGCGACACCTCCTTCGTCTACCCAGACGTTTTCTTTCTCATCCCACCTTACAATATGTATCTCTTCATAAGGCTGAACTATGATAGCTGGATCGGTTGTTGCCTTATCCCAGCTTAGCGTAACCATGATATCCGTTTCACTGCCTGCTTTATCAATTCTCCAATACTCTTTAGTATCAATGATATCAATCACACCCCTCTTAAGGGTATGCGGGTGTATATCATTGGAATTTTGCAGATAGTATTTACCATTAAAGCTGCTGGCCTGGTCTCCTGAAGCAGAAATATCAGCATACCTGTAGTAACGTGATTTGCTAATAGAATCCTGATCACCTATAGGATAGGTAAACTCAGTACTTCCATTTTTAACTACAAAACCGTCTACATGGCTGTCGTTACCCACATTAGTATGTGTTGCGTTGTTCTCAAATACAATGATTCCCCCAAATACATCATCCTTGATTACTCCATTAAAAAAATCTGCATTGCCGCTAACCGAAATATCCCCAAATAAACGGAAAGCTGCTTCTGTTGCAGTATTGTTTGGATTATTGAACAATACGTTGTAAAATTCAGCCGGCATGCTGCCTGTTATGTTCTGCTGTAAAAAACCTTCAAAGCGGGTATATCCCTCGCCTTTATTTAAATTATAAGTTGTTATTCCGTCGTTATTAAAATTACCGTGAAAAATCACCTCACCGTTATTCTCATACTCACCCAGATCTTTATTATCAAAATCGGACATTATGGTCATAACAGTATTAGGGCTCACATATAGCTTGCCCTGATTTGTCGTCTGTCCTGTATTCTGGGCAAATAATGCTGCCTGGAACATAACAAACACGATAAATAATATACTTCTTTTCATTTTCTTTTGCATTGGGGTGCATTAATTAACTCTTGAGCGTACCATAGGGTTGGTGATAACCTTACAGTTTCTGGTTACTACAGTTACTGCACTTGTAGGTGCAGATTGACACTGAACCGTATTACCACTTACTGTAGATGTCGCAACCGTTGAACGCCTGTAATATGTTGTTGAATGTATAACAGGAGGCTGGTATGAAGCCGAATTCGCACCGGCAATCAATGTCCATCCTGTTGTTCCATTAGGTGATGATTCCCATATGTATGTTATTGTACCAGAACCTGTACCTGCTGTTCCCGGGCCTATAACCGCCGGAGCATTGTCCATACATATATTTTGGTTTGCCGTTAGCGAACCTGCCGTTGTAACTGCCGATACTGTAATTGTTACTACAGAAGATAAGCCTTCACATGAACCTGAAATGGTTGCTCTTCTGTAATAGCGTGTAGCAGTCAGCGTTCCCGGATTATAGGTTGCTGTTGTTACTCCCGTAGTATTCCATGTCGACCCATCAGTTGATATCTCCCAACGGTACGTACCGGCACCTGCGCCTGTAACTGTAAGAGTAGCAGTTGGGCCACCATTACAAATATTTTGATTAGCGCTGGCTGTACCACCATTTATAGCTGCCTGTACTGTAATTGTTACTGTAGAGGATAATGCTTCACCACTACAAGAACCTGATATAGTTGCACGTCTGTAATAGCGTGTTGCTGTAAGGGTACCAGGAGCATATCCAGCAGTTGTAACACCGGTGCTGCTCCATGTAACATTATCTGTAGACACATCCCAGCGATAAGTTCCTGCACTGCTACCCGTAACCGTAAGTGCTGTTGGAGCAGCTCCATTACATATAGTCTGATTTGCAGCAGCTGTACCTCCTACAGGACCGGGCACTACAGTTATTGTTACGGTATTAGTGTACACCTCTCCATAACAAGGGCTTGAAGTTAATCCTCTTCTGTAATAAGTAGTAGAAGTCAAACCTGTCGAAAAAGCATAATTCTGTGTTGTAACACCTGTAAATGTCCAGGTTGCGTTATCAGTTGAACTATACCAGCGATAAGTTCCTGTTCCACCACCCGGCCATCCTGCTCCACCGGTTAGGTTTGAAGGAATTGAACCGCTACAAATTGTCTGATCAGCAGAAATACTGTCAGGGTTAGGATACGTATTTACTGTTATAGTAACAATATTTGTTGGTGCCGATGCACAACCATTATTCATATTAAGCCTTCTGTAGTAACGGGTTGACGATAGTGCCGGTGGTTGGAATGTAGCTGATGTAGCACCGGAAATATTTGCCCAGTAACTATTATCATATGATTCCTGCCATTGGTAGCTTGTACCTCCCGTACCTGCAGAAGTTGATGTAAGCATAGCCGGAATAGCGTTACCACAAACATTCTGGTTACTTCCGATAGATCCTGCCGTAGGTACAGAAGGAACTGTCATAACAACAACATTAGACGGAGATGTACCTGTACATATAGTACCACCATTGTTAGATCTTCCTAATCTTCGGTAGTATGTTGTTTGTGTTATAGTTCCCGGTTGATAATCGGCATTAGTAGCCCCTGATATATTTGTCCATGTTGCATTGTCTGTAGACGACTGCCACTGGTAACCTCCATTAGTGTTGTTACCACTGGTCACATTACTAAGCTGTGCAGGAGCAGTTCCGCTACAAACCGTCTGATCTGAACCTATCTGGCCTCCGGTAGCAATCGGGTTAATATTAATAGCAATCTGAGGACCCCAGGTTGTACGACATTGGGTTGTACCATAAGTTCCAACCACAAGCCTTCTGAATAAAGTATTCTGTGTCATTGGTCCCGGTGGCGTATAGTTTGCTCCGGTTGCACCGGCAATATCAGCACTCCATGTTGCACCATTATCGGTAGACGACTGCCACACATAGCTTATCACTCCCGGTGATGGTACCGATCCTGCATTTTGAGATGTTATCTGCGCAGGATTAGACCCTGAACATATATATTGATTACTCGCTGTAAGGCTACCCGGATCATTAACCTGACCGGCAACAGTTACAGTAATAACGTTTGTATATCCTGACTGACAGGTAGTACCATTAGTAGTAAATTTTGTATACCTTCTATAATATCTTGTTGATGATAAATTAGAAGGTTCCTGATACGTTTCACCTGTAGCACCTCCAATATCATTCCAGTTAGTAGAGCCATTATCGGAAGACTGCCACTGATAAGTAAATCCTGTAGGTCCTGTTCCTGCACTTGTTGATGTAAACAATGCCGGCTGTGTGTTGAAACAAATAGTCTGGCTTGCAGCAACGCCACCTGCAGTAAGCGTAGCCATAGTAATAGCGATAGTACCCGAAGGTGTTTCACATACTCTTCCGCTTGTAGTATGTGTGGCTATAGCAACCCTGCGGTAAAGTCTGTTTGCAGATATACCTCCCGGGAAATTATAAGTTGTATTATTAGCTGTACCCGGAGCAGTACCCCATGTAGTTCCGCCATCTGTCGAAAACTCCCATCTGTAAGTGATGTTAGTATTAGACAAACCTGAGGTTACACTAGCCGCAGATCCGCTCGTTAATGCACTTGGCGTAGAACCACTACATATTGTCTGGTCACTACCTATCGTACCTGCGTTTATTTGTCCCTGAACATTTATGGTAACTGCACTTGTTGCCACCGATTCACAGTCAACACCATTAACTGTAGATACAGTATAACGACGATACATTGTAGAAACAGTAGGGCTTACAGTAAGCGTTGCTCCTGTTTGTCCTGCTATTGTTGAATAGGATACCGGAGATACCGCACTGGATTCCCAACGATAGGTAATTGTGCCCGAACCGGTACCGTTACCCCCCGAGCCAATAGTTACAGAACTACCATAACATATTGTATTAGGAGATGGTGCTGTTATGCTTGCCGCTCCAGGCGTTGCCTGAACGGTTACCAAAATCTCCGTATAATCGCTACAGGTTACACCATTTGATGTATTGGTACTGATACGACGGTAACGCATTGTACCTGTAAGATTACCCGGAGTATAAGTTGCTGTTGTCTGCCCTCCAATAGTCGTAAATGTACCTCCTGTTGCTCCCGGTGCAGACTGCCATGTATATGATACTGAACCTATAGAAGATGAGCCATTTGATGTACCCGTTCCTGAACCTAAAGCTCCCGGTGACGTGTTATAACAAAGGGTTTTATCAGCTCCAAGGCTACCCGGATTAATTGTAGTTACTTCTACATTGATATCTCCTGTTGTTCCGGTAACACACGGATTTACAGCCAAACGTCTGTACCATGTTCTTGCAGTCAACGGCCCTGTTGTATAACTGGCACTTGTTGCACCCGGAATATCAACCCAGTTAAAAGGGCTTCCGATATTAGACGACTGCCACTGATAATTAACCGTATCATCACCACCATTCAAATCGTTGTTCAGCGTAGCTGTGCTTCCTGAACAAACCCTTCCCGGACCAGAAATTACACCTCCGGTAAGGTTGTTGCCATATACCTTAACAGTAACCACGTTAGTTGGCGCAGAAAGACACTGGTAAGATCCACCGTTAGTAGTATTTGTAGATACAGTAACCCTACGGTAATATCTTGTAGCAGTTATTGCAGGCGGATCATACGTCGCATTAGTAGCTCCGTTGATGTTATTCCAAGTTGTATTGTTTGTCGAAATCTGCCATTGATAGCTCGGTGAAAGCGTTAACCCTGAAGCAGAACCTATCGTACCCGCAGTTACTGATGTTAATAGTGCAGGATCTCCCCCGCCTGAACAAAAATACTGGTCAGAACCAATAGATCCCGGTGTAGGTGTTGGCGCAACATAAACATTTATTTGTCTCCTTGGCCCCTCACAGGTACCATTTGTTTGCGTAACCCAATAGTTTTGCACACCTGCTGTATCAGTAAGCGGTGTAGGCGCATAATCAGAAGAAAAACCACCTGTAGCAGAGAAATACCATTTTAGTGTATTACCCGATGCAGCAGTTGCAGTTAAAGGTGAAGCAGTCTCTCCAAGACAATAATAAACATTAGGCGCTGTTGGTGCTGTTGGTATGGAAACGATATTAACATCAACAGCGTTATTACCTCTAGCAGCATTTGGCTCAATCTGGTCACCATCATCATTTACATAAGAAACCGTTGCTCTTGTAGAATATTCTGTATAAGGAGTACCTTTAGTTAGTGTATAAACGAATGGATAGTTATAAGCCGATCCCGAAGCCATTGTAGCTGACTGATTGGATCTGTAGATATAAGTCCTTGTATTACCACCCGTATTACTGTCAGACACATAAGACCATCCAGTCGATGTATTTACTGTATACGTAAATCCCTGTGAAGTTCTAGGCACCCTTATAGCAAGTGTTAACCTGTTAGAGTTATTATTAGTTCCAACAGTGGCGTTGTTTACACCATTGTTTGATACGTTTACAGTAAAAGTATTACTACCATCAGCACAGTTCTCATCTACTGTGTGCGTAGGTACAAAGTCAATACCTTCTGCTAGAACTGGTGTTTCAACGAAGGAGGTATTATTATTCATATCCTCATCGTAAGGAGGTGTAGCTGTAGCAGTATTTATAAGCACGTTACCACTTGGTGTATAACCTCTCAGTGTCCCTGTTACAGTTATGATACCAATAGAGTTTGCCGCCATCGAAAAAGTACCTGTAATGGTGTTCGATAAAAGCGCTACGGTTGGAGTACCAGATGTAAAACCTGTAGCAGAAACCGAGGTTATTTCAAATCCATTAGGAGTTGTAATATTATTATATTTTGGTATAAGTGTACCGTCAGCATCAGTAAGCCTGTCAACAAAATCAATGTTAGGCACCGCAAACTGAGTATCATTAGTAACCTCAATAGTATAGGTTATCTGGTTCTCACTTCCAGTACCGGCAACTGTACGTATAAAGTCTTTATTTGCTGTCTTTTTAACACGCATATTGTTAGGCGTGGTAACCAATAGGTTACGAATCTCGTGAAAGTTCACACCTCCACCTGTAGATGCCGCAAAACCAAGTTTTAAAAGTGCAGGCGGTACATCATTGGTTATATAACTTGTAACATCAACGAATGCTGCAGTTAGCGAAGTTTTCCATCTAACCGTAATCCTGTACTGCCCACCTGTGGTAAGACGCTCGATTTCTATCTGAATCCTTCTGTAAAACTGTGTATCTGTAGGCCTTGTAGATGTAACAGTATTATAGTCAAGGGCATTCTGGGTATCTGTGCCCGTTGCAGTGGTCGAATAATTAAATGTTGTACCTCCATCAGTAGTTGTTATCGTAGTACCCGAAAGATAAGGATTCGTAGTACCTGAGTTTCCTGTCGTAGGACCACGAAGAACAATTGCATTTGGTCTTGAGCCCGGACCTAAATTCCTTCCCTCCGTAGGGTTGGAAAAGTTACCGTATTCATCAAGTCCAATACCTACATATCCACCGCTGAGCCCTCCTACTCCATTAGGGGCATATCCAAGCGATCCTCCATATCCTCCTAATGCAAAAGTATTAGAAGCATCCCCGTTAAAAAGGAATACACCAATACCATCGGCACCATTATATCCATCATTTACGTTTCTCCAGGTTTTGTATTCAAAATCAACAAGAACCCCTAATGTTGAAGGGAATGATTTATCTACATAAGCAAAACCTTTTTGGTAAGTATTGGCATTGGTTAGCCTTAGCCAACCTCCATTTACAGGGTCTCCATTACCTGAGGTCAGGTAAGCATTATCACCAATAATGATATCCGGATTACCAGCACCACGAAAATCTTCACTTACAGCAAACTGTGCCGAAGCTTTAGTGGTTCCTAAAGCAACTAATATGCTTAGGAATAAAATTGCTTTAAGAAGTAAACCAGTACTATATGTATGTATTTTTTTAATCATAACTGATTTATTAATTGGGAGCAGGCATAAAGGTAATACCTGCCCCAATTATAATATTATTTTACTACAAATACAATGTTCATGAAAGATGCTTCAGTTCCATTACCTATGATCGTGTAAGTAAGCACACCTGTTGAACTAATCGAAAGGTTTGAGAACACGGCAGTATCATAGTAAGTTATATAGTAATATAATTCACCAGCTGCATGATATGGAATATTTACAGGAGTTACATCAGATGCACTTGTGTCTGCACTTCTAATTAATGTAGGGTTTCCTGCACCTGTAAACTGATTTCTATATTCATTGTATAAGTTTCTTGTAAAGGTACCATTTACAGATGTATCAAAAATTATTGCCGGCATATAGAATACTTTTGGCATTGCAGAATTAGCCGATCTTAAAACACCATTAGTATCTGCTAAAACAACTTTATCTGTCGTTGTCTGTGTATATGCATTCCTGATATCTCCAACCCTTACAGTACCTGTATTTACATCAAGTGTATTTGTTGAAGTTGCGCCTGAGAAGTTACCTATCGCTACTCTGCCGTTTTGATAAATATTATCTGTATTAGCTTTTGCAGGATTAGCACCACCCTGAATTCTCCATGGCTCACTTATAAATGTATCATTACTTGTCCATTGCACCGCTCCGGATCCGTTAGTTGTCATTACTGAATTGTTAGCTCCAGGAGTTACGCTTACTACATATGGACTACCTGATGTTCCAGATCCATTTACAGTTACAGTTGAACTACCATTAGTTACTCCTCCTATACCTTGTGGCCCCTGAGATCCTGTTGCTCCCTGAGGACCAGCAACACCTTGTGCTCCTGTTGCTCCCTGAGGACCTGTAGCTCCCGTTGCTCCGGTATTACCTTGTGGACCCTGAGGACCAGCAACACCCTGAGATC
>QFQM01000788.1 GCA_003243255.1 Flavobacterium psychrophilum | reverse complement strand
AATCCTGAAGAGACGCGCGGTTATCTGGAACGCAGCGGCCTGCAGCTCGATCCAGAGACGTTCGGCGCACTTTACCGTCATACCGAGGGCTGGGTGGTGGGGGTGCATCTGGCCAGCTTGTGGCTGCGCAACCACCCGCAACCGACTGAACGTCTGGCCGAATTGGGCGCAGACAAGAACGTGGTTGGCGATTACTTGCTGCGCTCGGTGTTCGAACAGTTGCCTGGCGAGCGCCAGGAACAGCTGTTGGCGCTAGGGGTGGCGCAGCAGCTCAGTGGCGAGCTGGTCAACGCCCTGACCGCGCGTCAGGATGGCCAGCAACTGCTGGAAGAGTTGGAGGCCATGCAGCTGTTTCTCCTGCCCATGGATCGCGAACGCCAGTGGTATCGCTTCCATAATCTGTTCGCCGAGTTTCTCCGCAGCCGTCTCAAGGATCGCGACCCGGAGCGCTTCAAGCAGCTGCATTTCAATGCCAGCCTGTGGTTCACCAACCACCATATGCAGAACCTGGCTATCGAGCATGCCTGCCTGGCCGAAGACGCCGAGATGCTCGCCGCGCTGCTCGACGGCTGCGGTCTGGAGCTGATCAATCGCGGCCAGCTCAACCTCATCTACAAATGGCGACAGCATGTGCCGGACGAAATCGCCGCACGCTTTCCGGTGCTGGTGCTTGCCGATGTCTGGACCCGTGCGGCCGAGCTGGGCCTGAACGAGGCCAACGGCATGCTCGATGAGCTGCTGGAGCGCTGGGCCGATTCGCGCACCAGTGGGTCGCTGAGCGACAAGGTGCTGGCGACTCTGGCGATCAAGGCGGTGATCGCCTTGCAAAAGGACGACCTGGATACCTGCGTCGATCTGGCGCGGCGCATCGAGGCGCAACTGGGGCAGCACACCGCGTTTCTCGAAGTGGCGATCCTCACCGTTGGCGCCCTGGCCAACGTCATGCTTGGCCAGGCCGAGCAGGCGCGCAAACTGCTGGCGCTGGCGCAGCAGCGCAACCATTTCCTCGAAGGCCGTTACCTGGACATGCAGTTGGCCAACGTGGAAGTGCTCCTGTGTCTGGAGCAAGGGCGGGTAAAGCAGGCGCAGTTGCTGTTCGAGCAGTTGCGTGCGCGGATGATGCCCTGGTTCGGCGAAAAGTCCCGAGCCCTGGTTCTGCCAACCATCAGCGAGTCGCTGATTGCCTATCACCAG
>QFQM01000172.1 GCA_003243255.1 Flavobacterium psychrophilum | reverse complement strand
ATGAAAAAATCCCAACGGTATACGTTGGGATTTTGCAAAAATGTATTTGGTTTTTGTTTGGTGTCTATTCTTCAGATGAGCCATTATTAAGCCTGCTGTTGAATTTCCCGTAAGAGAAATAAATCAGCACCCCTAACGCTAACCACCCCAGCGATAACAGCTGTGCCTGGTAGTTAAGATTTATCATAAGATACACGTTGATAGCAATACCGCAAACTGCGATTACCGGTAGTGCAGGCACTTTAAACGTACGCTCAAGACCCGGCTGTTTTACTCTTAGTATCCACACTGCGATACATACCATAGTAAAGGCAAACAGAGTACCGAAACTTGTCATGTCTGCAAGTTTGCTGATTGGTGTAAAGGCAGCAACAATAGAGATAAATGTACCTAATATTAAAAGGTTACGCTGCGGCGTACCTGAAAGCGGATTGATCTTAGCGAAAACCGATGGAATAAGTCCGTCTTTAGACATTCCAAGGAAAATCCTTGACTGACCCATGATCATTACCATCAATACAGAGATAAGACCTACAGTAGCAGCAATAGTAATAATATATCCTGCCCATGCCTGCCCTGCAATATCAAACGCATAAGCTACAGGAGCCTTAATAGCGTCAGGATATTTTCCAAGTGGGTTAAAATCACTATAATGCATCATACCTGTAAGCACAAGCGATACCAATATATAAAGCACCGTACATACTAATAGCGATGCGATAATAGCAAACGGAACGTCTTTTTTAGGATTGATAGCCTCACCCGCCTGAGTAGAAACGGCATCGAAACCTACATAGGCAAAGAAGATTGCTGCAGCTCCCGAAACGATACCGGCTATACCATATGCCTCGTGAGTTGTCTCTCCTTCAACAATCTTAACAGGATCAGGAATAAACGGAGACCAGTTAGCCTGATTAATAAAGAATAAACCGGCAACGATTACGAAAATAACCGCAGATACTTTTAATATTACAATAAAGTTATTTGCTTTTGCAGCCCCCGAAGTTCCCTTCATAAGCAGTGAAATCACTAACCATACGATAAGGAAAGCAGGCAGGTTCATAGAGAATCCGTCTCCTGTGTAGCTTCCCGGATCTGACGTAAGAAAATCCGGCAAATGTATTCCGAACATCTTGAGGAGCTTATTAAAGTACCCCGACCACGAAACGGCTACCGTCATGGAACCCATAGCATATTCGAGAATTAATCCCCAGCCTATGATCCATGCAAAAATTTCACCAATAGTTCCGTAGGCATAAGCATAAGCAGAACCTTCTACAGGCAATATCGAAGCAAATTCAGAGTAACACAGTGCTGCAAACACACAGGCAATACCGGCAATGATAAATGAAATTGCCAATGCAGGCCCTGCATGATAATAAGCTCCTGTACCTGTAAGCACAAAGATACCTCCGCCTATGATGGCTCCGATACCTATGGCCGTTAAGCTCCATTTGCCAAGCACTCGCTTTAGCTCACTTTTTTTCATATCTGCCTCAAAAGCAGAAACGGGTTTAACTCTCCAGATAGACATATGTTGTATTTAGAATTTTGAAGTTCCAAATATAGGCTTTTTATAAAAATTATGAAGTTTTTAACGAAAAATGTCTTTTTACCGCCGATTTGGTTATTTGGTAATACATTTATTTGCAGCAAGTAGGCGCGAAAATTATGTTATTCGTTTTTGTATTTCCTATAAAACGAAAGATGATGCAGATTCAGATATCGAGTGACTCTCTGAATAACCAAATTAAACAAATAACCAAATCACCCAGATCAAAACCAGAAACCTACACTTACCCAGGTATAATGGTCGGTAGTTTCGGGGCTCCAGCTGTGTTTAATCTCAATAGGGCCAATAATGGTTTCCATTCCCACCCCAAAAGCATATCCGCTGTATTTAGGCAGCGAAAACATATCACCTTCATCAAGCAGGTTCTTGCCAACATTAGCAAAGTTTCCTGCAAAGTTAACATGGTATCTTTTGTAGAACTCCCAGTCGAGCGTAAGTGTACCTTTAATATAACTGTTACCAGATATGCTCAGAAAATCATAGCCATAAAAATGGCTGAAGTTGTTGGTGGTTCGATAACCATAGCCTCCAAGAATGAAATCGAATGTAGGCACACTTTCATTACCCAGGGCAAACCCCATTTCGGTCTGAACCTCAAAAGTAAGCCCCCTGTAAATTCTTTTTGCTGTAGAAAGCTCGCCTTTTATGATACTAAAACGGTCAAATCCGCCTGTATAGTCAGACGAAACCAGGAACGACTTCCCTTCTCCCGAAAAATACCAGCCTTCGGTAGGGAAATATTTGTCGTCATAGGAATCAAATTTCAGGTAGGCATATGCCGAGAGATAATCGCTGTTATCAAAAACAGGATCTATGTCTATCGTTTCAGACTGTACTTTGATGTGCTTATATTCAAGACCTCCCCCAATAAGGAAACGATGTGCAAATATGGTTTGTATATAAGCCTGATTGGTCCAGTCGGTAAAATCGATGTTTACGGCATCAACGCCAAGAATTTTAAAACCTCCGTCGCTTACCTGTGTAATGTTTCGGTTAAAGGTGCTTAAGTAAGAATGAAGACCATAGCTTATATGAAAGCCATTGTCTATGTAATAATCAAAATTATACCTGAAGTTATCGCCCAAAATAGCATCAACAGACATAACATCATTGCGCATAAACACACTTTTATGGGTATAATTCACCAGCACAGCACTTTTATAAAGCCCGTCATAATGCAGCCCGAACTTTATATAACTGCTGACAGGATTTTCGGTAAGTGCCAGCCTGAAGGTATCGGCACCGTTCTCCTCCTGAAAATTATAGGTTATAGAGGTAAAGTTTTGTGTAGCATTAAGGCTCGTAATACCCTCATCAAGATTTTTATAGCTTATTTTACTGCCCGGCTTAAAGTTGAGCTTACCCAAAACATAAGAACGGGTATATTTATGCAACCCGCTTATTTTTACCTGGTCTACACACAGCGTATCTTTTGCTCCTACCTTTGGCCTTTCAATAGCATGGCCTACCCCCAATGTTTTTAATGTATCGATCAGTTTTCGGGCAGCTTCTTCTCCCTTATCAATAATTGTTCGTCCTTCATCAAAAGAGATAACGGTAAACCCGAGTATATTTGGCTTAATGTAAATATCGGTTTGTTTACTCTTATTCTCCATCTTCTGGATCATCTGGTAGTTGTTTATCTGCAACAACACGCCTGTAGCCCCGTTTATCTTATCACGGGTCTTTAACGGATCCTGCACATCAACACCAATAATAATGTCGGCTCCCATAGCCCTTACCTCCTCTATGGGGTAATTATTGGTTACTCCACCATCAATAAGCAGCTTATCGCCTATTTCTACAGGTGTATACAATGATGGAAATGCCGCGCTTGCCAGTATAGCATCGGGCAATACACCTTCCCGTAATATTACCTCTTTACCCGTTTCAATATCGGTAGCAATACACACAAAAGGAATAGGAAGCTTATCAAAATCACGCACATGGCGCACGTTATAAGTAAGGCGGCTTATAGTGTTATAGTTATAAAGCCCTTTAGAGAATGCCCTTGGAAAACCTATCCTGAACTTATTAAAAGGCAGGGTTAAGGCATACATCTCATCATTACGTTTCTCAAAAAAGTTTTTAGAGCTTCGTGGGGTAAAATCGCCCAGCATGGCATCGGCATCAAGAGTAGTAAAAATAGAATCGAGCTGTTTGGCAGAATATCCGGCAGCATAAAGTCCGCCTACAATGGCACCCATGCTGGTACCGCCTATGTATGACACCTCAACGCCGGCTTCTTCCAGCACTTTAAGCACCCCAATATGCGCAAGTCCTTTAGCACCTCCGCCACTAAGCACCACACCCACTTTAGGTTTGGCGTTTGGCTTTTTCTCCTGCGCAGCAACAGTACCGAAAACCGATAGCAATAACAACAGGAGAACCAGCTTTTTCATGGGTTATTTATTCTTTTCTTTATAAAACGCTACAATCTTTCCGGCTTTAGATGGCCCTACTACCTTCGCAATTTCTTCTTCAGGAGCGGCAATCATCCGCTTAACCGACTTAAAGTGCGATATAAGCGTCACCATAGTTTTTTCGCCTATGCCCGGTATGGTCTCAACCGAGGTTTGCAGCGCACTCTTACTGCGCTTATCCCGGTGGAAGGTAATACCAAAACGGTGGGCTTCATTTCGCAAATGCTGGATGATCTTAAGCGTTTCTGATTTTTTATCAAGATACAACGGCACCGAATCGCCCGGATAGAAAATTTCTTCCAGCCTTTTTGCAATGCCCAAGATACTAATTTTCCCACGTAACCCCAAGTCGTCGAGGCTTTTTAATGCCGACGACAATTGCCCCTTACCTCCATCAATGATGATAAGCTGCGGCAAAGGCTCGTTTTCATCAAGCAGCCTTCGGTAACGGCGGTAAACAACTTCTTCCATACTGGCAAAGTCATTAGGGCCTTCAACGGTTTTTATATTGAAATGACGGTAGTCTTTTTTGCTTGGCTTGCCATCCTTAAACACCACACAGGCCGATACCGGATTGGTTCCCTGAATGTTTGAGTTGTCAAAACACTCAATATGGCGCGGTTCTTCGGGCAGGCGAAGGTCTTTTTGCATCTGTGCCATAATGCGGTTGGTATGGCGGTCGGGGTCAACGATCTTAATCTGCTTCAGCTGATCCATACGGAAGAAACGTGCATTCCTTTCGCTCAGATCGAGAATCTGTTTTTTGTCACCCAGCTTAGGTACAGTAACCGTAATGTTCTCTCCCATGCTAATAGGAAACGGCACGAGTATTTCTTTCGACATCAGGTGGAAACGCTCACGCAGCTCTACCACAGCCAGCTCAAGCAGTTCTTCATCGGGCTCGTCGAGTTTTTTCTTTATCTCCATCGTATGGCTTCGGATGATAGCCCCGTGCGACACCTGAATAAAGTTCACATAGGCCATACTCTCGTCAGAAACAATACTGAATACATCAAGATTTGATATCTTAGGGTTGAAAACCGTACTCCGTGCCTGATAGTTTTCAAGCACTTCTATCTTTTCTTTTATTTTTTGGGCTTCCTCAAAACGCATATCCATTGCCAGTTCCTGCATCAGCTTGCGGAAATCTTTCAGCGACTCCTTAAAGTTACCTTTTAATATCTGCCTGATAGCATCTACATGCTCCTGATATACATCAAGTGGTTCATGGCCTTCGCAAGGGCCTTTACAGTTCCCCAAATGATATTCAAGGCACACTTTATATTTCCCTGAACGGATGTTGGCTTCACTAAGGTCGTAATTGCAGGTACGCAACGGATACAGTTCTTTAATAAGATCCAGCAGGGTATGAACGGTCTTGAAACTGGTATACGGCCCAAAATATTCCGACCCATCCTTGATAACCTTTCGGGTAGAGAATACACGCGAAAAAGGTTCGCGCTTAATGCATATCCACGGATAGGTCTTATCATCTTTAAGCATGATGTTATACCGTGGCTGTAACTTCTTGATAAGGTTATTCTCCAGCAATAATGCCTCGCTTTCGGTAGGCACAACTATATGCTTAACCGACACGATCTTTTTAACCAGTACGTTGGTCCTGCCGTTGTCATGCACCTTATTAAAGTAAGACATTACCCTCTTTTTAAGATTCTTGGCCTTGCCTACATACAACAGCTTATCGTCTTTATCAAAATACTGATAAACACCTGGGTTATCGGGAAGGGTTTGTATCTGGAGTTCAAGAGGAGTACGCATACTGCAAAGTTAACAACAAATGGGTGATTTTGAGCGAAGGAATTTTATAGGAAATATGTTAATTTGTTTTAAGTCGGAGGTAAGGAAGTCCGAAGTCGGAGGAAACTTCACTGTATTAAATCATGGCAATCAAAACTTCCGACTTCCCAGCTTCGGACTTCGGACAAAAAGAAAAAAACCCTACATTTATCCTTTCCTAAAATACCTATGGCAATAAATAAGACGATTACGATACTGGGCGAAGAAGTTTTACCCGGCGAAAGCAAAACCATTACCATGGAAATTGCCCGCCTGCATACCATGACAAAACTTAAAATTCCCATTATTGTGGAGCGTTCAAAAATCCCGGGGCCAACAATACTGTTCAGTGCCGGATTGCATGGCGACGAGATAAACGGTATCGAAATCGTGCGCCAGATCATTGTCCGAAAAATAAACAAACCAAAACGGGGCACTATCATCTGTATTCCTGTAGTGAATATCTTCGGATTCGTAAATCAGAACCGTGAGTTTCCCGACGGACGTGACCTTAACCGTGTTTTCCCCGGAAGCAAAAACGGGTCGCTTGCCAGCCGTTTTGCCTATTACCTGCTAAAGGAAGTCATCCCCAATGTAGATTACTGCATCGACTTTCATGCCGGCGGTGCCAGCCGTTTCAATGCGCCACAAATACGCATTGTTCCCAATAATGCCGAGCTAAAAGAATTGTCCGATGTTTTTAATGCACCTTTTACACTGTATTCAAAGAATATACAGGGTTCATTCCGTAGTGCATGCGATAAGATGGGGGTAAAAATGCTGCTTTTTGAAGGAGGAAAATCACTTGACATCAACCACGATATTACACATGAAGGTGTTCAGGGAGTAAAACGTTTCCTGAAACACTTTGATATGCTTAACCCTCATAAAAAAGAACCTGTCACCAATAACGAAACCATATATATCGATAAGTCTGCATGGGTGCGCGCACGCCATTCAGGCTTGTTCCAGCACAAGGCAAATGCGGGCGATTTTGTACACAAAGGAGATGTAATTGCCATAATAACCGATCCTTTTGGCAAGTTTGAGCAAAAAGTAAAAGCTCCCAACGGTGGTTATATCATTAATGCCAATGACGGTGCAATAGTCTATCAGGGTGATGCGATATTCCACATCTCACAGAGCTACCAGTTTTAGGGTGATTTGTGGATGGGGTTATTTTGTTATTTGGCTATTTGAAGCTTCACTCGAGGCTTTAGCCGACTGGCGAAGCCAAATGACAGAACTGCACGGTTATAGATTATGAGTGGGAACCCTGAACCCGAAACTCAATAACCCGAAACAGCTAAGCCTATCTACAAAACTCATACTCGGCATACTTCTGGCATTCTTTACCGGTTGCCATAATAGTATGCGATTGCTGTTTTTCGCCGTTAAGCACGCCTTTCATAAAATCGACAATCTGTTGTGGGTCTTTATGAAAGAGTTCTGCGCTGTAGTCATGGCCGCCTCCGCAATAGGTAACCAGTTTGGTATTGCCTTTCAATCCAATAACATGATTGTAAACAGAATATGAACCAAACAGCATCAGCCACCCCGGCGAATTCGGCGGACAATAGTGGTGTGCTGCCGTACCGTAAGGCACAGTGGTGTCGCAGCTACCATGAAATAAAAAAACCGGAATCAGATTCTTTGGTGTAATAAGATTTAGGTCCATAATAGCACCTGCACCCGATATCACTCCGGCATATTTAAAATTCGCAGGAAGGCTGTCGGCATACATGCTCAACATTTTGTTGTCCCAAAAAGCAGCATGCAATACTGTTTCGGCACCGGCGCTGCTACCCGAAATGAATACTTTGGCAGGATCGATATTGTAGCTTTCATTTTTCAGGAAATAAATAACCGCCAGCTGCAACTGATTAGCCGCAATTTGTATTGCTTTAATCTTTTCAGGCAGCTTGCCATCACAACTAAAGCTTTTCCCTTTCATGTAAAGCGTATAGGTAATGTTTGCTGCGACAAAGCCCTGTTCGGCGGCTTTTTTGGTAAAGTCGCGGTCAGAGGATCTTTCCCCTCCCGAAAAACCACCTCCGTGTACATGCACCACTAACGGCAACTTTTCTTTACCCTTAACCTTTGGCATAAAAACATCCATTTCAAGTTTTAAGGTATCGTTAGCAAAATAGGTCACGGTTTTATAGTCCTGAGCCTGTGCAAATGCGAAAGTAATTAATGTAAAAAGTAATACGAGATGTTTTTTCATTGGGAAAGAATAGTGTTTTTACAAAGTTAGGGAAGACAGGCAAAGTTTCAGAGTAGCAAAGCCACAAAGTTTTTCGGCAATCGTGGTAACACGAAACCCGGAACCCAAACTGCCTGTCGGTAGGCAGGTAACCCCAAACTTAAATAAGCGGCAGGAATACGGTAAACTCACTGCCTACACCCGGCTCACTTGTTACCTTTATGGCTCCGTTATGGTTCTCCACAATCTTTTTGCAGAGTGCCAGCCCTATACCAGTACCGGGAGTATTACTAAGGCGTTTAAACATTTTAAAAACCATATCGGCATATTCCTGCTCAAAACCCTGCCCATTATCCCTAAAAGCTATTTTTATATAAGGCACACCTCCTTTAAAAAAAGAGGTATCCACATGGTCATTTATAGAAACCGGAGTGGCAGTAATACTGATTTCGGGATTGTTGCTGCTAAATTTTATAGCATTACTCAACAGATTAGAGAACAGCTGGTGCAGCTGTATCGGTATGCCTTTAATAACAGGCAGTTTATCTACAGTTATGGTAACTTTTTTCTGCTCAATAAGCAGGTCAAAATCTTCAAGCACATTTTCGAGTATCGTATTTAGGTTTGACACCTCAAACAGCTCTTCAACACCTGATAGCTGAGAGTATTTCAACACATCTTTAATAAGTGTCGTCATGCGCCCCGCACTGGCATTTATCTTATCAATATAGCGCTGAACAGCATCTTTGTCTTCAATATTATCGATAAGCATCTCACTGAATACCTGAATCTTTCGCAGCGGTTCCTGAAGATCGTGAGATGCAATATAGGCATACTCTTCAAGCTGCTTATTGCGAAACTCTATATCCCTTGCATTGTCGCGCAAACGATCCTCGGCAAACTTGCGTTCGGTAAGGTCACGGGTTACTTTAGAGAAACCTATAATATCATCAGCATCATCATAAAGTGCTGTAATAACAATCGAAGCCCAAAATTTAGTTCCGTCTTTTCGCAGTCGCCATCCTTCATTAGTCGCCCTTCCGTTGCTGCGGGCATACTTCAGCAGGGTTTCCGGCAAAAGGTTAAGGCGGTCTTCACTTAAATAAAAAAGGCTAAAGTGTTTGCCTATAATCTCATCGGCAACATACCCTTTAATCTTTTCAGCTCCGCGGTTCCAGTTGAGCACGTAGCCCTCTTTATCCAGCATTAAAATAGCATAATCCTGCACCTCATCAATCATTTTATGATAGCGCTCTTCACTTTTTTGGATCAACAGGTTACTTTCTTCAATCTTTTTAGCCAGCATATGCTCCATATCGGCTTCCCTTTCCCGTTTAGATGTTATGTCGAGCATCATATTAGCCGCT
>QFQM01000787.1 GCA_003243255.1 Flavobacterium psychrophilum | reverse complement strand
GGATCTTCTGTCGCCAGCTCGCGCCGCAATTGCCAGATATGCAACAAACCCTGTTAGATAAGCATTACCTGCGTAAACACGGTGCTAAAGCCTACTACGGGCAGTAACCTTTATATAAGCGCGTTTTGATCGTCGCGCGCTTTATTTCTACTCGGCTATATATTCAGCAAAAGCACTTTGATAAACACAGTTATTAGAAGAAACATACTCAATCACATTGTCATAATTCCCATGAGTTTCCTCTCCTTCCAGTGAATGGAAGAAAATATAATCTGTTATCGTTGACTGCCATTTCTGCCCACACAACAAATAATTAATTACCGTATCACGATGACCATTTCTTCTGTCATGCCCCTGCCAGTGAAAAAAAGCGTTTCCACTTTCAATTATTTCAGTCCGCCAAATTTGTCCGGTCCATGTTTTGTACTCAATATATTTGCTCACAGCTTTAATTAATGGGTTTGATAGCTGAGTATTAACAAATAGATAGTGCTGGTATCCAGGCAAAATTGCCTGAGTATAAACATTCATAAAAACTCCATCTCATCACTCTCCCGGATATGTATTAAGAAGCACCCGAACAGTAAGCTGAAAATAAATTATATCCCGAGATAAAAACCAAATTCTACAGAGAGATTCCCGACGAATTCGAACTGAAAATCCGTTTCTATTCGGCAATAAACACGATTAAATATATATTATATTTCAAACTCATATCCGGATGCTTCGAATAAAATCTTTACATCAACCATTAATAAACACAAATAAAAAAAGTAACTTTTCCTGAATCCGAGAAAGATGTAGCAAAAATAAATAAGCACAAATCCGAAAAACAGCAAACATCCGATAATGGACTTTATAATATCAATTCAATACATAACCCAGATGGACAATCGCCATTTAAAACAACAGCCACACCAATAAAATAGTTCACTGCAACTCGTCTTAGGCACGATATTCATATATTAAATACGAAGATAACCCAGGCTGACACAACACATTTTTTACTCAGAGACGCTTTTTACTCCAGCGGGTACCGCGTCTTACGCCGAATAACTGTACAAAATAACAGTACAATCATGTAAACCAGGCTATAATAGTGTCTGGCTTTTTGACGGATACACAGCGTGGCGCAGGCAGGCTTTATTCTAACCCGACACTGGCGGGACACTCCGCAGGGAACTGAGGTCTCATT
>QFQM01000786.1 GCA_003243255.1 Flavobacterium psychrophilum | reverse complement strand
CAGGTTCCAGTGGAGCAATATATTTTCTCCCGTTTTCCTCTGTCTTATTAATGTAAGCTACGGGTGCAAGACCCATATATCGCCCCTCTTTACGCGCCCTTCTCATGCCATAGAAAACATTCAAGGCACGCCTGTCGTTCTCCACTTCCGGGGCGGCAAGGTAAAATGCCAGCATCATTTTGTTTTCCGGTATGGAAAGATCTAATGGTTGCTCTATCGCCTGTGGTTCCACGCCAAATCCACGCAGCACGTTAATCATCTGATAAGCATCACCAGCATTACGACTGAACCGATCCCATTTAGTGAACAATATCAGATTAACATTGCTTTTTTTCTTTTTCAGACCCTGTATCAAACTTTTCCATTGTGGCCTGTTGAAAGACTTTGCAGAATGATCCTCGTATATAACGTTACGAATCATGATGGAATGGCTCTCACAATATTTGCGCAGCATCTCTTCCTGGTTTCTCTGGGAGTACCCCTTATCGGCTTGCTCGTCGGTACTTACCCGAATGTATAAATCAGCAATATTTACCATGATCTATAATTTAATTGCCCTTTATCGGTTGGTTAAATAACCTACCAAATAATTGTTCAGTTGTCAAATCTTGAAGTTTACTCCTGTCAGCGCAGAAACAAAAATCCACATCGTATAGCCCTTTGAAACGTTCTTGCTCTGTTGCAAACAACGCATAATTCCTTCCTATGCGAGATGAATCTACACTTATCAGAAGTTGGGCTCTTCCAAGATTGTTGCTTAGATAAACCTCCAATTCCTTCCAGCCTTTTCGATTGAAATTATTTCCGGATGAAACATCCCAAAAGACATTTACTAACTCAATATTGTTCTTCAAACAATACTCTTCAATAGTCGCCTTTTGTCGAATAAGCGAATCGAAATTTCCCATTTCGATTTTCGCAGCCCGCAAATAGGACACCGCTCGCTTTCTTATACTTCTCTCCATATCTTAGTGTCTTTGTTTGGCACTAATTTACGTTATTTGGCCGACAGAAATAGTTGTTTAGCTGTAATATTTGAAGGCAAGGATTACCCATAGTGGGTTTGAAAGCCAGGAAGGTTAATGAGAGCGTGTTTGGCCACAAAAAAAGCATCCCTTCCAGGATGCTCTAAATGATGAAAGCAGAAAGATAAAACTGTTGAGGTTCTTTTGGAAGATCCTGACCTTACACATTAT
>QFQM01000785.1 GCA_003243255.1 Flavobacterium psychrophilum | reverse complement strand
CGAACACCATTAGTAACTTCTTTACCTGTAAAAGACAGCAGTTTTACGGGTGTGGTGGTTACTGTTGGCGAAAAGGATACACCACGAAATACCGTGTTAGCCGCTGCTGTAGCAATATCTGTAGTGGTTGCCGTCATTGCAGCGTGATAACCGGAAGCATCAACAACTTTAAATAATTTATTGGCTGATGCTGCAAATCTTATACCGTAAAGTGTCACTTCATTCCCAGAAACTACTCCCGTTAAACCTGTATACTGTCCAGTGATCACATTATCTAACACCCAATTACCACCAACCAATGAATACTTAGAAATCCCCTCGGTATTTGCCGAGTTGGCAATATATAAGACATCATAGCCAGCTATCGTAGGGTCAAGGTCAGCAAAGAAAAACTCTCGACCAGATGGTGTAGTGATTGGCATGCCAGGTAATCCAGCGATAGACTGGCCACTGGTTGTAGGTAAGCCTGTACCAATAGTAATTATCGGACCAATTACGCCTGATACTTGCGAGGCATAAAGCTGGTTATTAAAAATACGTAAAGACCTTCCTGTACGTGCAACTATTGATGTTGCCGTAGTCGCTCCAATGGTGGTATAATAAATATTTGCAGTTCCCCCTGATATCCATAAATTGTTTCCATCTGCAACAGCTGAGGAAATCAATTGCGAGTTAAAAATATCTAGTGCGGTGCTTGTATTTACATTACCCGTTCCATCGATCACTCCTACCACCCTATTGTAAGTTGCACTGGCCGATGTTGCTATTGTGGCCGTTCCTGTAGGCGCATCATAGCCCGTTAAGGTGAGCTTTTTTCCATCTTGCGAAAGCGATAAAAGTCCTTCAGATGAGGAAACACCTGATGTATTTCCATCCAAGGTTAGTCGTCGATTAGCTCCTACCACCGCAGTAGGTAATGCAATGCTTCTAATTAATGTCCCGCTAGTGGAATATTCATCGATAAATACAGCTGTTGCACTTGTACCTAAGGCTGCCGAACCGTCGCCAACCCGTAGGACGGATAAACTGCCTGCGGTGAATGCGGTTTGTGAAAACCCAGTATGGGCCGCCACTGCAAACAAACAACTTAATAGTAGTTTTCTTTTCATCATAGTTTGGTTTAAATGGTTAGGGTTTTTGAGGCGATAATGAAAGTCCACGGAATACTGTATTGGCACCAGTTTTAGCTAATACCG
>QFQM01000784.1 GCA_003243255.1 Flavobacterium psychrophilum | reverse complement strand
ACGGCAAGCTGTTTGTGGATTACCTGTCCAACCTCAAGCGCGACCGCATCAAGAAGAAGCTGGAAAAACAGCATCGTCAACGCGCCTGACCTCCGATTACCCGAAAGGCTTGCCACGGCAAGCCTTTTTCTTTGGTGACTGCCCTATGCGTATCGTCTTTGCCGGCACCCCGGAATTCGCCGCCGAGCACCTCAAGGCCCTGCTGGCCAGCCCGCACCAGATCGTCGCCGTCTACACCCAGCCGGATCGCCCGGCCGGCCGCGGCCAGAAGCTGATGCCGAGCCCGGTCAAGCAGCTCGCCGTCGAGCACGGCATTCCGGTCTATCAGCCGGCCAGCCTGCGCAATGAAGAGGCTCAGGCCGAGCTGGCGGCGCTCAAGCCGGACCTGATGGTAGTAGTCGCCTACGGCCTGATCCTGCCGCAGGTGGTGCTCGACACGCCGCGCCTGGGCTGCATCAACAGCCACGCCTCCTTGCTACCGCGCTGGCGCGGTGCCGCGCCGATCCAGCGCGCGGTGCAGGCCGGCGATGCCGAGAGTGGCGTCACTGTGATGCAGATGGAAGCAGGCCTGGACACCGGACCGATGCTGCTCAAGGTCAGCACGCCGATCAACACCAGCGACACGGGTGGCTCGCTGCATGACCGCCTCGCCCAGCTTGGTCCGCAGGCGGTGCTGCAGGCAATCGACGGCCTGGCTGCCGGTACGCTGAAGGGCGAAGTGCAGGACGATGCCCTGGCCAACTACGCACACAAGCTGAACAAGGAAGAAGCGCTTCTGGACTTCAGCCGCCCGGCCGTAGAATTGGAGCGCCTGGTGCGCGCTTTCCATCCCTGGCCGATCTGCCATACCACGCTGAACGGCGATGCGCTGAAAGTGCATGCCGCTGAGATTGGACAAGGCAAGGGCGAGCCGGGCAGCATTCTCGCCGCTGACAAGAGCGGCCTGACCGTGGCCTGCGGCGAAGGCGCGCTGCGCCTGACTCGCCTGCAGCTGCCCGGCGGTAAGCCGCTGGCGTTCGCCGACCTCTACAACAGCCGCCGCGAGCAGTTCGCGCCCGGCCTGGTGCTCGGTCAATGAACCCACGCCTGGCCGCCGCCCGCGCCCTGACCGCCGTGCTGTCCGGCAAGGCTTCGCTGGGCAGCAGCCTGCCGCCGCAGCTGGACAAGGTCGAACACCACGACCGCGCCCTGGCGCA
>QFQM01000783.1 GCA_003243255.1 Flavobacterium psychrophilum | reverse complement strand
GCTTCGGCGCTTGCCTTTGTGTGCGGAGGCAACTACTGTTATGGTAAAATTGTTGCCATGGCGGCCTCAGCCTTGGTTGGTTATCTTTTTGATGTCACGGTGGCTTGAGCAATCTTAAGCGAATCTTAAGAAACTTCAGGTAACAACGGCACCCCGATTGCGTTATTTTGTTATAATATTAAAACATTGTCATCATGAAAATTCTTGCCTGCCTACTATTTTTGGTAATAGCACCGCTCAAATGGGAAACAGATTTTGAAACCGCAAAGAAGATGGCCGTGGAAAATCACCAGCTTATCCTGCTCAATTTCTCGGGTTCTGACTGGTGTGCACCCTGCATAGCTACAAAGAAGAATTATTTTGAAAGCGATGCTTTCAATGCGATGGCAAAAGACCATTTGGTATTGCTCAATGCGGATTTCCCGCGAAAAAAGAAAAACCAGCTCTCGGCTAAACAGACTAAAAAAAATGAAGCCCTCGCTGATAAATACAATAAGGATGGAAATTTCCCGCTTACACTGCTTCTTGATGCCAATGGAAAAGTACTTAAGTCATGGAAAGGAAAGCCGGAAGCATCAGTTGAACAGTGGGTCAAGGAAATCGAAGCAGTATGTGACACGCATAAATAAATAGATCCATGCAAGAGTTTTCAAGATCGCTCAAACTGATGGGCAACAATTTTACCATAACAGTAGTTGCCTCCGGACAAAGTGACGCGGAAGCCTTCATCGATATGGCTGTTGACGAGATTAAGCGGATAGAAAAGCAACTTACAACCTTCAGCAACGAAAGCCAGACCAGCATAATCAATGAATTTGCAGGTGTTGCGCCTGTAAAAGTAGACAGAGAAGTCTTTGAGCTTATCCAACGCAGCATAGGTATCTCGCATATCACCCAAGGTGCATTCGACATTACCTACGGGAGTATCGATAAGACGCTTTGGAACTTCGACAAAACGATGGAAGCACTACCATCTAAAGAAAATGCGTTACGTATGGTGCATCTGATTGATTACAGAAATATTGAACTGGATGCTCAGAACTGCACCGTATTCCTAAAGAATAAAGGAATGCGTATTGGTTTCGGGGGTATCGGAAAAGGCTACGCCGCCGAGATGGCTAAAAAACTTCTAATCCAGAAAGGTGTGTCGAGCGGCATCGTTAACGCAAGTGGCGACTTAACCGCTTGGGGAGCGC
>QFQM01000782.1 GCA_003243255.1 Flavobacterium psychrophilum | reverse complement strand
CATTCATC
Source organism: Flavobacterium psychrophilum (assembly GCA_003243255.1). The sequence goes on along the minus strand of QFQM01000782.1, from coordinate 1,190 downwards.
AGGCTTATTCTCAACCTTAAATACCACAAAAAATGAAACGGATTTTGACTATTCTCGCATTAGTAATTGCTCTTGGTGTAACTGTATCTTCTTGCACTACTTCTAAAGGAGGCTGCAAATCAACAAGAGGAATGGTAGGCTACTAAGCCCATTCCTTCCCGGACCACAAAAGAGACAAACTTCTGGACGGCATCACTATGTGATGCCTTTTTTTATTGCGTGAAAATGAAAGCAACCAGTACTGCCGATTGCCGTTACTGCCGATATTACCGGCTACTGGCACACTGCCACATACGAAAAAAGCCATCCTGAGAACAGGACGGCCTCTAACGATTGCTTGCCATATGAAAAAAAACTTATTTCTTCAGTGAGTCAGGAGCAGCAGTTGTAGCAGAATCAGGCTTAGCAGTCAGAGAATCAGGAGTAGTAGTCGCTGAATCTGGAGCAGGAGCTGCTGGAGTAGTAGTGGTAGTGTCTTTACCTTCTGTACCAGTTCCACCGTCATTGCAAGATGCTACGAATGCGCCAATTGCTAAAACTAACAGGAGCTTTTTCATTTGTACCGTTTTTTTGTTTTGTTAACAGATGATTTAAGGATTAATACAGGAAAGAGAAAAAGGTAACCTCCCCTTGCTGAAAAAATTATAAATATTTTTTCCCGGCCCTGAAACACAGTACTTTGCGCGCCGGTAACCTCCTTTTTTCCTTCATTTTAGCAGGATAATTGGGTTACTTCTCATTAATTTGGGTATTAATAATACGGTTCAAGTTGAAAACAGATCCCCGGGAAATAGCTTTATTGGAAGGACTGGCAAAAAATGACCGGCAAGCCATTGAAACGATCTATAAGCAGCACTATAATATGGTGCAAACGCTGATAATCAACAACAATGGTTCAGCAGATGATGCAAGGGACGTTTTCCAGGAAGCCATGATCGTGTTGTATGAGAAGGCTAAGTCCGGAACCTTTGAGCTCAATTGCCTGTTAAAGACCTATGTATATTCAGTATGCAGGCGGTTGTGGCTAAAAAGGCTGCAACAGCAGCAAAAGTTCGTTCCGGATATCAATGGGCTGAGTGACACAGTGCCGGTGGAAGACGAACTCGAAGCACAGGGACAACGGAATACCGAGTTTCAGATGATGGAAAAAGCTATGTTGCACCTTGGTGAACCCTGTCGTAGCCTCCTCG
>QFQM01000781.1 GCA_003243255.1 Flavobacterium psychrophilum | reverse complement strand
CCCTTATCCTGCTTATCTTATATTTAAGATTGCAAAGTTACAAACGTGAAGGAAAATTATATGGCCTTTTTTATTAAATGCCATGTTGGTGTAAAGAATGGTAATTAGACAAGGTGAGGCAAATGCCAACATAAGGGGGTTTGTTGCATTGACTAATGAGTTTGGTCATATATAGGAAGACGGCAGAAGTTTTAGACTGCTCATGTGCTCGATAATTAAAGCCGGGAATCATTTGCCATCGAGGTAGATACGTCGTTGCCCACTCTTAGATTGATTCGGTGTTGAAACGCTTGATAGCCCAGCGGGGAAAGCCGGCGGAAATTCGAACCGGTAAGGGGCCGGAATTAATCAGCCACCGACAGAAACAATGGTGCATAGACAACCAAATTTCTATACAATTCATTCAACCTGAAAGACCGATGCAGAATGCTTTTATCGAACGCAAAAATGGCAGCATCCGAAGAGAACTGTTAAATGACTATATTTTTTTAGTTTGTACAAGGCGTGCGCAATGTGTGAAAATTGGCGCATCTACTAAAATCAGTAACGACCCCCTAAAGCGCTAGGTGTAGATTCTTGTCATGTTGTCTCGTCCTGAAAAAGCCTTACACAGTTTAAGAATTAATCCTGAAAGAAGTTTACATGTTTTTTCATTTGTAACCCTCCGGGCAAGTAAATATTGCAGCTGTTAGGCTATGGTTACCGGTTTCTTCGAGTACTTGTCTTCCAATATCTGTAATAAAGTCAATCTAACAGAAGGGTTCAAAAACACACAAGGCTCCAATGGCAATACAAGGTGTAGTTGGCAAATTTTTTTACGGATTAGCTAAAAAATAACTACTTAAAACCAGCGATTTCTATTTCAATATCACAACTTTTCCCGCACCATTATAACTGTGGTATTCAGGGTTGTACATGGCATCGGCGCTGGCCGGCCCCACCTTGTATTCACCCATCGACACCGCTCGTACAGCATAATAATAATTCTGTTTTCCATTCTGCGCATCCACGAAAAGATGGATGCGGTCATCACGAACATCGATATTCACCGGTGTATACCCATCCTTGATCCAGTCCATTCCCGGAATCTCCTTGGTGCGCGGGTTTTCTATTTCAAAACCCGCCGGCAACAGGTCGGTAATCACGACGTTCTCAATGGAACCGCTGTACGCTTTTTCCAGCGTCAGCTGCACAATGA
>QFQM01000780.1 GCA_003243255.1 Flavobacterium psychrophilum | reverse complement strand
TTTCTAACCCTTCTAATTCTCTATGTACAATAATATGATTTTCTGAAAATGCATATGCTGAATTATATTCGTATTCATTAGCAAGCGGATCAATTTGTATAAATCTACCGATCTGCGGATCATGATGCCTCCATTTGAACTCATAATAATTAACTTCTAAATCCTCATTAAACTCCTGACTCTGGAACTTCTCTTTCTTATTCTCCAGTTTTCCAAAGGCTTTACTACTAATGCCTGCCATAGTAAGGCCAAACGGATAATAATGGGTTTCTTCTACAAGCGGACCGGCAATATGCGTAATGGACAAGTTATCAAAAAACACATCCCAATTCTGAGTTTCATTACTAACATAAATATATAATAAGCCGTTTTTGGGCATAGTAATTACACCAGGAGTGCTCAATGCTTGTATAGCGTCTGCTGTTTTAACTACATCTGAGCCACTGCCCTCTGCCACATATTTTAGCTGCTCATCCAATAATATCCAATTTAAGTATGCCTTGGGCTTAGCAGGTTGGTTGGAAATGTTTCCGCTTCGAAAACTGTTCAATGCTCCTATCAAGGGGCTACTTCCGCCATTCAGACCTGACAGCGTTCCTTTGCTTTCTCCGGCCATGCCCACAATCCCACTGGCCAGCGATGTGATGATATCGGCAACAGGATCATTATTGTTACCGGCCGTTCCTCCACTTTTGTAGAAAGATTTGACCGCCATATTAATCTTATCACCACTCATTACTTTGAGCACTATGGCCGGACCTACTTTATTGCCGCTTCCATTTACTTTTGCCACCAGGTCGTTAGGATTGGTTACCGGGTTTGGATCGCTGGGATAACCGGAAATAGTATTTTTGGCTACAGCTGTTTGAGGTATATTGTAAAAGAGTTGTTCTTCTTTGGTGCGATAGGCCGTTTCCATTGAAGCGAGGTATTGCGTGGTATCGGTTTGTTCCGTAAGTACCATACGCACATTCCCGAGGTGATCCTTTAAGAAGTAATCGTATTGGAACTGGTATGCACTATCACCGTTGGTGAATTTTCTTTTTACATAACGCACCCTGCCTTCCTCATGGCCAATGAATTGCAAAGTGTCGTTTTCATAGACAGCCCCGGCGTGGTAATAATTATATCTCGCAGGTTTGCCGGTTTCATTTATTGTTTTAGCCAATTTGTTACCTGCTGCATCATATGTATATTC
>QFQM01000779.1 GCA_003243255.1 Flavobacterium psychrophilum | reverse complement strand
AGGTCGCAGCGGCGGCGCTGCAGGGTTTGCACACCATTCTGGTAGCGCGAGAAGTTGAGCAGGTCGTCGATCAACTGCACCAGGCGGTGCATCTCCTCGTCGACGGTGCGTATCAGTTCCTGCTCACGTCCGCCTGGCGGCAGTGAGAGACGTTCGCGCAGCAGGCTGAAAGCCATATGAATACCGGTGATTGGCGTGCGCAGTTCATGGGAGGCGCGCAGGATGAACTCGCTGCGCACCCGGTCGAAGGCACGTTGCTTGGTGACGTCACGCAGCACCATCACCGCCCCCGCGCTACCGCCCTCGCGCACCTGTACCGGGGTCAGGGCCCAGGCCAGCAGTCTGGTCTCGCCGTCGCGTTCGATCTGCAGGTCGGCCGGTGGCTCCTGCAGCAGTTCGCCTGCCAGCACCCGGCGCAGCGCCTCGTCCACCGCATGCTCGGGCAACAGCGGGCCGATGGGCTGGCCCACGATTTCGGCCGACCAGGACAGCTGGCGCAGCGCCACCGGATTGGCGTGTTCGATGCTGCCCTGGGTGTCGAGAATGACCAGGCCATCATCGATGCTGTCGAGCACTGCCTTCAGACGCCCCTCGCTGCTGAGCAACTGGTTGAGGTTGCTCGAGTGGTATTCGCGCAGCGCCTCGGTCATCAGGCCGAAGCGGCGGCTCAGCACGGCCAGTTCGAGCACCGGCGATACCGGCAGCACCACGTCATACTTGCCCTGGCCGATCTGGTCGGCGGCTCGTGCCAGCATGTCGATGGGGGCGCCGAAGCGGCGGGCGATGCCGTGGGCAGTGAGTACACCGATCGCCAGTACCGCGAGGCCGATGAGCACCAGCAACCCGGCGATGAGTTGAGAGCGCTCGCCCGCTTTGCTCTCGGCCGAGATGACCCAGTCGACGATCTGATCCTGTTGTTCCAGGAGATGGTTGCGCAGACGCTGGAAGGCCTCGGTGAAGGGTTTGTGAGCACCCAGGTTATGGGGTGTCTGGCCGTCCGCCATCGCGCTACTGGCAGCCTGTTCCATCTCGTCGTAAAGCGCTGCCGCTTGCTCCAGTCCGCTGGCGTAGTCTTTGCCGAGGTTGGCCCTCAGGCCTTCGTCGAAGGTGGCGCGGAACGACTGGCGGATGGCTTCGAGGCGCTGCGCATCGGGCTGCTGAGCGATCAGCACGATCAGTTCGTCGCCCAGGTGCTGGC
>QFQM01000778.1 GCA_003243255.1 Flavobacterium psychrophilum | reverse complement strand
ATATAATCGAGGGCATATTCCCCCCTCACAGTGTCAGTTTTAACAGAAACACCTGACATAATATCAGGCGTACAAACAATATATCCATTACTGACCAGCCAAGGAATATTTATATTATCCTCCACGAGGGATGGATAAGGATACTCATAGGCACGATGAGTGATCTTCTCATAATAATTGAAGATCGTCGGATATTTTTTAGTGGAATCAATATTTTCAGGAGTGTAAACAACTGCTTGACCGGCTCTTCCAAAAGGAGTCGTATAGTTCACAACAAAAGAATTGATCCAGTTTACAGCTTTTTCCGGGCAGAAGTTCGAGCATTGAACCTGTTTATTGAAGTCAACGGATAAAAAAATGTTGGGGGCCTGACGAGTAGATTGGCGCAAATATATCCAGGTATCCGATGCAGCAGACCGTTGAGGCACAAAAGGTTCTATAAGCGTATGACCGCTTTGTGTACCAGCTTGATCATTTGTCTTGTAGATCACATATGGCCCAACCCCTCCTGTCTTAAACAACCCATTCGCTGAAAGCTTGCAACGATAAAGGCCATTTTCCTTACTCCTCATATTAAATGCTGCAATCAAAAAGATATCGGATAACTTTAAATACTCTCCATCGATCGTCTCTTTTATCAATCTGAATTTCAGTCCGCTGCTCCCGGAAGTCGTAAGATTAACAGCAGGTCTTTTTTTATCTGGAAATATTCTCCAGATGTCATAAAGATCATTAGCCAGCATACTGCCATCTTCAAGCCAAGTTGAAAAGTCAGCATAATTGACCGCTTCAGCACCTAATGAAATATCACTTTTATATACAAATGCAGGATCATCGATCAAAGAAGTTACCCTTCCGGATTTAAGCATAATGGAATAAAAAATGCTATCGGAATTACTTTGATAAACCATGGTAAGGCCGTCGGGAGAAAACGAAACCCAATCATACGATTTATGGAGATTAGGAAAATCGGCTTTACTAAACTTTCGGAGATCAATAAGATAACAAATCCGGCCTGAACTGGCGCTTCTCAGAAAATCTTTATTGAGCTTACAAATATTGATAAAGTCTCCTTTGACTCCTGGTACGGCTCCTAAAATAGCCTGGCTGTCAGTCTCAACCTGTAGATAATTCCGATTATCATAAGTGCTTACGACTGCCTTATAGCTGATCACATTATTTTTATAACGCGCTTGTTGT
>QFQM01000171.1 GCA_003243255.1 Flavobacterium psychrophilum | reverse complement strand
GTCATGAAAGAAATCCTCCGTAAGCTACCTCAATATGATTACGTGTACTTGGGCGACAATGCCCGGGCTCCTTATGGCAACCGTTCATTTGACACTGTATATCATTATACCTTGCAATGCGTCGAATGGCTTTTTGAGCAGGGATGCCCTCTTGTGATCCTGGCCTGCAATACTGCTTCTGCCAAGGCTTTGCGTACTATTCAACAGAACGATCTGCAGCGGCTTAATCCTAATAATCGTGTTCTGGGTGTAATACGCCCCACTACGGAAATTATAGGGCAATTTACCCAGACCAACAAAATAGGCATATTGGCTACTACTGGTACGGTACAGTCTGGCTCCTATACCATCGAGATCGAGAAGTTTTATCCGGAGATCAGTGTTTCTCAGGAAGCCTGTCCTATGTGGGTTCCATTAATTGAGAACAATGAGCACAACAGTGCTGGCGCCGATTACTTTGTGCAACAGCACCTGCGCAACATTGTAGCTAAAGACAAAGATATTGATGTGCTGCTCCTGGCCTGTACTCATTATCCATTGTTAATGAACAAAATACAGCAATCCCTGCCTGCCGGAATAACTGTTCTTTCGCAAGGGGAGATCGTGGCCAATAGCCTGGTAGATTACCTGCACCGTCATCCGGAAATGGAAAAACGCTGCAGTCGGCATGCTACGCGTACTTTTTATACTACCGATTCCGCGGAAGATTTTGATAATCAAGCCAGTATTTTCTTTGGGCAACCCCTGAAGTCACATCACCTTGCTTTATAAAAGGATTGCGGCATCGTATTTGCAAAATTTTTAATTACCGGACTGCAATATTTCCACGTAAAACAATTTAATTGCATACGTAATATCCTTAAAAAGCTACCTCATTTAAATATCCTCGTATCATGAAACAACTGATCCGTTTGCTAATGTGTTGGATGGTGATATCCTCTATAGTTTCCTGTCAAAAAGAATTAAGTGAAGAGAATGGTGGCAATCCCAGTGAGGTAAACGGGACTCTAAAGATGAAGGTCGATGGAGTGCAATGGATAGCTGATAAGATTGCCACAGCATCAATAGAAAATGGTACGCTGACCATTACAGGCCTGGATAATGGCGGAAAGAGCTTGCACATAGAGCTGGCAGATAATGGTGCCGCCAACTATTCATTGAATCAGCAAACGGTGGATTACGCTACTGTAACGGATACCAAAGAGGCCAATCCTGTTGCATATGCTACTGATGGAGGGCAGAACGCCAATGATGCCGGCGGAGAAGTAATAGTCACCAATATAGATCAGACTAATAAAACCATTTCTGGTACGTTTTCTTTTAAAGTCTACCGGGATGCAGATAGCAAACAACTGGTCATAACAGAGGGGAGCTTTGAAAATCTTAAATATACAGGAGATGAACCTTCTAATCCGGGCGGAAGTGTAGTGACGCCTACCTTTTCCGTGAAGATAGATGGCGCCGGTTTTACGCCTGCCAACCTGAATATACAGCGGTCCTCGTCTATGATCGTGATAACGGCTACTCAGACTGCGGGAGCATCTGCCAAAGTAGTAATGCTTACCATGCCGGAAGCTATAACTGCAGGCACTTATGATCTGCAAACATCGGGTTCTTATATTGGATCGTATGCGGGCGGGTCAGCCACCGGCGGATCCATTTTCCTGTCTATCTCCGGCAAGCTTACGATTACAGAGCATGATAAAACAAACAAGGTCATTAAAGGAACTTTTTTCTTTGAAGGCAAAGACCAAATAGGCTCTGCTCCCAATGCCCAGCTTACCGAAGGAGCCTTTACGGTGCAGTATCAGTAGCGTAAAACGATCATAAGCGAAACATAATCAATAATATAGGAGCTATATAAAATTTATTGGGGCCTATGTTATTCATCTCCCGCCATTTTATTACCTTTGCCGTCCTTTCACAAACCTGTAGGTGTGGTGACCCGCAGGCCTGAAAACCGAAGAATTCTTCGGAGAAACCCGGATCGCTTCTCCCGATCCCATTTCAAAAAAGTGAAAAAGTGTAAGACATTATGAAACGTACATTCCAACCTCATCGCCGCCGTCGTAAAACCGTTCACGGTTTCCGTAAGCGTATGCAAACAGCTAATGGCCGTAAAGTACTGGCAAGCCGCCGTGCAAAAGGCCGTAAGAAGCTGACTGTTTCTGATGAGAGAAAACTGAAATAGTCTTCCTTGCATCTGTTTTGGGGTAATAATCCCGCAACGGTGCTATAAGGACCTTAAAATATTAGCTGATAGCCCTGTATTAAGCATAGTCGAAATACAGGGCTATTTTATTTTTGTATGGTGAAAAAGCTCACATTAGGTAAAAAGGAACGTCTTAAAAGCCGGAAACTGATTGACCAGCTTTTTAAGGAAGGAAGGAACTTTAATCTGTTTCCTTACCGTGTTTATTACCTTTTTCCCCAGGCAAAAGCTGCTGGCCTTAATATTAATCTGCAATTTGGTGTGGGAGTCAGTACCCGGAACTTTAAACATGCTGTAGATCGCAATCGGATCAAGCGGCTTACCCGGGAGGCTTATCGCCTGCAGAAACTACCGTTTCAGGAGTTGTTGGAATCAAAGCAACTGACCATTGCTTTATTTCTCATTTATACTGGCAAAGAGCTACCAGCTTATAAGGTGGTGAGTGAAAAGATCGCCGTAATTTTGAACCGTCTTATAAAGGCTGTTAATGAAATTCCTTCTTCGGCTACTTAGTCTTCCTTTTCTCGCACTCATTAAAATATACCAATGGGTGATTTCGCCTATTCTTGGACCCAATAAATGCCGCTTTACACCTACCTGCTCTCATTATGCTGCAGAAGCTTTAAAGAAGCATGGGCCATTTAAAGGATTATGGCTGGCTATCAAGCGTATCAGCCGCTGCCACCCGTGGGGAGGGAAAGGATATGATCCTGTTCCGTAGAGGAGCAAAGGTGAATGGCAAGTTGAACTTACCATCCACCGTTACTCACTCATTATTATTTTTGAAGTCTCTTGATCAGATCATTCAATGACTCACGTTTCTGAGAATTGGTGAAGAATTTATAAAACTCAGGTGCTTTGCCGTCTTTATCCGCCTCGACTTTACCGGGAATAGCATTGTAAGGGCCTAAGATCTTAGCACCCTGATTAGCGCTTACCTTTTTGATAGAGCCAGGAGTAAGGAAATAGGTTTTATTGGCATCGCTGGCATTTTGACCCAGGAGTAATTGTTGGGTGCTGTCGATGATGTGTTCTAATTGCACATTGCTGATAGAAGTAGGCATGCCGCTGGAGCCGAAGTTCACGATGCTTCCTATCAAAGTATCTTTCTTCAGGTTCAGCAGATAGATGCCATTATCGGGCAGATCGAAAGTCTGGTCTCCTGCAGGGCTTTTTATGGTAACCTTTACTGCTGCATCACCACTGTACGTCAATATCTCTTCATTATGCTGGTTGCCAGGTTCAAAGTTGATAGTTTCTGGTTTGGCTTTATCTATCTGCATTTTACCGCTGGTCATTACAACCAGTGTTTTTCCACCTTTGCTACCACCATCTGAGCAGGCTGAAAAAAATACGATAGACAGGCATACCGCAAGAAGGGAAAGTAATTTCATGTGTAAACAATTGAATGGTTTGTAGGATAAAAAACAATCCCGGCGTTGATACCGGGATTACTAAGTAACGGAAATTTTTTGATTCTTATTTTGAAGCTGCAGCAAAACGCTCAGCTACTTTAGTCCAGTTAACTACATTCCAGAAAGCTTTCAGGTAGTCGGGGCGCTTGTTCTGGTATTTCAGGTAATAGGCATGTTCCCACACGTCTACACCGAGGATAGGGGTACCTTTTACTTCAGCTACGTCCATCAGGGGATTATCCTGGTTGGGTGTAGAAGAAATCTCCAGCTTGCCGTCTTTTACCAGCAGCCATGCCCAGCCACTACCAAAACGGGTAGCGCCTGCAGTATTAAACTTTTCTTTAAACTCATCCAAAGAGCCAAAAGTTGCGTTGATAGCGTCGGCCAGTTTGCCGGAAGGAGCGCCACCTGCGTTGGGTGCGAGGCTTTCCCAGAAGAAAGTATGGTTCCAGTGGCCACCACCGTTATTGCGAACAGCTGGGCTGATAGTGCCTGCTGCTTTTACCAGCTCTTCCAGGGATTTATTTTCATTGGGAGTACCGGCAATAGCTTTATTCAGGTTATCTACGTATGCCTGGTGGTGCTTGCCGTGGTGAATCTGCATCGTCAAAGTGTCAATATGCGGTTCCAGAGCCTCATGTGCATAAGGAAGCGCAGGTAAAGTGAATGCCATAGCTATTAAGTTTTAAAATGTTTAATAGTTCCGTTAAATCGTGAAAGGATAACAAATTTACAGGTCATTGGTTGATTGACCAATTCAAATACCAGTGGCCCAGCGAATTAATAGCTTTATAATAAACCTGCTGCCACAGAATCATTCCCGGACATTTGATTTTTATAGTAACTTACTGTCCCTTTTTGTACTCACTCAATTCAATGCTTATGTATCTATCCAAATCAAAGATCATTATTGCCTGTTGCATTATATGCCTTTCCAGTGTTGCTTTCACAGCTTTTACGCCATTCCAAACCAAAGACAATACATTGACTGTTGCCGAGAAAAAAGCCGGCTGGGTATTGTTGTTTGATGGTAAAACAACCCACGGCTGGCGACCCTACCGGAATGCTCAATCCGAAGGGTGGGAGGTTGTAAATGGCCAGTTGCATTGTAAAGAGGGGCAGCTTGCTCATCGATCTGACCTTGTTACAGCTGGGCAATACGACAATTTTGAGCTTGCCTTCGACTGGAAGATCAATAAAGGCTTCAATAGTGGCGTAATATACCGGGTGGAAGAAGGTGACAGGGCCTCTTATGAAACTGGCCCCGAATACCAGCTGATCGATGATGAGGGTTATCCTGAGAAACTGGAAGACTGGCAAAAAAGCGGTTCCGATTATGCCATGCATCCTCCTACTGCCTTGACAGCCAAACCTGCCGGTGAATACAATCAAACGAAGATCATCGTTAACGGCGCCCACGTAGAGCATTGGCTAAATGGCAAGAAAGTGGTTGATTTTGACCTATGGACGCCTGAGTGGAATGAGCTTAAATCAAAAAGTAAATGGAGTGATGCCAAGCTGTATGGCATGATCAAAAAAGGACATATCGCTCTCCAGGACCATGGTGGAGGTATATGGTTTAAAAATATCAAGCTGCGTAAATTGTAAGCATATCATTAATACAAAAGCCATCCACTCAACAGTGGGTGGCTTTTGCATTTAAAGAGGTTGTTGGGATGTTACTACACTCTATCTTTTATCTTTGAAAAAGTTCTTCATGAGTGCCGCGCAATCGTCTTTTAGTATGCCCTTTACCACTTCTGTTTTGGGATGAAAAGGCCAGTTATCGCCTGTGATCCTTTTGTGCCCATTCTTTTCATCATCAGCACCCCATACTACTTTGCTCACCTTACTCCAATACAGTGCTCCTGCACACATGAGGCAAGGTTCTACCGTAACATACAATGTTCCTTCCGGGATGTACTTTGCTCCCAGGAAATTAAAAGCTGAGGTTAGAGCTATAACTTCCGCATGTGCCGTAGGATCATTGAGGCGTTCCACCTGGTTGTGCCCGCGTGCAATGATCTTATTATTCAGCACCACTACGGCACCTACCGGTATTTCTCCGTCGCTGTAAGCTTTTTGCGCTTCTTTCAGCGCCTGTTGCATAAAGAATTCATCGGTCATACCCGCGAAGGTAAAACCTCTGTAGCATCCGGAGGTAAGCTATCCTTAATTAGAAGGGCGAACTCTCCCGGGCGTTCTTAATCATCCCTATTTCGTTCTCCAATCTCTCCAACCTGATCTTCAAATAATCCAGGCCGGCCGTATTGGGCTCTTCCACCAGCGTTATCGAATCACTGTACGCATACTTCTTGTATTTCCTGCCCTCAAACTTTAGCTCAACATCCTCTGCAATCAACTCGTCCAACGTAACTCCAAAAAACCTGGATATTCTAATCAGCCCATCCAGCGAAGGCGCCGTTCTGCATTGTTCATAATTCGACCACGTAGTACGCGAGAAACCAAGACTGTCGTACATTTCGTGCTGCCTCAGTTTTTTCTCCTTACGCAAGAACTGAAGGTTCTTTCCAAAAAAATTTAAAGACTGATCCATAAATTTTAAATTTGTTACTAAAAAAATTGGCAGACCGGAAAAGAGTGAATATATTTGTGATTATAAATATATTTAATAATTTTAAATTGAGTGCAGCAGAAAATAAATACATTTTTACCGGGTAAGTAACGATAATTCATCATCCATACAACCAAGCTACCCGCTACAACGATACCTTCAGGCTGCTGCATAGATGATACCATTCTAAAATAGATGTATATGCATAACCTGCATATCACCCTAAACAAAGGGGAGAGGCCGTATATGTATTAGGATATGTGCCTGTGCATATGCCTGTGCTTATGCCAATAACTATACCTGTGTGTATACTTATGCCCCCGCCTTTCATTGGTTATTGCAATTGATATGCTCAATCCACGCCAGGAGAAGACTTTTTTGGGGCGGGGAGCTTTATAGTTGCAATAAGGAACGATTAGGAGCGGTTTCTATACCCCTAATTCATTTCATCATCCATCAACTTAACATAACGAGCCATGCAAGCCTCTGTCAAACAAAAACGTAAACACAATCAATTGATTCGCCTTACCAAAGAAGAACGGCAACAACCAGCAGCCGTTATCAACTATTTTTTTGAATGCTACCATTTAACAGACCTGCGGGAACTTCTGTGGGATTGGTTATTAACAGCCCTCGGATCTGATAATGGTACCTATGCCAGGGGCCGTGAACGAAGCAACCTCATTTTCCTATACGAAAAGCTGGAATCATTAGCCGAAGCAACCTACCTGATGCACCAGGATCAACCTGATAAAAAAGGTAAGCGAAAAAAGAAAAGATAAATAATATCTTGCAGCCGCTAAATGTTGCTGCTATGAAACTCGTTTCTTATCAAGAAGAAGGCCATGATCGCCTTGCTATACTCGTAGATGGCTTACTGTATGAAATGGAAAGCCTGCATCCGGACATTCCTCATAATATGAGCATGTTCCTGAACTATTGGGAAGATGTAATTCCCATGGCGCAGGGTGGTGAAATGATGATACGGGAAGGAAGGATCGACCGGAGTAAAGGATTTCTTCCTGAGTCGAAAAACCTGTTGGCACCTGTGCCTTTTCCTACTTCGTGTCGTGACGGTTATGCTTTCAGACAGCATGTTATGGCTGCACGCCGCAACCGTAAAGTGCCCATGATACCGGAGTTTGACCAGTATCCTATTTTTTACTTTACCAACCATCTTGCTATACAAGGCCCTGGCGATATATTCTGTATGCCTGATCATTTCCAGAAGCTGGATTTTGAGCTGGAAGCTGCTATCGTTATTTGCAAGAGCGGACGTAATATACGTGCCGAGGATGCTGATCAATATATCGGCGGCCTGATGATCATGAATGATATGAGTGCCCGCACGCTGCAAATGGAAGAAATGTTGCTAAACCTTGGTCCTGCGAAGGGAAAAGATTTTTCAACTGTCTTAGGCCCCTGGCTGGTGACGCTCGATGAGCTGGAACAGTATGAAATTCCTGCCAAAGAAGGCCATGTAGGCAAGAGCTGGAACCTTCGCATGCAATGCCGGGTAAACGGACAGCCATTAAGCGATGGTAATGTGGGTGATATGGATTGGACCTTCGCCGAGATCATCGAGCGGGCTTCTTATGGTGTTACACTATATGCGGGCGACATTATTGGTAGTGGTACTGTTGGTACTGGCTGCTTTCTTGAACTTAACGGCACCGGTAAGCTTAATGATCCCAATTACACCGAGCAATGGTTACAGGCAGGCGATGTTGTAGAAATGGAGATCGATGGTTTAGGCATACTTTCCAATACCATTGTAAGGGAAGATGATGAGTTCTCTATCCTGGCAAGAAAAAAAGTAAACCAGGCATAGTTGTTCAAAGGTATTTTTAAGGGTATTGCGTAACCGGCTGCATCTGCAGGGTATAAAAAAGCTGTTTTATGGTTCTTGATCTTACGACTCTTACTACTGTACAAAAGCAAAACTACCTGCAACATGCCATTGCGCCCCGGCCTGTGTGTTTTGCCAGCACTATCGATAAGCAGGGACAGGTAAATCTTAGCCCTTTCAGTTTTTTCAACATGTTCTCTACGCAACCTCCTATTGTTGTGTTTTCTCCTTCGCGCAGGGTAAGGGATAATAGCACCAAACATACTTTGGAAAATGTGCTGGAAGTGCCTGAAGTCGTGATCAATATCGTAGATTATGCTATGGTTCAGCAGATGAGCCTGGCCAGCTGCGAATTTCCCAAGGATGTCAATGAATTTGTAAAAGCCGGCTTAACTGCCGAGCCTGCTACCGTTGTGGCTCCGCCGATGGTGAAAGAAAGTAAGGTGAAAATGGAATGTGTGGTGCGGGAAGTAAAGGCTTTAGGTTCTGAAGGTGGTGCAGGTAATCTCGTTATTTGTGAAGTAAAGGTCATGCACATCGATGATACTATACTGAATGAACAAGGATTCATTGACCAGCGAAAACTGCATCACATAGCCCGCCTGGGTGGCGATTGGTATTGCCGGGTGGATGAAAGCAATTTATTCCAGGTTGAAAAGCCAAATGTGAAACTGGGCATTGGCATCGATGCGTTGCCTGTTCCTATTCGTAACAGTAATATTCTTACCGGTAATAACCTCGGACAGCTGGCTAACGTACATGATATGCCTGTTGTAGACCCTGCATTTCATGACGACAGGTTGAAGAATATTATTCAATACTATGCTGTTAGCCCCGATGAAATGGAAAAGGAGTTGCAGCTGTACGCCAAAGAATTATTGGACAGTGGTAATGTGACTGCAGCCTGGCAGATATTGCTGGCGAATAATTAAGATGATTGCTGGCGCTGTTGTTTATTATTAACGAGATTCTACTCACTTACATCCATGCCCGTTCTGTTCTTTCCACTTCATACAAAGCGTAATCCTGTATTTGTTGTGCCAGTTTTAATGGTATATAAGGGATGGTGATTCTACCACCGGCCGTAGAAAGGTAAATGGTGGCCAACTCTTTCCTACGCTGATAAATAGATTGTTCTAAAAATACTTGTTGCGTTTTGTACCAACGGACGATTTGTGTTTTTCTGCCCCAGATACCACTATTTACCTGTAATGCATCCGGTGCTACGTACAGGCGGAAGTTCCGGCGGAAAACGAATGCATGTAAAGCAATGACAGGTATCCACAGTGTAATCAGTAATAACCATGGATTCCATTTTATCAGCAATAATACTGTCAACAATATAGCTACAGGTATTACTCTTTGTATGAAGT
>QFQM01000777.1 GCA_003243255.1 Flavobacterium psychrophilum | reverse complement strand
ATGAAATGCAGAGGCTAAAATTTTCAAGAACTGGAGGTGAGAGTAAGTTGATTGATTTTTTACATGAAATTGTAGATTCGATGGGGGTATCTATGGTTTTTTGTGGAAATCATCCTTTTGACGAGACTCTGACAAAGAAAATGAGAATTGCCAGGCGGGCAGAGTCTGGTGGTTATATGAAAATTTCAAATGTCAGATACGACTCACAAGACTGGCAATCGTTTATTCATTATTTATGGCCATTACAATGGACAAATGTTGAAACACCATTAAATGATGAGTTAAACGAAAAATTATTCATTTTATCTAAAGGCAACATTGGATTGGCTCAGATGATTTATCGGGGGGCACAATTAAAGGTTATCGGTAGCGGTAATGAAATCATAACTGGTGCAGTCTTGTCGGCCTCTGTACCGGTACTCGTAAGCCATACGGAGGAATATAAGGATACTTTACTCCCGGGGGCAGCGACTGAAGACGAGGAAGCCAAATGGCTCTCTGCATCTAATGAAAGTGATGCTTCGGCTAAGTTCATGTCAGAGAAGCCCTTAAAAGCTTTGATCCCTGGAGATATAGACAGGCCACAGCACAAGGAATTCGTAAGAAAAATAGACGAGGTTATGCGCAATTTCGACGAGAAAATACTGTCTCTTGACCATGATCTTGTTATCACCAGAACAGCTGAAAAGAAAAATACCTACGATGCTCTTCAGCGTTGCGGGCTTATAAATACAGATCCACTTAATAAATTGTAATGAGGTCATCAGTTCGTAACGGTCAAAGAGAGGTGGGGTAAATGAGAATGTTGTCTGTTTTACCTGATGAATCCTTGTTCAGTCGGTTTTGTCGGACAGCTACCGTGTACGGTATGTCCCCATCTTCTCTGTTAACGATCATTTTCCACAAACCTGATATGAGCGTCCATCCAATTCTCAATTCAGGATTAAAGGCTATTTCTCTTCATACATCCGAAAGTGCAGACCAGCTCTGGCATGAACAGACTTTACTCCCTCTGTTTGCCTGGGCACTACCAATCAGTCGTAATGAAATTATGGATTTCAACACGACCCCTGCCAGGCTTAATCGATTGTGCCGCCTTAGTAATTTTTCACTAGGACAGCGGACACTATTGAAGTTTTGCCCGGTTTGCGCTCGTGAAGATACTTTTCATTATGGTGTTACTTATTGGCATCTGGCGCATCA
>QFQM01000776.1 GCA_003243255.1 Flavobacterium psychrophilum | reverse complement strand
GTTGGTCAACAGGTTGAGCAGCACCTGGTTGATCTGCGATGGCGCACAGGCGATACGCGGCAGCTCGCCGAGTTGCTGCACCACTTCGGCCTTGTCCTTGATGTGGTTGCGCGCGATCAGCAGCGCGCTGCGGATGCAGTCATTGAGGTCTACCTCCTCGCTCATGGCGCGGTCGAGACGGGCGAAATCCTTCAGGCCAACCACCAGTTCGGCAATCTGCTCCAGGCCATACAGGGTGTCGCCATACAGCTGCTGCAGATCCTCGGCCAGCAGCTCCGGCGCTGCCTGCTGGCGAGCCTGTTCGGCGGCCTGCAGGGCCTGGCTCAGGCTCGCCTCGTCGCAGTCGGGGTCGTTCAGGCACAGGCCCAGGCGCGCCTGTGCGGCGGCGAGTTCGAACAGTGGCTCGCTCAATTCACGCAGCAGCTGCACGTTGTTCTTCACGTAGCCCAGCGGCGTGTTCAACTCGTGGGCGACGCCTGCGACCATCTGCCCGAGCGACGCCATCTTCTCCGATTGCAGCAACTGCACCTGGGACTCCTTGAGGTCCACCAGCGCCTGGCGCAGTACGCGATTGCGCTGGGCAACGCGCGCTTCCATGGCCTTGAGCAGATCCAGCACCGTACCCAGACCGCAGTATTGGCCCTGGGCATCGATAAGGACGAAGTCCTCGGTGATCGGGTATTGCAGCTGGGCGGTGACCTGCTTGGAAGCCTCTTCTAGACTGGCTTCCAGGCTGACGATCAGCGGCGCGTCGTTCATCACCTCACCAACCGGGTGACGACCGCGCAGGTCGCGCCCGAAGCGCTGCATGAAGATGTCCTGCAGGGTGGCGCGACTGACCAGGCCGAGTGGCCGGTTGTTCTCGTCCACCACCGGCAGGGAGAGAAAGGCGCGGTGTTCAGCCGCCAGAAACAGATCGACGACCTCGTTGATGCTCATCGACGCAGCGAGCGGCTTCACGGCTCGCATCAGCGATTGCAGCGCTCTGGCTTGGGTCACGAACGGCCTCCCCTGCTATCGGAAAGCCGTCATTCAAACAGAGCCAAGTTGCCATCATGTGACAGACATCACGCTGCCGGCGCGCCACCCTGGTGCGTCAGACCCGCCTCCGCACCATTTTCCAGCTCCTGAGATAGCCAGCCTGCTTCTACGGAGCGCCAATCTCGGGCAGCCGGCCCTCTGGCATGAGCACTGCACGGCAAG
>QFQM01000775.1 GCA_003243255.1 Flavobacterium psychrophilum | reverse complement strand
TAAGAGTGCATAGTATTCAGATACTGAGACACAACAAACTATTATTAGACGCATATTTTTATCCCTATAGCAGTAGATCCTTACATGAGGTTGCTTCAGTAACAAAAAGTATTACTTCCACGCTGGTCGGCATCGCAATCGATAAAAAAAATATTCCCGGCGTAACAGAACCTGCTTTTAAATACTTCCCCGGTTACAATTCGATGGATACTTTAAAACGATCTGTAACAATAGAGAACCTGATCACCATGCAATCGGGGTTGGACTGCGGAACGAATCTTAGTGATCCTGCAATAAATGTGGATCAACGGCTGGCTGAAATACGGGCATGTCCAGACTGGATAGCCTGCGCCCTACAAATACCAATGTCTGTGAAGGCGGGCGAAAAATTTGCTTACTGCAATGCCAATTGCCATTTGCTCTCTGCCATTGTTGAAAAAGCTACTGGAAAAAGCCTGGCAAACTTTGGTAGTCTGGAGCTGTTTACTCCTTTAGAGATTACAAACTTTTATTGGCCTGCCGACCCTCAAGGTGTAAGCTATGGCTGGGCTGATATGCAACTCCACCCGTACGATATGCTTAAGATCGGGCAATTAATGCTGCATAAAGGAAAATGGGGTACAAAGCAGTTGGTATCCGAAAATTGGTTAAACTCTGCTACAAAAGTGCATGTTAAAGAAACGGGCGGATCAGATGGCTACGGATATTACTGGTGGGTACCGGACGGCGATTACCCGGATGTATTTGAAGCGGTTGGACGAGGCGGTCAACGGATCACCGTATGGCCCTCAAACGACATGGTTATTGTATTCACCGGCGGTGGTTTTAATACATCAGACCTTGTTCCTTTTATAGTAAAAGCTATTAAAGGAAATAGCCTGCCGGGCAAAAACCAATCAGCTTATCTGACTTTGAAAAGGAATATTGCTAAGGCGGCTGCTCCGCCGGTTGCTTTAAAGGTTATGCCAAAACCTGCAATAGCCTCATCCATCGAGGGAAAGCGGTATAGTTTGGATGCCAATTCGCTGGGGTTTTCATCTATCCAGATAAAGACGGTAAATGAAAAAGAATACCGGATAGAGATTACATGGAATGGCCAAAATGTGGTTTGCAAAGCTGGTCTCGACGGTGTGCCACGTTTCTCCTTGAATCCGTTAGTGCATCTTGAACAGGCATGTACTGCAAAATGGATCAATGATAAGT
>QFQM01000774.1 GCA_003243255.1 Flavobacterium psychrophilum | reverse complement strand
GGCTCATGATGTCCCTCTGGGATGCGCTCCGGATGAATATGATGATCTCATATCAGGAACTTGTTCGCACCTTCCTTAAAATGACTCAGATCAAGAAATCAATATTTTAAAGCTCCAACAGTAAAATGTGATGTGGCACCATTTACAATGGTTTTAAAAAAGAGTATATCATATAGCATAGTCACGAATGTAATGGATTTATCTTTGTGAACGTCCAAGAATAACTAACTAATCACAACTTTTATTACCAGGTAAAAATGAGAAACGCCCACGATATACTTGACAATATTGTATACGATTTTGCCAATGCCACTGGTCTGGGTTCTGTTGCTGTAGATCTGAATGGCAAAGAGATATCCCCATGGTATAATTTTACTTCTTTCTGCCAGCAAGTCAGAAAAATCGCAGCTTACCATCCCTATTGCCAGCAATGTGATCGTTGCGGTGGTTTTGAAAGTACGAAAGCACAGCATATTCAATGTTATCGCTGTCATGCTGGACTTGTAGACTTCTCCATTCCAATATTCATTAACGGTAATCTGACAGGGTTTGTTTCTTGCGGGCAAGCCCGTGTCACAGAAAAGCTACCATTACCCAAGATAGTGGAGAACGATAAAAACTTATCAAAAGAATCAAAGCTTATCGAATTGTATCATGAGGTACCTGAACTGAGCCTGATGAAAGTTAAATCTGCTGCCCACCTTTTGCACATTATTATAGAGAACTACATCAGTAATGAATATAATTTACGCGTAGTAAGGAATGTCAGTCCTGTTCAAAATCAGAAACTGAAAACATCGAGTCGACATCAGGCAACAATGGGAATGATACTCAATCACATAAACCAGAATTTTTCAGACAATATCAGCCTTGAGCAAATGGCCAGCAAAGCCAACCTGAGCATGTTTTACTTTTCCAGAACGTTTAAGGAGTTGACAGGCACAGGCTTCGCAACTTACTTAATAAATAAAAGAATGACGGAAGCTCATTGTCTCCTTGAACAAACAAACTGGAACATAGAAAAAATAGCTCGAAGTGTCGGTTATAATGATGTTCATTACTTCTCCCGCCTGTTTAAGAAAACGTTCAACAAGTCACCGTCAGAGTTCCGCAATTGAGCCTATACTCGGCTTTGTTGAATAAATCGAACTTTTGCTGAGTTGAAGGATCAGATCACGCATCCTCCCGACAACACAGACCATTCCGT
>QFQM01000773.1 GCA_003243255.1 Flavobacterium psychrophilum | reverse complement strand
CATTGCCGTGTTGTAAATCGAGTGCTGCGCCATGAGTGATTAATAGTTCGGCGATATCAGCATACCCCTTAAATGCTGCGCCCATGAGTGCGGTATTGCCACCATGATCAACGGCGTTTACATCTGCGCCATGTTCAATCAATATTTTTGCCGCTTCGTACTGATGGTTGTAGCAGGCAATAATTAAAGGGGTATAACCTTTTGGATCCTGTTGGTTAAGGTTAGCACCACCTTTAATTAATTCTTCTAATACGGCTATATTGCCAATTCTTGCTGCATGAATGAGCATTTCTTTTTCAAGTTCCATATATTGAGGTATGATTAGGCGGGTACTTTTCTGGCTTTTTCCCTGTCCCAATTACGGTGTTGAGCTATGGCTGTGATAAAATTTTTGGTAATCTCTTTTGTATTCCCAATCAGTAGGGCATTGTCCTTGGTGCCGTCGCTTTTTTGCGCTGTAGCGATATAACTGTTTTTAATCAGCGCATTATCGTGTTCGTCGGCAATGGCAATGGCCTTACAGTGCTTATAGGCTTCATTGAGAAAATGTATTGCCTCTGGCTGTTGTGCAAGCATCTCGATACTGCTTTTTCCTGCAGGTACAAAAACTGCATCGTAAAAAACAGATGCCGCCGTTAATAAACTTTCATCTATTTGGATTTTTTTATTCCCAGTGCCTATATGTCCTAGTTTAGGCGCAATGATTTCTATTACAGCGCCAGCTGACTCCAAAGATTTTTTCATATCGGTCACACTGCTTACATCAACACCATCAGCCAATAAAAAAGCAATTTTACGCGTGCTGATGTTGTCCTTTATCGTATTTTCCATGCTTAGGGCAGGCGATTTTTTTACTGAAGGTTCTTTGTGTACGGGCTCAAAATCTTTTGGGTTACCATCGGCAGGTACGCTAAAATTAAGCTGCTGCGGCTTGGTAGGTACTTTAAGGCCAAGGTTGGCAGCCACCTGCTCGGCTAGGGTAGCTTCAATTTGTTGTAGTATGCTGAGCATACGTTCTCTAATGGCAACAGTTTTTACCTTCCCTAGCTCAAAACTCAAGGCATCGATGATGTGGTTTTGCTCAGGCTTTGACTGACTATGGAAAAACAGTTTGGCCTGGCTAAAGTGGTCGAAGAAACTACGGCTTCTGGCTCGTATCTTTTTAGCATCAATTCTTTCGGTATGGCTGGTAAATCCGCCATCACGTGCTT
>QFQM01000772.1 GCA_003243255.1 Flavobacterium psychrophilum | reverse complement strand
GGCGGCGCGCCGCACCTGATCGGCCGCGCCTTCGGCCTGCGCATGGAGGGAGTCAGCGCCCTGCTGTTCCTTGCCGTACTGCCGGTCGGTCTGCCCGCTGCGCTGCATATCGCCAGCGGCTTCTGGCTAGCGCTGTTCGATCTCGATCGCACCGACCTGCTGCTCATCGAACTGGCCACGCTGGGCGCCATCCTCCTGCTCGGCCAGCGTCCGCCGAAAGCATCGGGCATGCTGCAGGGGCTGATCGCCGTAGCCATCGTCGCCAGCGTGGCGCTGATCTGGTGGGTCGGTGATCTGCCGCGCGCCAGCCAACCGCTGCTGCCGGCAATGGACGGCCAGTGGCACCTGCTGCCGACGGCGCTGGGGGTGATGTTCTGGTGCTTCGTCGGCATCGAGGCCTTCACCCATCTGGGCGAGGAGTTCAAACACCCCGAGCGCGACTTCCCATTGGCGCTGCTGCTCGGCGTGCTGCTGGCCGGCCTGGTGTACTGGGCCTGCTCGGTGGCGGTGCTGAGCTTTGCCACTTACGGCGACGTGCACAGCGACACTACCGCCCTGCCCCGTCTGTTCGAGCAACTGCTGGGCGAGCGCGCCCGTGTCCTGGTGGCGGTGCTCGGTTACCTGGCCTGCTTCGCCTCGATGAACGTGTACATCCAGGGCTTCGCCCGGCTGATCTGGAGCCTGGCCGATGAGGGCCGTCTGCCGGCCAGGCTGGCCGTGCGCAACCGCCAGGGCGTACCCGGCAGAGCCTTGCTGCTGGTGGTGATCAGCTGCGCGCTGTGCGCCATGCTCTCGGCTACCTTGAACCTGTCGGTGGACGATTTGATCCGCTACGCCAACGGCAACTTCGTGTTGATCTACCTGCTGAGCATGGCCGCCGGCTGGGTGCTGCTGCGCGGCATCTGGCGCCTGCTCGCCGGGCTCAGCGCGGTGCTCTGCACACTGGTACTGGTGATGCTCGGCAGTGACGCGCTGTATGCCGTGGCACTGCTCGGCGTGTTGTTGCTGCTCGACCGCCTGCGCGTGATGCACAAGGCACTGACCTAGCGAACAGCCCGTAATTGATGCCGGCTACAGGATGGCGGCGGCGTACTGCTTCGCGAGTACGCTCTACGTGGGTGATCCACTAACGAGTCCGTAGGGCGGGCTCAGGAGCGCAGCGAACAGCCCGCCATTGATGCCGGCTACAAGATAGTGCCGGCGTACTGCTT
>QFQM01000170.1 GCA_003243255.1 Flavobacterium psychrophilum | reverse complement strand
AGAACCTCGAAGAATAAGCCTAATGCAAAAACGAAGATTAAATCTATTATAAAATCTAAGTCAATTGCAGCTTCTCCCTGTGTTAGTCTGAATGAAACTGAGCCGATGATTAGTAACACACCACCACCGTATATGATACGGCCTATTTTTTTAAAGTTGGTTATTACCGAAGTGTCAAATACTTTCTTTTTTTCGAACAGGATCAGAATCTGTTTGAAAATATAAAGCGCATATAAAAAGCTGGCAAAACCTGCAACAACTATAAACAGAGTCAACTTAGAGGCTACAGAAATGTCTTTAGCCATTTCCCCGTTAATTTTGAAAGGAATGCTTTCCGGCATTACTATAGAAAGGAGCATGAAAGGGATTAGGAAAAACATTAAAATGAGTGACAGTGCAAATAGTATTTGTACCAGTAGTTTTAGTGTGCGAAGCTGTGTCATGATCTTATATGGTTAAGTCGTTTTCTTCTTTTATTTTGTTGCCCTTTTTAATGATATCTGATACGGCAATTAGTGAAAAGGCTATAATTAGTACTGTAATATTGCTGCTCATGCCTGATAGAAAATCTTTTAGTTCAGGATTTGCATTAAAAGTTGAATCATCTACTGTCAGGGCTATTATTATAAATCGTATAAGTGCGTTTATAGTTAGGATATATCCACCTCTTTTCAGGTATAGTGCACTTTTGCCATTAAAATAACCCCTGCTGATAAAGGTTGTACATGATTTGTAGACGTAGTAAAGTCCAAAAGTAAAAAGCAACCCCAATATACTATTACAAGAAATTTTGAATATTACTCCTTGAGGAGCTGGTGGAGTTCCGATATCATATTTCAAATCGTAGATTAATTTGATATTAAACACAATTGCGGCGAAATATGCAATTATAAAAATAAGCAGTGCCCATTTAAGGATTTTAAATTTGGTCATTGGTAATAATAATTGGTTGATTTGTGTCTGCAAATATAAATAAATTATCGAAAAACAATAATTAATTTTTATTTTTCGATGTTTTTCAGGTTGCTTAGGTTCTAGTGCCTTAGTTGCTTAGGAAGAAATCTAAGCAACTCAGTTCCTAAGCGGCTCAGAACCTCTTTTAAAAAATCTTCTTACTTTTGAAACATGAACCGTTTCCCGCAATCATTATCTCAAAAGCTGCAGCATCGTGAGGCTGATAACGCCTTACGAAAACTCACCGAGCCTGATAACAGGGTCGACTTTTCATCTAATGATTTCTTAGGGTTTGCCAGATCATCTGAGATATTTGACGCAGCACACCAATACCTTCTTGATAACGGTATTACAGTAAACGGTGCTACCGGCTCACGGCTTATATCGGGTAATCACAGCCTGTATACTAAGGCTGAAGAAGTTATCTGCAATTTCCATAAGGCTGAAAGTGCACTGATATTTAACTCCGGTTATGATGCTAATGTAGGGTTGTTTTCTTCTGTCCCGCAAAAGGGAGATATTATCCTGTATGACGAATATATACATGCCTCCATTCGCGATGGTATGCGTTTGTCATTGGCGAAAGCCTACAAATTTGCGCACAACGACCTGAACGACCTCGAAAGGCTTTTAAAAAATGCCTCGTCGGACGCTAAAATGGGTGAATTGTACATAGTAACCGAGTCCGTTTTCTCAATGGATGGTGATAGTCCTGATTTAAAGGCAATGGCAGAAATGTCCGAAAAGTACAAGGTGCATTTTATCGTTGATGAAGCACATGCGTTAGGTGTTTTTGGGCATAAAGGTGAAGGCCTGATTCAGCAGCTTGGATTACAGGATAATGTTTTTGCACGGGTAATGACTTTCGGTAAGGGATTAGGCTGTCACGGAGCAGCTGTATTGGGTTGCCCACAGCTAAGGGAATACCTGGTGAATTTTGCCCGCAGTTTTATCTATACTACAGCATTGCCGCCACATTCGCTGGCAACCATCATCACGGCTTATAACTTTCTCGAAAAGCATCCCAAAAATCAAAAATCGCTAAAAGATATCGTCAGTTTTTTCAGGAACGAAGTACAAAGGCTAAACCTGAAAAGCTTTATAAACAGTGAGTCTGCCATACATTGTGTGGTGGTGCCCGGTAACGAAAAGGTAAAGAATATTGCGTCAGTTTTGCAGCAGGAGGGCTTCGGCGTTAAGCCTATACTTTCGCCAACAGTACCCGAAGGGCAGGAACGCCTTCGTTTTTGCCTGCACAGCTACACTACCCAACAGCAGGTAACACAGGTGCTGGAGCTGCTTACTGCTCACCTTTCTTCATAATTTTTTTCACTTTGGTATCGGTAGCCTTGCTTTTGGCTTTTTCAGCCTGAGCTTTTGGAGTCTTTCGTTCCCGTTTTTTAAACCAGTTGCTGTCTTCCTCACCAAACAGATAGGCATACGGTTGCGTATCAGGGCTAAGTTCAAACAGTTTTTTAAGTATCGCTATAGACGGTATAATAAGTATCATGCCTGTTACGCCCCAAATAGCACCACCTACGAGCAATCCGATAAAGGTAATAAGCGCATTCAGGTTTACATTGCTTCCCGTTATTTTCGGTGTCAGGAAGGCACCTTCCAGTAATTGTATAAAGATAAAAGATACGGCTACTGCCATAGGGTAGAAAAGGCTGTCTTTGGTCATAAGCGCAAAGGTAAACGGCAGTATAACCCCCAACGATGGGCCAAGATAAGGTACAATGTTCAGCATTCCCGCCAAAACGCCAAAGAAAATAGCGTGTTTTATACCCAATGCAAAAAGCACTCCTGTGTTTACTACGGCTAATATCAGCATTACTTTTCCGGCTCCCATAATGTAAGCATGCACTATTTTTCGGATAGAGGTAAGCTTGTCAAGCAGGAAGTTGTTATCGTGTTTGCTGAACACTTTGGTAACAAATACAGCCAGATGGTCGCGGTAAATGAGCAGGAAAAAGATGAACACCGGTAGCAGTAATATGTCAGACACCGTACTCAGGGTTTTAATGATCATCTGCGTTGGCTTGGTATTTTCCGGCTGAACGATCTCTACCGCTTTTTTCATTTCGAAGCCATTAGGCATCCCCAGATCGAAGCCAAAATTATCGGTGCTCCATTTGTTTATGGTAATCACAAAGTGGTTTATCTTTTCGTTTAAGCCTCCGCCAAGATCGTCGGTAAAACTGCGCACCTGCATATAAATAAAGAAGACTATGCCACCTATAACGGCAATGAAAGTGAGCAGGCAGATAGCAGCACTTACAGAACGCGGAATCTTGCGGCGTTCAAGCGCATTGCATGAAGAGGTAAGCAGCATGGCAATGTAACCGGATATAAGCAATGGTACAAGCAGCTTCTTGGCTATTATCATAAAAAAGACAATGATGATAATGAGCAGGGCTATATAAACGGTTTTGATATAGTTGGGTACGCGTAAGGTTTCCATATCCTGAGAAAATGTGTTAATTTTCAAACTTTTCCTATCAAAATTAGACATTATTAAAACCCTCACTGATAATATTATATTAAAATTATGTTGATGTTTTGGTAAAAATTGATTGGTTGATAATTCGCTTCGGCTGGTGCTGATTCATTTAGTAAGTTTGTAGTATGGAAAAAGAGTTTGCAAAAATTGGCAGCTATCAATATACTTCGGAAGCTATCATCATAAAGGGAAAGCTTGAATCGGAAGGGATTGAGGTTTTTATGGCTGATAATTTTACCATAGATACCGATCCTTTGGTGAGTAATGCCATAGGGGGCGTAAAGCTTTATGTGCGAAGTGAAGACATGGATAAGGCTACGGCTGTACTTTCCGAGATCAGCCGCTATTCAGTAGATGATAAAGGGCAGGCTGTAATTTGTCCCAAATGCAATAGCAATAAAGTAGAAGTAGGCACTACCGTAAAAGAAGGTAAATCCCTGTTTGCATTCCTTTTCGGATTTCTTATAGCAGGAGGGATGCCTGTCTACACAAAATATACGTACCGATGCAGCAACTGCAATAACGAATTTGAAATTAAATGAAACTATTTATAACAGGTATAGGTACCGATGTAGG
The DNA here is from genome assembly GCA_003243255.1 of Flavobacterium psychrophilum. The sequence goes on along the minus strand of QFQM01000170.1, from coordinate 5,473 downwards.
TAAAACCATTGCATCGGCCATTATTACCGAAGCACTTGAAGCTGACTACTGGAAACCGGTACAGGCCGGAGATGCCGATAACTCCGATACACACAAGGTTAAACGATATATCTCTAACGAAAAGACACAATTCTTCCCAAACAGTTACCTGCTCAATACACCGGCAAGCCCGCACCTGGCAGCAGCGATTGACGAAGTGACTATCGACCTTAAGAACATACAAGAACCTAAAACCAAAAACCACCTGGTTATTGAAGGGGCAGGAGGACTGTTCGTTCCGTTGAATGATACTGATACCATTGCCGACCTTATCCAACCGGATTATAAGGTGGTGGTTGTGTCTCGCCACTATCTGGGCAGCATCAATCATACGCTGCTTACCATTGAGGCTTTGAAACAGCGCAATATTGCCATTGTAGGGATTGTTTTCAATGGAGATGCAATGCCTTCTACAGAGGATATCATCCTCAAGAAGACGGGAGTAAAAGTGATAGGGCGCATTGAAAATGAGCCTTATTTTGACCAAAATGTAATCGCGGCCTATGCTGATGCATTCCGTGAAAATTTATTGAATCTATGAGTTTACAACAGCGCGACAGCCAGTACCTATGGCATCCGTATACACAACATAAAACGGCTGCAAAGCCTATTGGCATAACCAAAGGCGAAGGAGCCCTTCTTTGGGATGAGAGCGGCAAAGAATATATTGATGCTATTGCTTCGTGGTGGGTGAATCCCTATGGACACAGCAACCGCTATATTGCCGATGCCATTTACAAACAGCTTACCTCGCTGGAACATGTTCTTTTTGGAGGGTTTACCCATGAGCCGGCAGTACTTCTTTCGGAAAGGCTTATGGAACTGTTGCCGTCTAACCAAAAGAAGCTTTTCTTTTCGGATAACGGGTCAACAGCAGTAGAGATTGCCATTAAAGTAGCTTTGCAGTACTATTACAACAAAGGGGAAAAGCACACAAAGATCATAGCCTTTGAAGATGCCTTTCACGGGGATACTTTTGCCGCTATGGCTGCCAGCGGTATCTCTTTCTTTACCGAGGCCTTCCGTGGGTCGTTGATTGAGGTGGTTCGCATTCCTGTACCTATTAAAGGCAGGGAAGAGGAAAGCTACGCCGCGCTAAAAGCATTGGCAGCAACCAACGAATATGCCGCTTTTATCTTTGAGCCTCTGGTTCAGGGAGCAGCGGGGATGGTTATGTATGAGCCGGAAACGCTTGATAAACTGATAAATATCTGTAAAGGCAGCGGGATTTATACTATCGCTGACGAAGTGATGACCGGATTCGGCAAAACAGGAAAAATCTTTGCCTGTGATTATCTTACTACACAGCCGGACATGATGTGTCTTTCTAAAGCACTGACGGGAGGAACCATCCCAATGGCCATCACAACGTTTACGCAACAGCTTTACGAAGGCTTTTATGATGATGATGTAAACAAGGCGTTGTTTCATGGGCATACCTTTACGGCCAACCCTACCGGATGTGCTGCCGCACTGGCAAGCCTTGATCTGTTACAGCAACAGCAAATGCAGGATAATCTGGTGCGCATCAATAAAAAACACCTTGCTTTTCAGGAAAAGGTCAAAGAGCATAGCAGGGTAAAAACCACAAGGGTACAGGGCGTTATTTTTGCGCTGGAGATAGAACGTGAGGGTGAGTCATATTATGGCAGCTTCAGGAATAAGCTGTATGACTTTTTTATCAGCAAAGGGGTTATCATGAGGCCAGTGGGTAATATCATCTATGTACTGCCGCCTTATACCATTAATGATGATCAGCTTGATAAAGTTTACAGTGTTATAGAAGAAGCGCTTGAAACCATCTTTTAGTCTGCCTGTAACTCCTGCCGAAATAACCGAATAAACACATCACCAAATAAACCTTTTGCAGTATTTTTGCAGAAATATTACCAAGAGCATTGCATACACCTGTTTCCATACTTTCTATTGCCTCATTTTCCGCGTTAGGAGCCACTCCTGAAGCTGTTTGGGATAACTATCGCAATACCAATACGCTTATCCGTGATTTCAGGATAGGTAATAAAACTGTTCCTGCGGCAGCCTTAACAGAGTCGCAACAAGCAATGGTTGCCGGGCTTAGGGATTTCGATGCCAGATATGATTCGCTCGATAATTCGGTGCTGTATTCCATGCTGGCATCAAGAGCAGCTGTATCGCGCGTAGGCTGGACAGAAGATGATGTATTCGGAATCAATATAGGTTCATCGCGCGGAGCTACCGATTTGTTCGAGAAGCATCACGGTGAATTTCTTGAGACCGGTAAAACGGGTATACAGGCATCACCCGCAACTACATTAGGTAATATTTCGAGTTGGGTAGCCCAGGACCTGAAGAGTACAGGCCCTGAGATATCGCATTCCATTACCTGTTCTACAGCATTGCATGCGCTTTTAAATGGTGTAGCATGGCTTCGTGCAGGCATGGCTCATAAATTCCTTGTAGGTGGCAGCGAAGCACCTTTAACACCGTTTACTATAGCCCAGATGCAGGCCATGAAAATATACAGCACTGCAGGCGGAGAGTATCCGTGCAGGGCATTTGATTTTGATAAGAGACAAAATACTATGGTGCTGGGTGAAGGTGCAGTGTCAGCATGCCTAATGGCAGGAATGTTTCCCGATGCGCTGGCTTATATTGAAGGTATAGGTTATGCTACCGAGACGTTAAAACATAGCGTTTCTATTTCGGATGATGCGGAGTGCCTGCAAAAATCGATGCTGATGGCACTTGAAAATACAGAGATTCATGAAGTTGATGCTATTGTAATGCACGCTCCGGGAACTATTAAAGGTGACTCTTCAGAATATAAGGCTATACAAAACGTATTTAGCTATTACAAGCCACTGCTTACTACCAACAAATGGAAGATAGGGCATACGTTTGGGGCTTCGGGCTTGCTTAGCCTTGAATTTGCCGTGCAGATGCTGCAGAACGATACTTTTATTGGAGTTCCTTTTATTGCTCCGCAAATACAGAGAAGGCCATTACGAAAGATACTGGTAAATGCGGTAGGTTTTGGAGGAAATGCTGTTAGTGTTTTGGTTTCCAGGTAATTTTCAAAAGGATATAAAAAAATAGAATCCCGGCTACTACCCCGGGATTCCGCATCCAACTAAAAAATTACTAAAACATTATGAGACAAGCCCATAATTATCGTTATGCCAAAAGGCAAATATTTTATTTATTTTATAAATATATTAAAATAAATCTTTTTCAAAATTCCCTGCAAATATATTGATATATAAGCGTTTAAAACAATTTAAGTTTCTTTTTGCTATTTTTTCAAGACTAACGCCTTATAATTAAATATTAAATATCAATTGATTCAAATATAAACATAATTTTCATTTTTAAGAAAGATTATAAGCTAATATTTCTTTCAGAGAAAATATTTTTTGGAACGAATTTGTTCGCTCAATCGTTATTTTCGTCGTATTCGGTAGTTTTTTCGTACAATTAAACCAAAAACCCCGTTGGTTTTCACTAACGGGGCTATCCAACTAAAAAATTTACTAAATAATTATAAAAGACCTTACTCAGTTATAATTCTCTTAAAACCCGTTTGGTGCGGGTTTGCCTTGCGGCAATATTGTTGTGGTTATTGTACCACTATCTTTTTTGAGACTATGGTCCCATTATTCATTGCTAATTTTACAATTACAGGTGCAGTCGCATTAATGTAAGCGCTTGTAAAACTTGTATTGTTTATGTTGTCCTGGGCAAAAATCATCCTGCCTGTCAGGTCGTAAATGGCTACCGAAGCGATTTCTTCAGAAGATTGCAGATGAACCGTGTGATTGTTGCTAAAAACAATTACATCTTTTTTATCCTGAACAGGAGTTTCAATACCCGCAGTGCTTTCGTTGTAAACCACTTTAAAGCGGTTATCAAAAGTCCCTGCTTCGCTGGTAAATGTATAGCCTGCTTCAGTAATGTCGTGTACAGTGTTGCTAACCGCGTCTATTATATATATAGATTGTCCCTGAGCAAAAACACCATCTTTGTGATCAAGCGCAAAAGTAAAAGTGCCGGCTGTCTCTGTTTTAAAACCTAAAGTTACTATATCATTGTCTTCAAACTCCGGAAGTGCCTGTATAGCCAGTTTTTTAGTTCCGGCAAAGCTGTATAGTGTTGTTTTTCCGTCAAGGATAAATTCACCGTCATAGCCCAAGTCAAATTCTTCAGTGGTTTGATTGGTATATCCGATCAGAACCTGCGAGAATATATGCTCTGAAGTAACATTTAGCCAGAACCGGCTTTTTTCAGGCTGATCATCTGCTTCAGAAGCAGTACGGAAAAATACATCTGAGCTCAACGGTAATCGCATCGAATTATCGAATACTACGTTTTGTGATGCCGAAGAAGCTTTTACCAAAAAGCCCTGAGCGGTATTAAGAATACCCTCTTCGTGCAGGCTATAAGGGTCTTGTATGGTGCTGTTTTCCGGATCGGTAGCTGTATTGGACTGATAACCAAGCCTGGTTACTGTAGCATAACTGGATTTAGATGGGTCAGAGGTTTTTCTCCATAACCATAATGTTCCGTTTATGGCTTGTTCATTAGCGTCAAAGAACTTTTGAATGCTTAAAGGAGACGGATAAGGGTTTCCTATAGCGTTATACGACTGGTTCTCACTTACATAATCAAGCCCTACCGTTATATCACCGGTGTTTGGGGTGCCTGTAAAGCGGCCTTCCCATACGGTTGGTGTTAAAGGGTGGTTTTCTTCTGTACGGATAAGGTAGCTTTTTGATGTTGTAAAAGCGGTTGTAGCCGGAGATGTTACAGTGGCATAAATGTTATTTGCGGTACTGTAAGTATAAAATCGGTTTGATAATGTTAGTGGCGAAAAGCTCTGAAGCATTTGCCCGCTTACAGGAGAAGACCAAAGGGTAAATGCATCTTTTACAATTTCAGATGAATTCCTTTTTATGGTTACACTGCCTGAATTTTGAGACCCTTCTGTCTGTATCAGGTTAGCGCTGCTCTCAAAGCTGAGCTCTGCGTTAGCTGCTACATGTATATTATGAACTATAATTGCATTTGTGTCTGAAGCAAAATTTACATGTGCTCCATTGATAACATTAACTGAACAGGCATTGAATGTACCTGTTGTAAAAGTGAAATCGGCAGTAAAAATAGCGTCTTTCCCTGTTTCAGGTTCGCCATTGCTCCAACTGGTGCCATTCCAGATAGTAGATGCTGCACAATAGGTAACTGCATCATTTGGATTGTCCAGTGAAGAAGTATTTATCTGCGTATAGGCAGTAAACGGTAATAGTAGGGTGAGTAAATATAATAGCTTGCCAGCGATTCTATTTTGCTCGTTAAATAAAGTAGTCATTGGGGGGATAACTTTTTATTAAATCAGCGCAAAAATATCAATATGTCTTAAGCTTTACTTTTAACTTTGATAGATTAAATTTATATAATG
>QFQM01000771.1 GCA_003243255.1 Flavobacterium psychrophilum | reverse complement strand
TACGACACCCCTGGAAGCTTCTTTCGTGCCGGGCTGCAATTACTTTTGGCTGAAGAGGACAACATCAACAGAAGCATCAAAGTACGTGGTGGCATTTATACAGCGAAAGCAAAGGAAGGCAGGTACATTTATAAAAACCCGCCCTTTGGTTATACGAAGATCGGTGAGCGAAAAGAGCGACACTTAGTTATTCAGGAATCTGAAGCCGCAATAGTCAGATTTATTTTTGATTCCTTTCTCAAAGACATACCTATTTACATCATCGCAGAACAGGCAAGAGAAAAAGGATTTAAACGGTCTGGAAACGTGGCAATTCAACGTATTCTTAGTTATCCGTTATATGCAGGAATGCAATATGTAGAACCGTTTAAGAATTATCCGGGTGGTTTATTTCCGGCGAGTCATGAGGCTATAATTGATCTGGCAACCTGGGAACAAGCGCAACGAAAACTGCGCAAACCTGAAAAAGAAAAGATTGTTGTCAGCGATGAAATGCCCCTAAGAGGTGTATTGAAATGTTCGTGTGGCAAAGCATTGACCGGGGCACCTTCCCGTGGGAAGCTCGGACGATACTATTATTACTATAAATGCAATAAGACCACGCACATCAACCTCAGTGCTATTAAAGCTCACGATCAACTTCGCCAAGTCTTTGGTTTGATGAGCATGCCGGATAAAGCAATCAAAGTTATCAGAAGAAACTCCGATCAGATATTTGAGAATAAAATGGTGGAAGATAAAAGATTGCTGGAGGACAAAACGAGAGAACTTGCATCAGAAGAAGCCAAGCTGTTTTCAATAGAAGAGAAGTGGATTACAAACAAAATAACACAAGATACTTACGAAAGGTGGTTTACTTCAATCAACAACAATAGAATGTCTTTAAGGGCCTCTATTGAGCGCTTAAGCGGTAATCATAATAAGACTTACCGAATACTTAAGAATAACCTGGAGAAGTTATCAGACCTTGAATTTGTATTTGAGAAAACCAATACGTTGGAGAAACAAGAGTTAGTAAAGGTGGGGTTCGAGCAAAATCTTTACTATCAGGATGGGGTTTATCGAACCCCAACAATGATAGATTTACTTGCCCATAATTCCCATATAATGAAGGAGAAAGGGTTACTTATATACGAAAAAAAGCGGGAGAATTTTTCAATTCCCCCGCTCAGCGGACCGGACGGGACTCGAACCCGCGACCTCTGCCGTGAC
>QFQM01000770.1 GCA_003243255.1 Flavobacterium psychrophilum | reverse complement strand
CTGCTCGACCTTCGTTCTCGGTTTAATCTACCTAAACATTAGCATTAACTACGGACGTCTTAGCCATGCCGTGGCCTGGGACGATATTGTTTACGTTGCAACCGCATTCAAGCGTGTCGATATATTGATGAAATCGGGTCTCTACGATTTCTTCCTGAGCTGGGGGAACCCAGTACCACACAGTATCTACTCTGAAGCAACAGCCGTCGTATCTATAATTTTGTTCGGACTAAATGATTTCGGTTTCTACGCCACAAACTTAATTCCTTTAATTTCTACATATATTTTTCTGTATTTTACATTTAAAAACACAGAACAATTCGCATTTTTACTTATTTTCGCTTTTGCAATGTGCTCACCAATACCTTACGTATTGATCGAAAATTTTCGTCCAGACTTAGTGCTTGGGTTGGCCACGACAGCAATGGCTTGGTGGATACTCAGGGCTATAATTTTTGGACAGCATCGAGACTTGTTGTGGGGTGGACTGGCTTTTGCAGCCGCATTGTTGATCAAGCCAACATTCTTTGCCCATACGATGGCAGTCGCATCCGGCCTGTCAATATTGGGAATTGCCGTTGAGCTCCACAAAGGCATGACAGACCAAGAGTACCAACCAACCCCCTTGCAGGCCCTCAAATATCTCTTACTAGGATTGTTAATTGCCTCACCATATTACATCGCAGCCAATCAACAGATATGGACCCATTTTTGGGTAAATACCCGTGGGGCGCAAGCGCATCTATGGTCATTTAGCGAAGAGCTATCCTCGTACCAAGTACTCTTAACCTATATAAATAACGGTTATTTAAAGCACGGTGGAATGCTAGTTCCCGCGGCTTCGATTGTGACATTAGTGCTATGTCCAACATTATACATTTACGGCAAGCAGCGCGAAGCGATAATGGCCGCACTGCTGCTCATAATAGCTACTTGCTCGTTCGCGGTGATGGTCTTCGGCCGACACAAAAATGAGTTCTTTTTTTCTAGCTTTCATATGCTGACTATTCTTTCTGCCATTTATTCAATAAGTGTCGCAAGTCTAGTACTTAAAGACAAAAAAAAGAATGCACTCTATTTTGCTGCTGCCGCTACTCTGATCCTGACTACGTCGCAAAATTACAAATTCCTAAAAACCGACAACAGACAAGAGAACCTACGTTCGCAAAGCGAAAACAAAAGCATAGCGACGCAGATCACAACAAAACTTGCCG
>QFQM01000769.1 GCA_003243255.1 Flavobacterium psychrophilum | reverse complement strand
ATTCCTTTCATCCGTCTGCGCACTTTCGTAAGTGCCTCCAAACCTTCCTTTGATGTGGAGATTTCCTTTCGCAGCAAATTGCTCACAACCCTTAAGCTGAACTTCGAGACTCAAGTTCTCAGTTTGCTCCTTGCTCGAAACCCGCGTATAAATAATTGCATTCTTACTTCCCCTTTTATCCGTCCTCTGTCCCTTTCCGAAGTTTTGAAGAATTGATAGACTGTTCATTGCTTTGAGAATTTTCTTTTACAACTAAAAGCAAGATATGAGCCAGTCTTTCCACTGAATCGATAACTCTTTCGGCTTCCTCATCATTGTAGTTTCCGAAGCCATCATACCTTCGAAGCTCTTCCGGAGTACACCGAGAAGTCTTCATTCCAACCGCACCCATTCTTGCGCTCCTTAAATATATACTTCCGACTTAATTCCAAAGCAATTTTTCGACTGAAGCCCTTGCTTCATCATATTCAGTTGCTTGAGGTCCTAAGTTATAATGCGGCAGAGGGACGTTAAATGGTTATAAAGGATTGTTAAAGATTATTAAGAAATGTAAATGAATTTCAAGGTATTTGTCTGATTGTGAACAGATCCGCAGACTCCAGCGCCTTATGAAATTGTTAGATAAAATAATGTTCCCGGAGAGTTGAATTCTTGTTGCAGGGAGTTAAAAAAGAAGGGTTACAGTTAAAATATACTCCTCAAACCTTGCCACCCATCGGAGTATTCCTCACAGTAATCTTCCCATCCCTTGTTGCTCCTTTCGGGGCATACGGATTTTCTTGCTTTGGACTTTTGTCCTTTTCTTTTTCCCGTTGCCTAATTTTTTTCTTCTTCTCAGCTTTTGTTAATTCCTTAACTTCTGTTGCTTCTACGTGACGTTTCAGAAGCAAGAAATCATCTTCACTGATCAGGTCATCCGGTTTTAGAGTGGGCCTATTCAGTAGTTTCTTTATTCTTCTGAATGGAAGGCCAAGGCTTGTAGCTATATCGTGGATAGAGGGCATACCTTTTTTTTATGCAACCGCTTTATTTGTCCCTACCGCCTGAAGGAAAAAGTGCTCGTAAATCTTATTGCTTTTTGAAGCAAAGAGCGTTCTGTTATATGCAGGGTCAGGTAAGTAGGTATCGAGAATTTGTTCAATTACATTCTTAACCTGATTACGGGTTTGAGTATCCTTGTGCCAATCGTGAACCAGTACAGTGGGCTTTTCTTCT
>QFQM01000169.1 GCA_003243255.1 Flavobacterium psychrophilum | reverse complement strand
TAGGCCTGCTTTATTTATGACGGCTAATTGGGTGAGATATTTTTGATTGAGTGCTTTTGCTTTTTTTATATACTCCTCGCTGATAGTAATTTCAAGTTGGCTATTGTAATCATTGATGCCTGCTTGTGTGGCTGCTAAAGGATTTAGTGCATAGTATTCTTTTGAGTACTGTTCTAGTAAGGGGCCAAGTTGAATCGGTTGATTTTTCTTTTGTGCTGAAAGCTGGAAAGAAAATACGTTTATCAGTGCGATAAACAGGAATGTTGCTTGCTTTATTTTCATTTTGTTTCAATTAATAAAATCCAACTTTCCCTTTTACTGATTCAAATAACTTTTTTGAACTATAGCCAACACCACTTTTAAAAACATACTGAACTTTTCTAATGTCATTAATATTCTTTGACGGGTCTCCGTCAATAATCAACATGTCAGCTGATTTACCTGTTTCAATCGTGCCAATGGTTTTGTCAAAACCCAAAGCGATTGCCCCATTGAGTGTTGCTATTTTAATTGCTTCCAAAGGTGTAAAGCCACCGGCTTCAACTAATAATTCAATGGCACGCCAGTTTCCGTAACCAGCCAATGTACCTCCAATACCTGTGGGGTCAGTGCCCACTGTCAACAGACCACCCATATCATAGAATAGTTTTTCCATTTTTGCATTTTTTACGAATGCTTTATCGCGGTCGCCAGGCGTTGTAGATTTTACCAAAGCAAAGTTTTTTAAATAGTAGTCCCTGGTATCCGGTGACATGGCGCTAAGTACATCTTCATTTGGCATGGGCTGGGTAGTTGTACCGCCTTCAAATACAGACAATGATGAAGTGATGCCTACCTTTTTGTCGATTAGGAATTGCATAAGTTGCTTTACACTATCGCTTTGGATATTCAAGTTGCCTAATGCTTTAATCCCGGAGCCGGGAGCGGGTTGTTCATTTTCTTTTTTGCCGATAACAAAATCTGTGCTCGCCATAAATCCGTGCTCTAAATTGTCAATGCCTAATTCCGCTGCCTCGCGGTAGGTCACTGCATCCAAATGCCCTGTAAATTTTAGCTTTCTCTTTTTAGCTTCAGTAATAGCTGCTTTAAGTGTAGGTTTATCTATGCCCATGTATGCCTTAAAGGAGGTGAAGCCCTGATCGGCCCAGTAGTTTACAAAAGCGGCTGCTTCCACGGGTGTTTTATTTTCCTTCATTTGTGGAAACACTGATTCTTTTCCTTGCACGTAAGGTGCGGTTAGTTCAATTGAAGGTCCAGGCATTAAACCTAAATCAATATCCTTTTTTATTCGAATGTCAGAATAGGGTTCAATGCTTCCGCAGGTTCGGATGGTGGTTGCTCCTGCGGCTAAATAAAGACGAGGAAAGGTAAAAGGTAGTTGTTTCAAATTTGCATAGCGTGGCGCTCTTGAGCTTGCAGAGATATACATGTGTTCATGAAGCATCACCAACCCCGGCATGATGGCTTTGCCATTCAAATCAATGATGCCGGCATCTTTGGGAATGATTGCTTTTGTATCATCTCCAATCCAGTCAATTTTACCATGACGGATGATAACTGTTTGTTGTGGTTTGGCAGCATTGCCTTTTCCGTCAATTAATAATCCATTTTTGAAAACAATGATGTCATCGCTGTATTCGATATACTTTTTAGTTTCATCGCTGAATTTTATTTGCGAAAAGGAAGGAGAGATAAACAAGCACAAAAGTGCTACGGAAAGAATAAAAGTTTTCATGTGTTGATTTTTAGGTACGCTTAATCATTGTTGAATGCAAGGCTTTTAGCTTCCATTTCTTTTTTTCTCTTACCAGTATAACCGATTCAAGCCAGTGAATACTTACTTGTTTGCCCCCTCTCGTAATTTCTGAATGCAGATTGTACGTTGCCCCTGCTGTGTTTTTATCTACAGAAGAATTTATGAATTGAAGAGAATTTACTCTTTTAAAATCGGTAGCCGTGTTTAGTTTAATCGCCCTTCGAATAAGCGTATCCAAAGTCCAAACCTGGCCGTATTCAATCAATGTAATATCGGTGGTGCTGTAGCTTTTTAAACTAACCGAATCTCTTTTTGACAATGCTTCAAAAAAGTTAATTACTGTTTGTTGCACTTTCTGCTGGTCGTTTGTCAATGACTGTTGGGCCTGCAACAATGTCGAAAAAAACATGGCAATGATTAGTAAGCTTATCCTTTTTGGCATAATGAATTTATTTCTTGGTTGTCTTCCCAGTACAAAGGGGTCAATTATCTTTTGTGCGCCTTTCTATTTGCGCGAAGTGAATTTATGTAATACATATTCAAACTGGTCTGGTGAACCATTCGTTATCTGCACTGTTGGAATTTTTCCTAACGTATAAATCACAGAGCTGAAAGTGAACCCGCCTTTGTCACTTTGATAAGCTATACAAACGGGATATTTTTCGCTGTCCTTGGAACGCAATGTTTCTTTTATCGTGTTGTCTGAAAAATTTGGATTACTTACGTCAAGCCTGTTTTTAAGCGCTATAAAACGAGTTACACTATTACCAACACTTTCACCGGATAATGCTTTTCTAATATTTTCTTTATGCCAGGGTTTTATGTCATCATTACTAATCGGGTGGTTGGTGTGATAAACAAGCGAAGGGTTATTGGCAACCGGTATAAACCGAACGACTTTATTTGCGGAAGCTTCAAAATCATAGACACTGTCAACAGAGCCAATGATATAATTTTGTCCAGAGGCATGCTTAACAGTTTGTAAAAAATCTAAAGCGCTTTTCTTGTCTTTTTTTAACAGAATTCCTCTAACCACACAGGCAACCGGTAAACCATCTGGACTTGCATTCAACGCCATTAATGTATTAACAGTAACTCCAATACCTTTTGAATTAATTCCATTCATACCAACCAAGCCTGCTGAACTTAAGAGATACTGTTCCGGCTCATTTTTATAGGCTTTGATGTGAAGTAAAACCTGGCTTCCATTCATAAAACCAGGACCATCTAAATTTTGGGCAATGTAAGTTGGCCTTGAACCAACAGCTGCAACACCAATCCCGCTGCAATGATTGACTTCCATGTTTTTGATTTTATCATTATAAACCCAAAATTCATCTGCCATTTGAAAGCAATAAACATCTTTGAAAGACTGACCAGAACTTTCAGCAATTCCCTTTATCTCCTCATATATTTCGGGTGTCCATTTTTTTATAGCGGGTTCAAAATTGGTGCTGCGATAAAAATCGTCAATTACGGTATCAGCATTTTTCTTTGTATTCGTTTCAATGTCTATTTTCCATTTTACAAATTCCTCTGCAATTTCAGTTTTCAATAATTTGCCGTGTTGTAACCCTCGCTGATAGCCGTTGCCGTGTAATTCAATAACAGGTACCTTTTTTGTTTTGTCGTTCTTGACCGAAGGTTGTTGCGCAAATGAATTGCTGCAAATTGTCAAAATCAAAATGACCAAGTAAGTTGTCTTAATATATTTCATTGTTGTTTTATTTTGTTGTGATGTGTGAGTTTATGAATTCACCGAACCCGCATTGAACATTTTGCTGGCTGTGTTTTCTATTTTTTCAATTTACTTTCTTCGTCAGCCAGATGTTGTAAGTAGTAACAATAAAGCAATTGTCCTTTGCGAATACTTGACAGTCTTAAATATTCATTGGCTGAATGCCAACGTTCGTCTGCCTGTTGAAACCCCATTGAATAAGGATAAACCCCCAACGTTTCTTTGATATAAATTAATGGCCCAATGGTGCCTCCTGTAGCAACTTGCAAAGGTTGCTTGCCATAAATTTTGAATAAAGCATCAGCTACATAATTGTATGCTTTTGTGTCAGTGGGAAATTTCATTGGCCTTGCATAGCCACTTGTAAATTTATAATTGACAGATGCACCCATCGGAAGGTTTTTATTGATATGCTTGATAAGCAAATTTTTGATTTCGTCACCGTTTTGATTGTTTACCAGTCTGCAAGTAATTCTAGCCATGGCACTACCGGGAATAATATTTGAATGTCCTTCTGCTGCCGTATAACCGCTTTGCATTCCAATTATTTCAAGTGTAGGGCGATACCAAACTCGTTCCAATGGCGAAAAAGTAGTGTCACCTGCTTCAGCAGTTGTACCTAATAATTTCATATCATCCGTTTTATCATAAGGTATTTTATTCATCATTTCTTTTTCTTTAGCAGTTGCTGGCACTACTTTATCATAGAATCCCTCTACTGCAATGTTGCCTTCTCTGGTATAAAACGAAGAAATAATTTGCGACATGATTACTGCAGCATTTGGCGTTTTGCCTCCAAACTGGCCAGAGTGTGCGTCCGTATTAGCTGTCTTTATACTAAACTCAAAAGTCGCGGCTCCTCTTAAACTCATTAAAACTGAGGGAGTAGTTTCGCTGTATTGGCTGCCATCAGCGTTTAAAGCGAAATCCGCTTTCAATAATTCTTTATTCCTGTCAAGAAAGTTTTTGAAACTTGGACTGCCTTTTTCTTCTTCGCCATCAAAAATAAATTTTACGTTCACGGGTAATTTTCCATCTGTACGCAACATGGCTTCCACTGCCCAGATCGTTATCATCACGCCACTTTTATCATCGCTTGCTCCACGACCAAAAATTTTTCCGTCTATAACCTTTGGTGCAAAAGGTGGAATATCCCATTCCGATTCTTTTACGGGTTGCACATCATAATGAGCATAAATTAAAACGGTGGGTTTACCCGGTGCTTTGTCCCAACTGCCGTATACAATCGGATTTCCATCAGTCGGTATTGTTTGTGCTGTCGTAATTCCAATAGCTTTTAATTTATTCACAATCCATGCGGCAGCTTTTTCAACATCTGGTTTATTTGCCGGAATGGAAGATATGCTTGGAATAGCGATCAACTCCATAAATTCTTTTAAGTGAGCATCATTATTGTCATCAATATATTTTTCATAAGACGTTAATGATGATTTTACCTGCTCATTTTTAGCTTTTGTCTTTTGTGCCTGAAGCGGAAAAGACAATGCGTTTATCAATGCGATAAATACGATGGTTATTTTTTTCATTTTATTTAAAATTTCAATTATTCATAAACAATCCGTTTATCATTAGCTATCAATACCGGCTTTCTGTTAAGCACTGTATCTCTCCATTTCATAAATGGTTTTTCAATGGTTAGACGGAGCAGCCATGCAACCAGCACACAAAAAGCAATACAGATTAAAAACATGACACTTCCGTTTTTGTCTATTCCCCAATCAGAAAATATTTCCTGCACCATATGGATGACACCCTTGTGAGAAAGATATATTCCATATGAAAGCGTGGCAATGAGCGTAGTGATTTTTGAGTTCCATTTATATAAAAAACTTGCAGGGCAAACGGCTCCCATTACAAGAAATCCATAGCCTATTGAAATGAAAGGGAACCCAACGATAGAAGTTGTATAGGCCGAAAGGTCGGAGCAAAAGAAATAGGCGATTGTTAAGAGAACAAGGCCCACCAGTATTAAATGATTTCCATAGGTTGAAATTTTATTCCAGGCCCTTGGCAAGTATTGATAAATGGCTGCAATGGAAACACCAACTAATAACCCATCCAGCCGATTGTAGGTTGGATAATAAACGAACTCTGTCCAGGAAGCCAACGAACTTTCACCGCCAGTTGCTGGAAGATACCCTTCATACCAGCTATACAGTCTTGTTGCAAATCCCGCAACAAACAGTATAACCAAGAGCAAATAACCCTTTTTAAATAGCTGTGTAGTTTGAAGCAAAATCAATATCAACGGAAGGAATAAATAAAAATGCTCTTCTACACAAAGCGACCATGCATGTGAAAATGTGCCGAAGTGTTTTATATCTAACCCAAAGTTTTGTGTAAAGGTTAAAAACTTCCACAAAGGAGGCAGTGCTTCTTTTTCCCGGAAAAAAGGGAAGCAAAAGTAAATGCCAACCACCACAAAGTAGATCGGGATAATTCTGAAAAAGCGTTTTAGAAAAAATTCTTTCAACGAAATAGTTTTGCCTTTATTCATTTGCGCAAAAAGCTGCGATGAAATTAAAAATCCACTTAACACAAAAAACAAGTCAACACCTGTCCAGCCAAACTGGTTAAACTGTTTGGTCCATTCAGGGCGCCCAAAATATCCAAGCTGGTAATGGAACCCCAGCACCAGTAAAATTGCTAATGCCCTGAGATGGTCGAGTCCGTTGAGTTTTGATTGCGCTTTAATCATTTTACCGGTTTATTTTTTCAAAAGTTCAGTTACTAATTCGCTCTTAAGCCTCCTTTACTCTTGCAATTTGTTTTTTGTCTTTTATGAGCCAATACATATTGAACAACAGCAATGGAACCAGCCACACAAATAAGTCTGAAGCCAGTAATGCTGTTGATTCATTTGGAAATAAATAATGAAATACTCCCATGCCGTAAGGATCAACTACTCTTACGGTAACAAAATAGGCCGCACAGATAAAGCTGCTTATCATCATTCGTTGATGCAGTACTATTTTTCGTTGCTTAATAAAATAAAAAGCAAGTAGGATAAACAGCAGCCATAAACTGGTTACTGTTAGTTGCGATGGCCTGCAGGCGATGCACCAGGTCCTGGGTATCATTATATACAGTGTAGTAACACAGAGCAGTGACGAAAGCATATAGAGTTTGCCCGTTTTGCGATGAAAGGAAATGTATTTGTTGCGTATGGCCGGTGTGAATTGCAATATGGCGGTGCAATAAACAATGATACCGGCAAAAATATGGAGTGCAAAAATGCTGTTGTCGAACGCAGTGTTGCTTCCCCAATGTTTTAAAGTGTCATTGCTGAAGTACTCGTATTTCGGAATCAGTTTGCATAAAAAGAAACCGAAAAAGGCGATCCAGAAAATGGCAATGGAAATTTTCTTAAGCATGTATTCCTTTCTATTTTTTTAAGCCGTTTCTATGTATCATTTAGTGAGCTTAGGCCCCACAATCTCCATGTCATGTTCTTTAAATTGTTGCTCAAGAGTTTTTCCCTCCGTGTATGCCGGATTTTTTCTGTTGTAAAAAAACTCTTCCATTTTACCCGCTGGCTGGTAGGTAAGAATCATTTGATGAGGACCTTCTCCAATGGTAAGAAAACAGTGAGGAATATTTCTTGGTGCAAAAACAGTGTCGCCTTTTTTAAGGTTAAACATTTGATCCCCAATTTTTACCAGGTAATTTCCTTTTGTGATAAAGAATACTTCGTCTTGATTAGGATGAATATGTAAAGGCGGGCCAACATCTACAGGGTCATTCTCCTCTACAACATATAATTCGTTGTTCGTGTCTTTGCCTGAAACTTTACACTTCATATTTTTTTCCTTTCCGAAAAGAGTGTCTTCATTGTACCGGTCCTTATCAGCTTCCACTTTAAACCCTTTCTTCAGTTTGTCCTGAGCCATGGCAATAAAAGGAGCAATAGCTGCTATCGGTACCACCGAAAGAAACAACTGAATTAATTTTCGCCTTTGCATGTTTAGTCAAATTTTAATTTTAAAATGAAATGTTGCAGGCCTGCCCCTTAATCGTCTGACATTGCTATCGTTTAAACCATCTTACTTTTATCACTCACTATACTTTAAAAATTTTGTACCGGTATAGGTTTTATCAGCAGTCCGTTCTACAACTACTTTTACATTTCCATCTTTTTGTAATTCAAATGTTGCTTTGGGGTAACCGATACCGCCAATAAATGTGTTATTACCTGTGTATTTTAAACTTGCTCTTAGATGCCCGTTTTGTTTCATAAACAGCAAATCATCATTTTTTGTGAATTCAATAATTGTGTCGCCTTCCATTTGGTAAAGTCCTGTGAGCTTCTCATACACTTTTTTATCCAATGGAATTTCTTTGCTCATCGTCACATTAAAAACAATTTCGCTTTCACCTGATTCGTTCCTGGTAATATTGAGTATTCTGTTTACTGCTTGCGGAGAAGAAGACCACTTGTCTGTGTCAACATACGTTCCGTCTTTAAAATAGAGTTGCGTTACCAGGTCTTGCTGATTGTGCACAGATACACGCATGTGTATGTGGGCAGGCCGCCACGAAGCTTCATCCTTCGGATCGGCTTTATAAGGAACCGGCAAAATAGTTTTGAACTCATACTTCCCATCCGATTTTGTTTTCTGTGCACCGCGATAGTTGTAATCATCAGAAGCATTATCATACACTTCATGCTCATCGCAATGCCAGATTTCAACGAATGCATTGTTGATCGGTGATTTTCCATTTTCGTTAAAAATGATTCCTTTTAAAACAACCGGAGTTCCGTTGGAACCGGGCAGCCTCAAATTGGTGCGCAGGGGCGCACCGGGCCGGTAAAAAGGACCGAGAATATCAGTAGTAGTTGCGTTATCGCCTTCAAAATATTTTCCATTCCAGTTTAAAGCCCCGAATGCACTAATACTCATTACAGTTAGTGTTGAATTTTTGATAAATGTTCTGCGTTGCATAATGATTGGTTTTAGTTTGTTAAGATTCGTAAATCAATACTTATCCACTTTTTAATAAGTCGTTTCAGATAAATCCAATTCCATAAACAATAAATACTGTCTGAATTCTTCCGGTATTTCAACTTCCGGATAAACCGGAATGTCTTTGAAACCAAAACTTCGGTATAGCGAATGAGCCGCTTCCATAAATTTTGGACTATCCAGGCGTACCTTTTTGTACCCTTTTTCTTTTGCCGCATGTATTAAGGATTGAAGTATAGCCCGCCCTGCTCCTGCCTTTCTGAAAGAAGGATCAACATACATTCGTTTCACTTCCGCTATTTCTTCATTAATCGTTTTCAGACATCCTATTCCGCAGGCAGTATTATCAATGAAAGCAAGCATAAGGCGGCCATTCGGTGGCAAAAATTTGTCAATCGTCTTAATATCTTGTCCTACCTGTTCCTTTGGATTATGCGGATGCACACCATAGAGCATTTGCATATTGTTGTTTCCCCAGGTGAGATAATCGATCCATAACTGCCTGATAGAATCAATGTCACTGGGAAGTTTGGCATCACGAATTTCAACAGCAGAATTTTTATTCATAGTGTATTTATTTTTTTTGATACTCCAGGATTTCAGGTGCTTCCCTTTTATTTTTTAAATGTGGTCAGTAAAGCGGTTACTCCAATCTGTGTACCTAAAGGAATGGCGGCAAGGTCAACTAAGTAATTGTTGGCATGCATAAAAAAAGGTGATTTCTTTCCTTCGTCTGTTGCCTTTGCGTAGACAGATGGGTTGGCTACACCAATCATAATGTAATTGCATACTGTTTTACCATTACCCCTTACCAGATGCTGGAAATCTTCAGCCCCCATGGAAGCCGGAGCATCGGTTATAATATTTCCGGGCGTGATAACCTGACCAAGAGCAGCATTGATTTTTGTGGTGAAGGCGACATCATTCTCAAGTGGATAAACTTTTCCCTTCATTTTGATTGTTGGGTATTGTTCTTTGGAAAGTCCATTGGAAACCGCAATGCCTTCATTAATTCTACTAATCCCTTCCAATAGAGTACTTCTTATTTTTTCGTTGAA